>NZ_JBGCCT010000009.1 GCF_041260665.1 Catenulispora sp. GP43 | reverse complement strand
TTCCCTCCGGGCGACGAAGCGACGGGGAATCCGGGACAGAGGCGACCACAAGCAGCGACCGCCAGCAGCCAGCGCGACCCCCCCATCCCCGGAGCGAGGCCGCTCGCCGCGCAGGCGCCGCCGGAGGCGCCCTTGACTGTCGCTCTTGACTGTCGCCCTTGACCGTCGCCCTTGACTGTGGCACCAGAAGCGACCACGCACCAACACCCCCACGCCGACCCACACACACAAGTCAGAGCCGCCCAAAATCAGGACCTTGACCTGCCGGTTTTCGTCGCGCCGCGCCGGTATCGAAATATTTCAAGGATCGGCAAACTCCTTGCAGTAATGAGATCAGGATATTGCGCGCAGGTGTCGGCGGCGTTACGCTCCCGCTGCGACATCCCCCCACCGGACCGAACGCCACGGTCCGTACCCCGCACGGTGCCCCATCGAAGGAGCCCTTTGTGATGTCCAGATCCGCACGCGCCCGGATACCGGGCGCGCGACCGCACTCGCCACGCCGCACGATGGCCGCCGCCCTCGGGGCGGTGCTGGCCACCGCCGGCACGCTGGTCGCCCTCGCCGCCTCGCCCGCGGCCGCGGCCGGCGCGACCGGCGGCTCCGGGGCGAGCCTGCCCTACGTGGAGGTCGAGGCCGCGAAGGCCGCGACCACCGGGACGCTGATCGGCCCCAGCTTCAGCCAGGGCCAGCTCGCCGACGAGGCGTCCTACCGGCAGGCCGTCACCCTGGCCGGCAACGGCTCGGGCCAGAGCATCACCTTCACCACCCCGGTCGCGACCAACTCGATCGACGTCCGGTACAGCATCCCGGACACGTCGTCAGGGTCCGTATACAGTGCCCCGCTGTCGCTGTACGTCAACGGCGCCAAGCAGTCCGACCTGTCGCTGACCAACGCCTACAGCTGGTACTACGGCAGCTACCCCTTCACCAACACCCCGAGCAGCGGCAACCCGCACCACTTCTACGACGAGGTGCACCGGCTGCTGTCCACGACCTATCCGGCCGGGACCACCTTCAAGCTGCAGGTCGACTCCGGTGACACCGCCTCGTCCTACACCGTCAACCTCGCCGACTTCGAGAACGTCGGCGCGGCGCTGCCCCAGCCGGCCGGCTCGGTCTCGGTGACCAGCGAGGGTGCGGACGCCACCGGCGTGAACGACGCCACCGGCGCCTTCAACGCGGCCATCGCCGCCGCCGGGGCCGGCGGCACGGTGTGGATCCCGCCGGGCACGTTCAACATCCCGGGCCACATCTCGGTGAACAACGTGACGATCGCCGGCGCCGGCATGTGGTACTCGACCGTGACCGGCACCGCGCCGGGCTTCTACGGCAACTCCGCGCCGAACCCGAGCACCAACGTGCACCTGTCGAACTTCGCCATCTCCGGCAACGTGCAGGAGCGCGACGACAGCGCCCAGGTGAACGGCATCGGCGGCGCGCTGAGCAACTCGACCGTGAGCAACATCTGGATCGAGCACATGAAGGTCGGGGCCTGGATGGACGGCCCGATGGACAAGCTGACCTTCAGCGGCATGCGGATCCGGGACACCACGGCCGACGGCATCAACTTCCACGGCGGCGTGACCAACTCCACCGTGACCGACAGCGACATCCGCAACACCGGTGACGACGGCATCGCGACCTGGGCCGACTCCGGCATCGGCGCCGACGCCAACGACATCATCTCCAACAACACCGTCCAGCTCCAGCAGCTGGCCAACGGCATCGCCATCTACGGCGGCCACGACAACACCGTCACCGGCAACCTGGTCGCCGACACCGGCCTGACCCAGGGCGGCGGCATCCAGGTCGGGCAGCGCTTCAGCTCCACGCCGGTAGGCACCACCACCATCTCGAACAACACCCTGATCCGCGACGGCAGCCTCGACCCGAACTGGCAGTTCGGCGTCGGCGCGCTGTGGTTCGACGGCAGCCAGGGCGCGATCACCGGGCCGATCAACGTCAGCAACGCCCTGATCGAGCAGTCCCCGTTCGAGGCGATCCAGTGGGTCGAGGGCACGGTCAGCGGCGTCAGCCTGAACAACGTGACCATCGCCGGCACCGGCACCTTCGCGATGCAGGAGCAGACCGGCGGCGCCGCGACGTTCCAGAACGTCGTCGCCACCGGCGTCGCGCAGGCCAACGCCGGCAACGCGCCGAGCTACAGCTGCGAGGGCAACTCCTTCGCGATCACCGACAACGGCGGCAACTCCGGGGTGAGCCCGACGCAGTGCGTCTCGGACAACCCCACGCCGGTCTTCCCGCCGTACCCGGCCAGCAGCGTCACCACCAGCCCCGGCTCGCTGAACTTCGGCTCGGTGGCGACCGGCACGACCAGTGCCGCGCAGACCGTGACGGTGTCCAACCCGACCGGTTCGGCGGCCGCGGTGTCCTCGATCGCGGCCGGCGGCGACTTCGCGCAGACCAACAACTGCGGCTCCTCGATCGCGGCCAACGGTTCCTGCACGGTGAACGTCACCTTCACGCCGTCGGCGTCCGGTGCGCGCAGCGGCAGCCTGACCGTCAACGCCGGCGGCGTCACCGACACCGTCTCGCTATCCGGCACCGGCGTCGCGCCGGGACCGGTGCTCAACGCCAACCCGGCCAGCCTGGCCTTCACCCGCACCGCGGTCGGCTCCTCGGCCGGGACCCAGACGGTGACCATCGGCAACACCGGCACCAGCGCGGCGAGCGTCTCCGGGGTCTCGGTCACCGGTGACTTCAGCCAGACGAACAACTGCTCCTCGATCGCCGTCAACGGCTCCTGCACGGTGACGGTGAAGTTCACGCCGACCGCCGGGGGCTCGCGCACCGGCACGCTCACCGTCGCCAGCAACGCCACCAACACCCCGACCACCGTGGCGCTCAGCGGCACCGGCGTCGACAGCTCGGTGAACCTGGCGGCCGGGCAGCCGGCCTCGGCCAGCTCCAGCAACGGCTCCTACGTGCCCGGCAACCTGACCGACGCCGACCCGTCGACCTACTGGGAGAGCGCGAACGGCGCCTTCCCACAGTGGGCGCAGGTCGACCTCGGCCAGAACTGGACCGTCGGCAAGGTGGTCCTGCGGCTCCCGCCGTCGACCGCGTGGGGGGCCCGCACCCAGACGCTGTCGGTCCAGGGCTCCACGGACGGCACGAACTACTCGACCCTCGTGGGCTCGGCCACCTACACCTTCGACCCGAACGCCAACAACAACACGGTGACCATCCCGTTCACCACCTCCACGGCCCGCTATGTCCGCGTCAACATCACCGCCAACAGCGGCTGGCCGGCCGGTCAGCTCTCGGACTTCCAGGTCTACCTCGGCAGCGGCGGCACCACCACCGGCCCGTCGATCGCGACCAACCCGAGCAGCCTGTCCTTCGGCAACCAGACCGTCGGCACCGCCTCCGGCGCGCAGTCGGTGACGGTGAGCAACTCCGGCAACGGCTCGGCATCGATCTCCTCGATCACCGCCACCGGTGACTTCGCCCAGAGCAACACCTGCGGCAGCACGCTGGCCGCCGGCGCGTCCTGCACGGTGAGCGTCACCTTCACCCCGACCGCCACCGGCGCCCGGACCGGCTCGCTGAGCATCGCCAGCAACGCCCCCGGTAGCCCGGCGACCGTCGCTCTGACCGGTACCGGCGCCACGAGCGGCAGCACCAACCTCGCGCTGAACCAGCCGACCTCGGCCAGCGGGTACACGCAGAACTACGTGCCCGGCAACACGGTCGACGGCAACACCAGCAGCTACTGGGAGAGCACCGACAACGCCTTCCCGCAGTGGATCCAGGTCGACCTCGGCGCGTCGAAGAGCATCAGCAAGATCGTGCTCGACCTGCCGCCGTCCAGCTCCTGGGCCACCCGGAGCCAGACGCTGTCGGTGCTCGGTTCGACCGACAACAGCACCTTCTCCACCGTCGTCGGTTCGGCGAGCTACACGTTCGACCCCTCGACCGGGAACACCGTGACCATCACGTTCCCGTCGACCTCCACGCGGTACGTGCGGTTGAACTTCACCGCCAACACCGGGTGGCCGGCCGGGCAGCTCTCGGAGTTCCAGATCTTCCAGTGACACCTGGTTCTGGTTCCGGGTGACGCGGTGCCGTCTCCGCTGGTGCGGGGGCGGCACCGCCTTGTTCTCATGGCCTAGCGGTATCCGGTGATCGCGACGAGGGCGTCGTAGAGCGCGGAGTCCCCGGATGGCCGGTCCTGCCAGCGTGCGCCGATGTGGCCGTCGGGCCGGACGAGCAGGGCTCCGTCGGGATGCAGGCCACTGTCGGCGGCGTGCTCGGCGGGCAGGGACTCGATGCGGAGCGGCCACGGTCCGGTGAGCTGCCGCTCCCAGCCGGCCGGGTCCGGAGTGAGGACGGTGAACCACTCGCCGAACGCGTCCAGCGTCGAGCGACCCGGGGCGAGCCAGAAGTGCGGCATGCGGTGGCCAGGCTTGGCTGTGGGGACGTAGTCCGTGCCCGGATCGGAGGGCTCGTACTCGTCTTGGTCGTAGGCGACTCCCAGCACGAGGCCGAGTTGTGCGAAGTACTGCTCCGACCAGGGCAGCTCGACCGGTTCGCGGCGTCCGCGCCGGCTCGGAGCTGCACCCGGCCCGGCCCATCCACGGAGGACCCCCGCCAGCTTCCAGCACAGGTTGTGCACATCGCCGACGCCGGTGTTCATGCCCATGCCGCCGGCGGGCGGAATCGCGTGCGCGGCGTCCCCGGCCACCAGGACCCGGCCGTGGCGGAAGCGTTCCGCGATGAAAGCGTTCACTACCCAGTGCTCCACCCGGTGCACCTCGACCTGGAGATCGTCACCGGGGCCGAGGGCGCGTGCGACGAGTGCGGCTCAGTCAGCGGTCGCGGTGTCCTCGCAGTCGCGGGCGGTGGAGTTCGCGCCGTCGGCAGCTAGGACATAGCGGGCGCGGAGCCGTGACTCCGTACCCTGTCGGCGGTCGAGGAGCACAGCCGTGACGCCGTCGGCGTCCTCGGTCAGGCCGGTGAGCTCGACGCCGAAGCGGACCGGCGCGTGCGCCGCGGCGAGCAGGACCGGTTCCAGCCGGTCCTGCGAGGTCACCACGCCGATCACGGGGCTCTCGGGGATCGGGGCGTTGATCCCGATCATCGCCGCCGTGGCGAAGTCGTCCGCGCGCAGGGTGTCGCGGAAGCGGACCCGGCCGTACTCCGGCGCGAACGCGCCCGCCGCGACGGGCTCGGCCAGCCCGAGGGACCGGAAGATCTCGATCGTCCGGACGTTGACCAGCCGGGACCGCGGGAACGGCGAGAGCGTGGCATGCTTCTCCACCAGCACGGTCGACACGCCCCGGCGTTCCAGCAGGGCCCGCGCGGTGAGCCCGACCGGCCCGCCGCCGACGATCAGCACCTCTGCCTCGGTGGCTGGCACCGGCATGCTGAACTCCTCTCAGTGCTCGGGATGCCGTCCTGAATGTCGGCAATCGTAGGGCAATGCCGGTTCACGAATCCGAACGCTGATTCTGGTTATGAACCTTTACTCACTCTTGACCGGCGGGGCATTGCCGCCCCCGGCCGTCGCCGCGGACGATGAACACGCGCTTCGCAAGGTCCGGACACGCTCGACCGGCTTCGGCCCATGGCTCCCGTCGCCGGCGTCCACCGCCACCAACCCGAAGGGACGCTCTCATGCTCAGAGGCGCATCACCCAATCTCGCCGCCGCGGCCGCCGCGGCCACCGCGATCTGCACCGGCGTCGTGATCGCGGCGTCGTCGACGACCGCCCAGGCCGCGCCCGCCCGCGCCGCCGCCGCGGCGCACGCGGCTCCGGCGGCCTCGGCCAAGCTCAGCACCACCGTCGCGCCCGGCGGCAACTTCAACCTGTCCGTCTGGGAGCTCCAGGAGCCCGTGGGCAGCCCCGGCTCGCCGCGGACGATCCCGTCCTCGCAGCTGCAGGGCGCGAAGGGCTATCAGGACTCGTACTTCTACACGGACACCAAGGACGGGGCCATGACGTTCTGGGCGCCGGAGAAGGGCGTCACCACGCCCAACTCCAACTACGCGCGCTCGGAACTGCGCGAGATGAACAGCGACGGCAGCGACGCCGACTGGCACCTGGCCGGCACCCACCAACTGCAGGCCACCCTGCGCGTGGTCTCGGTGACCAACCACGTGTGCGTGGGCCAGATCCACCTCGGGACCGGCGGGTCCTCGACCAAGCCGCTCGTCGAGCTGTACTACTACAACAACGGCAACATCGTGCTCGGCACCGAGAACTCGCCGTCCGGCGGCCAGACCACGCACCAGATCGCGAACGTACCGGTCGGGACGCAGTGGTCCTACACGATCACCGTCACCGGCGGGAACACCGTCTCGCTGACGGTGAACGGCAAGACGACGAAGTACACGATCCCGTCGTCCTTCGACGCGTACCACATGTACTTCAAGGCCGGTTCCTACAACCAGTCCTCATCGAGCAGCACCACCAAGGGGGCGCGCGTCGCCTTCTACGCGCTCACGGTCCACCACAGCGGCTGAGCGCCGGACCTCCCCGCGCCCGATCCACCGACCGGGCGCGGGGGGAATCACAGTCCGAACGCTTCCTTGGTCTTCGCCCGCTGCGCGCGTGCCACCCCGCGCAGCACCTCGTAGCTGCGGCCGTCCATGGTCGACACGATGATGACGTCATGGCCCTGACGCTCCTCGACCGTGGCGATGGCGTCGCGCGACAGGGAGATGTTGTCGTTGAAGATCATGCGGAACGGGGCCTTGAGGTGAATCGTGTGCTCGTCGTAGTCGGTCACGGTCCAGCGCTTGTGCTCGGCCTTGTCCCCGGCCTTGTTCTCGGTCATGCCTGCCAGCGTCGCGCCGGGGCCGGGGTGTCGGCGGCGCGGGTGGGCCGTTCGGGTGTGTCGCGGGCCGATCGGCGCAGAATTTCCTTCCAGTCGGGCCGTGCCGGGCCGTGTCTGGCCGTGCCTGGCCGTGCCGTACCGGGCCGTACCGGTCAGGAATGGCCCTGGTCGGAGAGCCGCGCCCGCAGACCGTCGATGAGCCGGTCCACCCCGAAGGCGAACAGCTTCTGCGTGTCGCCGTCGGCCATCAGCGCCATCAGGGCCCCGATGTTCGGCAGTGACTCGGCGGCCGCCTCGCACGCCCCCTGTGCCACCGCGGACTTCGCACCGGCGCCCGGCTCTCCCCGGGGTGCCTTCGGCTGCTGCTCCTGAAGCACGAAGCCCTGCACGTAGTTGGCCATCAGCAGGGTGGCCCACGCGGCGTCCTGGTCCGAGAAGCCGCCGGCGCGCAGCCGGCCCAGCATCGCGTCGAGCAGGTTCATCAGGTTCGGGCCCGGGGCCCGGCGGCCGGCCATCAGGCGGGCGGTGTCGCGGTTGGCGTGCAGATAGCGGTAGTAGCCGTGGGCCATCTCGCGCAGGCACACGGACCAGTCGCCGGTACCGGCCAGTTTGCGGGTGTCCCAGGTCAGGCCGTCGGCGACGAGGTCGAGGAGCTGTTCCTTGTCCTGCACGTGGTAGTAGAGCGAGGCCGCTCGGACGCCCAGTTCGGCGGCCACCTTGCGCATGGACAGGGCGTCGAGGCCCTCCCGGCGCAGGACCGTCAGGCCCGCCGCGGCCAGGGCTTCGCGGGTGATGGCGGGGGGCCGGGCCGCCGCGCTGTGGTCCGCCGAAGTCACCCGGGTCTCCTCGTTCTCGTCCTGGCTGGGGGCTCCCAGACTTGCAGTCTAACGCTGTTAGTGGGAATCTAACGGTGTTAGGCAGCCGTCGCGCGGTGGCTCCGCCCGGCTTCGGGCCGCCCCGCGCCCCGACGCAGGGGACACCATGACCATCCCGGAACCGAACTCCCGTCGTAAAGCCCTGATCCTCGGCACGCTGTGCATCACGCTGTTCATGGCGATGCTGGACAACGTCGTCGTCAACACCGCGCTGCCGAAGATCGGCGGCCAACTGCACGCCGGCGTCACCGGCCTGCAGTGGGTGGTCGAGGGCTACAGCCTGGTCTACGCCGCGCTGCTGCTGACCGGCGGCACGCTCGGCGACCGCCTCGGCCGCAAGCGCGTCTTCCTGGCCGGCGTCGTCGGCTTCAGCCTCGGCTCGATGCTGTGCGCGCTGTCCGGCTCGATCGGCGAACTCGTCGCGGCGCGCATGCTGCAGGGCCTGGGCGCTGCGATGCTGACCCCGGGCAGCCTGTCGATCATCCGCAACACCTTCCCCGACCCGCGCGAGCGGGCCCGCGCCATCGGCCTGTGGTCCGGCATCTCGGGCCTCGGGCTCGCGCTCGGCCCGGCCGTCGGCGGTCCGCTGGTGGACGCCTTCGGCTGGTCCAGCGTGTTCTGGATCAACGTGCCGATCGGCGCGATGGCGCTGCTGGTGGGCTGGCGGGTGCTGCCGGAGTTCCACGACGGCCGCGACCGCTTCGACATCCCCGGCCAGATCACCGGCGCCCTCGGCTTCGGCGCGCTGGTGTTCGCGCTGATCGAGGGGCCGAGCTCGGGCTGGGCGAGCGCCCGGGTGCTGACCGCCGCCGCCATTGCGCTGCTCTCCCTGGTCTCGTTCCTGGTCATCGAGGCGACCCGAGCCGCGCCGATGCTCGACCTGTCGTTCTTCGGCGACCGGGTGATCACCGGCGCGCTGATGAGCGGGTTCATGGTGAGCTTCGGGATGTTCGGCGCGTTGTTCTTCCTGCCGTTGCTGATGCAGGACGTCTACGGCTGGTCGCCCACGATGGCCGGCGTCGGCTCGCTGCCGGCGACCGCCTCGATCATGGTGGCGGCGCCGGTCGCGGGCATCGTGACCGGACGGCTGGGACCGCGTCCGGCGCTCGTCAGCGGTCTGACACTGTGCGCGGTCGCCCTGGGCGGCCTGTCGCTCTACGGCCTCGGCGCGCACTACTACCAGTACGTGTGGACGCTGCCGGTGATGGGCCTGGGCATGGGCCTGTCCTTCGCGCCGGTCTCCGTCGCGGTGCTCGAACGGGTCCCGGGCCCGAAGGCGGGCATGGCCTCCGCGGTCACCAACACCATGCGCGAGGTCGGCGGCGTGGTCGGCATCGCGGCCCTCGGCGCGATCCTCACCAGCCGGATGACCGGGTTGCTCGGCCACAGGCTGCGCACGCTCGGGGTCGACGCCGGCCACTCGCACCAGGTCGTGGCCGCCGTCACGAACGGCGGCGCGGGCGGGATCACCGCCAGCCGCGCGCTGCCGCCGGCACTGCGTGACACGGTCGACACCTCGTTCGTGGAGGCGCTGCATCTCGCGCTGCGCAGCGGCGCCGGGATCCTCGCCGTCGCCGCGCTCGCCGCCTGGATCCTGTTGCGGGCCAAGGCGAAGCGAGAGGGGTTGTCTCAACCTTCTGAGGTTGACGCTCCGGCGGCCGCCCCGGCGTGATGACGCCGGAACCGGTAACGGATGCGGTTACGGGATCGGTTCCGGAACCGGTTCTTTATTGACAGTGGTTAACCCGCGCGCAATATTCAAGCCGAACGAGGGCGCCCTCCCTGCCATCTGTGCGACTCAGAGGACTGAAGGGACTGCAATGAGGCTCCTCAAACTTGCGCGCGGGTCGACGCCCTCGCGCGGCCGACCACGACCGGTAGTGCGTACCCTGCTGGCGGCGGGGGCGTTGTTCGCCGCGTCGCTGGCCGGCTTGCCGAGTCAGGCGAGCGCGGCCGCCGGCACGCCGTTCGGCGGGACCCCCGTGGCCCTGCCGGGCCTGGTCGAGGCCGCGAACTACGACACCGGCGGCCAGGGTGTCGCCTACAACGTGTCCTCCACCAACGGCTCGGCCAACAGCTACCGCGCCGACGGGATCGATCTGGAGACCACCGCCGACACCTTGGGCACCAGCCCCGCGGGCGGTGCCTATGACATGGGCTGGACGACGCCCGGGCAGTGGTTCGACTACACGGTCAGCGTTGCCACGGCTGGTACGTACAGCGTCGCCTTCCGGCTGTCCTCGCCGTATGGCATCGCCGACGCGCTGCACATCGCGGACGCCTCCGGGACCAACCTGACCGGCTCCGTCGCCGTCCCCAACACCGGCGGCTACGAGACCTGGACGACGGTCACCGCGAGCCTCACCCTCCCGGCCGGCACCCAGACGCTGACGGTGAAGCAGGACACGAACGGCTGGAACTTCCACAACATGGCCTTCACCCTCACCACGAGCGGTGGCGGCGGGGACAAGCCGTTCGGCGGGGCGCCCGCGCCGGTTCCCGGCACGGTCCAGATCGCGAACTACGACACCGGCGGCCAGGGCGTCGCCTACAACGTGACGGCGACCAACGGCACGGCCAACAGCTACCGCGCCGACGGGGTCGACCTGGAGAACACGCCCGACACGCAGGACACGAGTCCTGCCGGCGGCGCCTATGACATGGGCTGGACCGGCGCCGGGCAGTGGTTCCACTACACGGTCCAGGTGGCCACCAGCGGCGTCTACACAGTCAGCTTCCGGGTGGCCGCACCAGGGGCGCTCACCGACGCGCTGCACATCGAAAACGCTTCCGGCGCCAACCTGACCGGCGCCGTCGCGGTGCCGAACACCGGCGGCTACGGGACGTTCACCACGGTCACGGCCAGTATCACGCTGCCGGCCGGGGCGCAGACGCTGACCGTGAAGCAGGACGCGGCCGGCTTCAACATCCACTTCCTGTCCTTCGTCCAGGGCTCGGGCGGCGGACCCGGCCCGAACCAGTACTGCGGCACGCAGGACCTGGCGATGGACCAGCCGACCACGGCTTCCTCGGTCTACTCCACCACCGGCAACCCGGCCTCCGCCGCCACCGACGGCGACCCGGGCACCCGCTGGGAGAGCGCGTACAGCGACCCGCAGTGGCTGGACGTGGACCTCGGGACGCAGCAGCAGATCTGCAGCATCGGCATCCTGTGGGAGAACGCGTACGCCTCGGCCTTCCAGATCCAGGTCTCCAACGACAACGCGACCTGGACGACCGTCTACTCCACGACCACCGGCACCGGCGGCCACCAGACGTTCCCGGTCTCCACGACCGACCGCTACGTCCGGATGTACGGCACGGCCCGCGCCACCCAGTGGGGCTACTCGATCCTGGAGTTCGACGTCTACGGCCTGACCAGCACCCCGCCGGTGACCGGAGGCAACGGCAACGGCGGCAACGGGGTCTGCCCCTGGGTCGGTTCCACCGCGCCGGTCGCGCAGCGCGTCCAGCAGGTGCTGAACACCATGAACCAGTCCGAGGAGCTGACCCTGGTCGCCGGCGACGGCACGACCAACTACATCGGCCACGTCGCGGGCGTCCCCAACCTGTGCATCCCGCAGATCAACATGGAGGACGGACCGTCCGGGGTCGGTGACGGCAACGGCGGCGTGACCGCGTTCCCCGACGGGGAGTCCGCGGCGGCCACCTGGGACCCGGGGCTGATCCAGCAGGAGGGCACGGCCAAGGGCGCCGAGTTCGCCGGCAAGGGCGTCACCGTCTCGCTCGGCCCGACCACCAACCTGGTGCGCGACCCGCGCTGGGGCCGGACCTACGAGACCTACGGCGAGGACCCGTTCCTGGCCGGCCAGATCACCTCCGCCGAGGTGAAGGGCTTGCAGAGCCAGGGCGTGATGGCCGACGTGAAGCACGTGGCCGCCTACGACCAGGAGCAGTACCCGAACGGCGGCAACAACGAGATCGTGGGCACGCAGGCGATGCAGGAGCTGTATCTGGCTCCGTTCCAGGACTCGATCGCGCAGTCCGCACCGGCCTCGTTCATGTGCTCCTACGCCGTGGTCAACGGTGCCTCGTCGTGCGCGAGTGCCCCGATGCTCCGCAACGGTCTGGACACCCAGGCGAACTACGGCGGCTTCGTGGTCTCCGACTGGGGCGCCGCGGGCCCGGCGGTCGCCGACGCCAACGGCGGCCTGGACATCGCGATGCCGTTCAACTCCTACGCGACCAACCTGGGCAACGCGCTGGCCGCCGGCCAGTTCGACCAGAGCACCCTGAACTCCATCGTGGCCAGGATCCTGACCCAGCTGTTCGCGTTCGGCGTGTTCGACAACCCGGCGAGCGGCTCGCTGTCCGCCACGGTCACGAACGCGGCGCACCAGCAGACCGCGCTGCAACTGGGCCAGGAGGGCACGGTCCTACTGAAGAACAACGGACTGCTGCCGCTGAACCCGAACCCGACCACCGCCAAGTCCATCGCCGTGCTCGGCACCGACGGCGGCGCCGCGGTCGAGCTCGCCGGCGGCGGCAGCGGCGGGGTCGACAGCTCGAACACGGTCTGGCCGATCACCGGCATCCAGAACGCGGTCGGGCCGAACATGAAGGTCACCTACACCCCCGGCGACGACAACGGGACAACGAACATCCCGCAGGCGGTGGCCGCGGCGCAGGCCGCGACGTACGCGATCGTCTTCGTCAGCGCCCCCGAGGGCGAGGAGAGCGACCTGCAGACGCTCGACGTGTCCGCCGCCGACGAGACGATGATCGCGGACGTGGCCGCGGTGAACCCGAACACCATCGTGGTGGTCAACAGCGGTTCGCCGGTGGTCATGCCGTGGCTGAACTCGGTCGCCGGCGTCTTCGAGAACTGGTACGGCGGCCAGGAGACCGGCGCGGCGGTGGCCTCGCTGATCTTCGGCACGGCGAACCCCTCCGGCAAGCTGCCGGTGACGTTCCCGTCCTCGCTCAGCCAGGTCCCGGCGCAGACCACGGCGCAGTGGCCCGGCACCCCGACCGGCCCGGTCTACAGCGAGGGTGTGAACATCGGCTACCGCTGGTACCAGTCGCAGAACATCACCCCGGCCTTCCCGTTCGGGTTCGGCCTGTCCTACACGAAGTTCTCCTTCTCCAACCTGTCCGTCGGCGGGTTCAACGCCAACGGCCAGGCCACGGTGACCGCGACGGTGACCAACACCGGCTCGGTGGCCGGCGCGGAGGTGGCCCAGATGTACGTCGGGGACCCGGCGGCCAGCCAGGATCCGCCGAACCAGCTGGCCGGGTTCCAGCGCGTGATGCTCAACCCGGGGCAGAGCACCACGGTCAGCTTCCCGTTGACCATTCACAACCTGGCCTCGTGGTCGGCCACTGACAACCAGTGGGAGGCCCAAGCCGGCGCATACGCCATCCGCGTCGGGGATGCCTCCAACAACCTGCCCCTGACCGGTTCCACATCGCTGGCGCACACGTTGACCGGCCAGGTGGCCGCTGGTGCCGCCTACGCCGGGGTGTCGTTGGCGAACACGGCGGTCAGCGCGAACGTCACGCCCAACTCGGGGGTGCCGGGCGCGGAGACGGTCGGCGTCGTGAACCCGTTCGGGTACAGCAGCCCGAAGGGTGCCGGGGTGTCGTTCCAGATGCAGGGCGTCGACTCCAACACGGCCGCGACGCTCACCTACACCGCGACCGGACTGCCGCCGGGCATCAGCATCAGCGGCAACGGAACGATCTCCGGCACCGGAACCACGCTGGGGACCTACACGGTGACCGCTACCGCCACCGACGGAGCGGGGGTGTCGGGTACGGCCACGTTCGTGTGGTCGATCGTGCAGTGACAGCCCTCTGATTCAGTGGGACAGGTCGGACGGATCGGTGTTCGCGCCGCAGAGCACGACACCGATCCGTTCGCCCTCGCTGGGGGAGTACCGCCCGGACAGCACCGCGGCTAGTGCGGCCGCGGCGCCGTGTTCCACCAGAACCCGCCGGTGCTCCCAGAGCGCGGTGCGCGCCGCGACGATCTGGTCGTCGGTGACCAGGACGGAGGCCGCGAGCGGATCCGTCGCCAGCTGGTAGGCCATCTGAGAGACGCGGCGCGCGCCGAGGGAATCGGCCGCGACGGAGTCCACGTCGACGTCGGTCGGGCCTCCGGCCTCCAGGGCCGCGTTGAGCGCGCGGCAGTTCTCGGGCTCGACGGCGACGACGCGGACGCCGTGCGGGAACATCGCGGCGGCGGTGCCGGAGAACAGCCCGCCTCCTCCGACGGCGACGATGATCGTGTCGAGGTCCGGGACCTGCTCGCGGAACTCGGCGGCGCAGGTCCCGGCGCCGGCGGCGATCAGCGGGTGGTCGTAGGCATGGGAGAGCAGGGCGCCGGTGGCTTCGGCGTGCCGGACGGAGGCTTCGAGGGCGTGTGCGTAGACGGTGCCTTCCAGGCGGACGTCGGCACCGAGCGCCCGGAGCTTCCCGATCTTCACGGCCGGCGCGGTCGCCGGGAGGAAGACGGTGACCTTGATGCCGGCGGCGCGGCCGGCCCAGGCGGCGGCGATCCCGGCGTTGCCGCCGGAGGCGATGGCGATGCCCTCGGCGGGCATGGTGCCGTTCTCGAGGTGGTGCAGGGCGAGGTTGAGGGCGCCGCGGGCTTTGAAGGAGCCGCCGTGCTGCATGAATTCGCAGGCCAGCCAGAGTGTGCCGGTGCCGGTGCCGGGAAGGGCGTCGGCGTCGGCCGGGGCGACGGTGACGCGGCGGATTCGGCCGGCGACGCGGTCGGCGGCGGATTTGACGTCGGCTTCGGTGAGGGAAGCGGTGCTCATCGGGTTCCTTGGTCTCGGGATTCGGCGGCGGTCAGACGGCGGCTTGCCGGGCCAGGGCGTCGAACTCGGCCGTGGTGCCGTTGAAGATCACATCAGTGGTCTGCGACAGGAAGATCGAGCAGAGGCCGAGGTCCGGGTCGTTGCACCAGGAGGTGCCCCAGCCGCCGTCCCAGCCGTAGCGGCCTTCGGCGGTGACCGACATGCCCATTCCCCAGCCGGCGCCGTCGAGGGGGAAGGGGGCTTCGGCGACCTGGTCCGGGGTCAGCTGGTTGGTGGTCATCAGCGTGACCGACTCTGCGGAGAGGACTCGGCGGCCTTCGTGTTCGCCGCGGCGCAGGAGCATGCGGGCGAACGCGTAGTAGTCGTCGAGGGTGCTGATCAGCCCGGCCGCGCCGGAGGGGAAGACGGCGGGTTTCGCCCAGGTCTGCCAGGGGTCGGCCGGCTGCCGGGTCAGCTTCCCGGTGGTGAAGTCGGTCGCGTAGTAGGCGGGAAGCCTGCGTGCCTGCTCCTCGGGGACGCTGAAACCGGTGGCGGTCATACCCAGCGGGCCGAGGATGTGCTCCTCGACGACGTCTTCGAGCGGCGCGCCGGCCGCACGCGCCAGCAGGACGCCCTGCACGAGCGAACCGACGTTGTAGCGCCAGCGAGTCCCGGGCTGCTCCAGCAGCGGGAGCTCGCCGAACAGGCGCAGCCACTCGTCCGGGGCGTGCCGGGCACGCGGCTCCGGCTGCGCGAGAACCAGGCCGCGCTCCTCGGCCGCGAGGTTGATCGGGATCGGCGGGTCGATGGCCGGCGGCGCGCCGTTCATGCCGAGGCCGAGGCGGAAGGTGAGCAGGTCGCGGACGGTGATCGGGCGCTCGGCGGGCACGGTCTGGTCGAGCGGGCCGGCCAGCCGCTTCAGGACCCTGCGATCGGCGAGCTCGGGCAGGTACGGGTCCACCGGCGCGTCGAGCTCCAGCACGCCGGCGTCGACCATGGCCAGCACGGCGGCGGCGACGATCGGCTTGGTCATCGAGGTGATGCGGAAGGGGGTGTCGCGGGCCATCGGGTGGCCGGAGCCGGGTGCCGTCTCGCCGAAGGCGGCGATGTCGACCTGCTCGCCGCTGTCGCTGTCGTCGCTGTCGCCGACGCGGGCCACGAGCGTCACCGCGCCGGGCAGCTCGCCGCGCTCGACGCGGGCAGCGATCGTCCGGTGGAGGGTCTGGAGGGCGTCCTGGTCCAAGTGAGGTGCCGGTGCCATACCGCTATTGTCCATATCCATGACGATCACCGTCCGACGCGCCGACCTCGCCACCGAGGCCGATGAGATCGCGAAGCTCCTGACCGACTACATCACCACCGCTCTGCAGGAGCTCCACACGACGTTCGGCATCGAGGACTCGCCGACCGACGTCTCGACCCTGCGCGACTCCCTGGAGGAGTACCACGACCCGGCGAAAGCCCTGTTCGCGGCCCAGGACCAGGAATCCGGCACGCTGGTCGGCGTGGCGGGGCTGCGCACGCTGGAGCCCGGGGTCGTCGAGGTGAAGCGCATGTACGTGGTCCCGGAGAGCCGTGGTCAGCGCGTGGGATCGCGGCTGCTCGACCGGCTGCTCGACGAGGCCACACGGATGGGGGCACAGACCGTGCGGCTCGACACGGTGCGCTTCATGGCCGACGCCCAGCGGCTCTACCGGTCGCGCGGGTTCGCGGAGCGGACGCCGTACCCCGGGAGCGAGATCCCGCCGCACCTCCAGCAGTACTGGGTCTTCTTCGAGCGGACCTGATCAAGGCCGCCGGGCCTACCTTGGTGGGTATGCCGGAGTTGGCGGAGATCTACGCGGAATTCGAGTCCTTGCTCGACGCGCAGCTCGCCCTGATCAGCCCCGAGTGGCAGATCGGCGACCTGCCGGATATGGCCGACCGCCCGGATTACGCGCGCCATAGGCGCTGCACCATCAAACGGGGCAGGCTGGCCAAGGCTTTGACGCAAGCCCCCCACGAGGTGCGGAACCACCGCGACGCGCTCTTCCACCTGGTCGCCCACGACCCGCACGCGAGCTTCAACCAGTACTTGATCATGCCGATCGTGGCCGCCATCGGTCGGCACGAGCTCCACGAGGCGCTGATCGGCTATCTCGAGACCGGCACTTATGTGGAGCGGCTTTGCTCCTTGAAAGCCTGGTACCAGGCCCAACCGGGCTTGTTCTATGACTTCTCGGACGCCTTCGAGCGCGGCGAAGCCAACCCGGATCGCATGGCCGCGTACGACGCGTGGGTCGCCCTGCGCCCGCGCTTCCTGGCCGCGTGCCGGATCGCCGTCGAGGGGTGTGAAACGCCCGAGGAGCGCGAGCGGATCGCCGACCTGGCCAGGTCCGTCGCGCGCGCCGAGATCGTCACCATTGGCGATCCGGGACCGCCGAACCGTCTTTGACGGCCGGACCCTCCCTTTAACGGCCGGACCCCGCGTCCGGGGGTCCTATCCTTGTAGCCATGCCCGACACCGCGACCGACAAGACATACATCGTCCGCACCTACGGCTGCCAGATGAACGTCCACGACTCCGAACGCCTCTCCGGCCTGCTCGAGGACGCCGGCTACGTGCGTGCGTCCGACGGTGCCAGCGAGGCGGACGTGGTGGTGCTCAACACCTGCGCGGTGCGGGAGAACGCCGACAACCGGCTCTACGGGAACCTCGGGCACCTGGCCTCGGTGAAGGCGGGGCGGCCCGGGATGCGGATCGCGGTCGGCGGCTGCCTGGCGCAGAAGGACCGCGGGGAGATCACGCGGCGCGCGCCGTGGGTGGACGTGGTGTTCGGGACGCACAACATCGGGGCGTTGCCGGTGTTGCTGGAGCGGGCCCGGGTGCAGGACGAGGCCCAGGTGGAGATCCTGGAGTCGCTGGACGTCTTCCCCTCCACGCTGCCGACGCGGCGCGAGTCCGCTTACGCGGCCTGGGTCAGCGTGTCGGTCGGGTGCAACAACACCTGTACCTTCTGCATCGTGCCCGCGCTGCGGGGCAAGGAGAAGGACCGGCGGCCGGGCGAGATCCTGTCGGAGATCGAGGCGCTGGTGGCCGAGGGCGTGTGCGAGGTGACGCTGCTGGGGCAGAACGTCAACGCGTACGGGTCGGAGTTCGGGGACCGGGAGGCCTTCGCGAAGCTGCTGCGCGCGTGCGGCCAGATCGAGGGGCTGGAGCGGGTGCGCTTCACCTCGCCGCATCCCCGGGACTTCACCGACGACGTGATCGCGGCGATGGCCGAGACGCCGAACGTCATGCCGCAGCTGCACATGCCGCTGCAGTCCGGCTCCGACACCGTGCTGCGGGCGATGCGCCGCTCCTACCGGCAGGACCGGTACCTGGGCATCATCGAGCGGGTGCGCGCCGCCATGCCCGACGCGGCGATCACCACCGACATCATCGTCGGCTTCCCCGGGGAGACCGAGGAGGACTTCGAGCAGACGATGCACGTCGTGCGCGAGGCGCGTTTCTCGGCCGCTTTCACGTTCCAGTACTCCAAGCGGCCCGGGACGCCCGCGGCCACGATGGAGGAACAGGTGCCGAAGGAGGTCGTGCAGGCGCGGTACGAGCGGTTGGTCGCGCTGCAGGAGGAGATCTCCTGGGAGGAGAACAAGAAGCAGGTCGGGCGGACCGTCGAGCTGCTGGTCGCCGAGGGCGAGGGGCGCAAGGACGGGGAGACGCGGCGGATGTCGGGGCGGGCTCCGGACAACCGGCTCGTCCACTTCGCGGTGGGCCAGACCCCGGCCGCCGATCTGCCGCGCCCCGGGGACATGGTCTCGGTGGAGATCACGTACGCGGCGCCGCACCACCTGAACGCCGACGGCGCGGACGGCGGGAGCGCCATCAAGGCCCTGCGACGCACCCGGTCCGGCGACGCGTGGCAGGCCCGGCAGGAGCAGCCGGAGTCCGAGCGGCGCAAGGCGGCGGTGACCCTGGGGATGCCGTCGATCGGCAAGCCGGCTGCGCAGCCCGAGGCGGAGAACGCCTGCGGGGTCTGCTGACCCTGTTGCTGTTGAAGGCCCCTGCGATCATTTCGCAGGGGCCTTCGTCTGTATCTTGCCCGGCTACTGGCTTCCGGCTACTGGTTTCCGGACCAGTTGACCGGGCCGGCGGTGTCCACGGCCTTCTTCGCGGCGGCGTCCAGCCAGGGCGCGATGCTGCTGGATTGCGAGTGGTTCACGGCCAGCGCCACCGACAGGATGATGTAGCGGTGCTGCTGCTCGCGGTACTGCTTGATGGTGGCCGACTGGTAGTCGCCCTGGCAGGTCGTCGAGCCGGGGCCGCTGCCCGGGCACCAGATGCCGAAGTCGGCGGCGGACTGCTGCGCGAGGTCGTTGTAGACCGTGGTCGCGGTGTGCTGGTCCGGCAGCGGGAGGACCTTGACGGAGACCAGGTACTGGCCGCTGTCGTCGACGAAGCTGGCCGCGATCTCCTTGCTGCAGCTGTTGGAGGTCAGGATGTCCTGCATGTTCGAGGACATGTCGGTCTGCACGCAGGGCTGCACGCTGCCGGCCTTGAGCGTGTAGTGCACGCCCTTGTCGTCGGTGAAGCTCTGCGGCACCAGCGCGTCGAGCTCCAGCGGCGTCTTGTCGGTCTGGAAGGCGTTGAGCGAGTTCGGGTCGAACGGCGTCGAGGTCAGGGCCGGCGGCGAGTCGGTGCTGCTCGCGGTGTCGGAGCCGTCGCTGCTGGAGCTGTCGCTCGCGTTGTCGGTCGGTGCGGAGTCGTCCGAACTCGACGTCGAGGAGCCGGTCGGGAAGTTGGTCCCGGGCACCGACGTCGGCCCGGTCGGCCCCGCCGACGACGAAGCCGAGGAGTGCCCGGCGGTGCCGAGCGTGTCGGAGGACCCGCCGCCGTTGCTCCGCGTGGCGAGCACGACCAGCGACACCACCGCGGCCACGGCGGCCACCGCACCGACGATGATCGCCGCGGTCTTGCCGCCGTTGCCCTTGCCGGGCGGTGGCCCCTGCTGCGGGAAGTAGAGCGGCTGGTTGGGCGGGTACGGGGGCTGGTTGGGGCCGGGGCCCCAGGGGCCGGGCTGGGGTTGTGGCTGCGGGCCGGGGCCGCTTTGCTGCCAGGCGCCTTGCTGGGGTTGGGGCTGGGGCTGAACCTGGGGCTGAGCCTGAGGCTGCTGCGGCGTTTGCAGCCACGGGTTCGGCGCGCCGCCGGGCGGCACCGCGGCGGCGGCCTGGGTCGGCGCGGGCACGGGCCCGGGCGCGGCGGCCGGCTGCGGCGGCACGGCATCGGCGACCTGCGTCGGCGCGACGAAGGGGTTGCCCCCCGGAGGCGCCGACGGCACCGGCCCGGGAGCGGGCTCGGAGAGCGCGGCCGCCGGGATGGGCAGCGCGCGGGTCGCCGAGTCGTCGGGGGAGGCGATCTCCTGGGTGGAGGCCTCGGGGATTGCGTCGGCGGCCGACGCGGCTGCGACGACGGGGACGGGGCGGGTGATTGTGGAGTCGGCGTCGGCGGTTGCGGCTGCGACCACCGGCACTTGGCGAGTGGTGTCGTCGCTGTTGCCGCTGTCGGGTGCCGGGACTTGCTGAGTGGCGTCGGTGGGGGCGTCGCTCGTGTCGGCGTTGGGTGCTGGGATCTGCTGGGTCGCGTCGGCGTCGGTGGCTGCGACGACGGGGACTTGGCGGGTGGTGTCGTCGCTGTTGTCGCTGTCCGGTGCCGGGACTTGCTGGGGGGCATCGGCATCGGCATCGACATCGTCGCTGGCGCTGGTGCCGCTCTCGCTGTCTGGCGCCGCGACCGCCTGTTCGGCTTCTCCGTCGTTGCCCTCGGCGGTGTCGTCCTCGTCGAGCAGGTCGGCGGGCGACATCGGCTGGGTGGCGTCGTTGGTGTCGGAGGCCTCGGTCACGTGTGTCGCGTCCGCGTCTGTCTCGTCGGGTGTGCTGGCCTCAGCTGCCTGTTCGGCTTCCTCGTTCTCGGTCGCATCGTCCTCGTCGAGCAGGTCGGCGGGCGACATCGCCTGCGTGGCGTCGTTCGCGTCCGCCTCATCGGGCGTGTCGGTGTCGGCCGCCGCGTCGCTCGCCGCCTTCGCCTCGTTCAGGGTGTCGGCGCCGTGGGCGGTGTCGAGGGGGGCGCCGAGGCGGGACAGTTCCGCGAAGGTGCGGTCCAGGGTGGTGTCGCGGTCGGTTTCCTGGTGGCGGAGGGCGTTGATCAGGGTGGCGAGGGTCGGCTGGTGCGGTGGGTCCGCGGGTTCGTCGGGGTGGCCTTCGGCTGCCAGGTGCAGGGAGGTGCCGAGGGTGGCCAGGTCGTTCTGGTGCGTCTCGATCGGGAGGAGGAGGACCTGGCCGTCGTCGGTGAGGAGGATGTGGTCCGCGGTGGCGGCGATGCGGGGGCCCGATGCCGACAGGGCGGTCATGGCGCCGGCCGCGATCAGGAGGACCTGTTCGGCGGGGAGGGCGCCCCATTGGGCGACGGCTTCGGTCAGGGTGCGGGCCGCTATCGGTTCGGCCACCAGCCAGGCGCCCGCGTCGCCGGTCGCGGTGCCGGTCACCGGGAGGACGCCGCGGCGGTCGCGCCAGCGGTCGGTGTTCAGGGCGTCGGCGGTTTCCAGGGTGCCGGGCGCCTCGGCGCTGTCGGTGTTCCCGTTCCCGTCGGCGCCGTCGCCGTCGCTGGTGTTCGCCGGTGCCGCGACCGGAATCAGCACCACTTCGGTGCCGCCAGTCTCGTCGTGCGCCCGCCACGCCGGTCCCAGCGGCTCGCCGGTCCGGTACCTTCCGGCGACCAGATCCCCACGCTGCACGGACAAGGCCCCGCCCTCCCTCGTCATCAGGTCCCTGCTATCTCGAGTTACTGCACCGCGACCTGCGGTCCGCCCTGCTTCGCCGCGCTGGTGGCGGCCGGCTGGAGCCAGGACTGTGCGGACTGGTCCGACGTGAGGTTCGCGTAAAGCGACACCGCGTGGATCAGGTACCGGTGGTCCGGCTGGATGTAGCCGTACTGCTGGGCGTTGCCGGTGTTCTTGTTGGACGTGCAAATGTCGGCGCCCGGGCCGCTCTTGGGACACCAGATGCCCCAGTCCTCGACCGTGAACGCCTTCTTGGACTGCATGTTCGTGAACGCCGTCTTCGCCGTCTGCGCGTCGGGCAGCGGGAGTACCGCCACGTCGACCATGATGCGCCCCGCGCTGTCGGTGTACGTACCGATCGCTTGGGTGTCGCACTTGTACTGCGTCAGCATCGCCTTCAACTGCGCACTCTCATAAGAGTTGACGCACTTGTCGGTCCATCGGTTGGTTGCCGTATACACGACGCCCTTGTCGTCCGTAAATGTCACGGGCAACAGCGCGTCCGTGGTGAACGGCGTCTGGTCCGTCGAGGACGAGTCCCATGTCGCAGGGTCCGTGGACGAGCCCGTGCTCGCCGTGTTCGAGGGCTGCGAGGGCTGCGAGGGCTGTGCGGGCTGTGAGGGCTGCGAGGAGTTCGGTCCGTTCACAGTCGGCGAGGCGCCCGTGTTCGCGTTCTGTGTCTTATCGCCGCTCCCGCCGGACAGTGCGATCGCCGCGACGACGCCGCCGACGACCACCAGCGCGCCGACGCCCAATCCGACGTTGCGCCCGGTGTTCTTTTTCGGAGGGGGCATCGGTGCGGTGTGGAAGATCGGGGCAGGGCCATGACCAGGCCCGAAGGGTATGTTCTGCGGCGGATACGGAGTCTGCGAGCCGGAACCCGGGCCGAGGCCGCCGGGCATCCCGAACCCCGGCGCGCCGGACTGCATGCCGCCGCCCATCGGGCCGACCGCGTCCGCGGCCATCGTCGGAGGCGCTGCGGAGGCTGTACCTGAGGGAGAAGCCATGCCTGAGAGAGGAGCCGTGCCTGGGAAAGAAGCCGCGCCTGGGTAAGGCGTCCCCGCGCCGGGAGTCCCCGCCCCCGGCGTACCGCTCCCGCCGTTGGTCCCGGCCACCATCGTCGCCGGGACAAAAGGATTCGCGGCCCCGCTCAGCCGCTCCAGCTCCGCCCGGGTCCGGGCCGCGTCCCACCGTGCCGCCGGGTCCTTCGTCAGCAGACCGCTGATCAGCGGCGCGAGCGCGGGCACCCGCGTGACCGGGGCCGTCTCCTCGAACAGGATCGCCGTCAGGACGCCGACCGCCGTGTCGCGCAGGAACGGCGAGCGGCCCTCGGTGGCGAAGTACAGGGTCGCGCCCAGGGAGAACAGGTCGGAGGCGCCGTCGCTGGCCTCGCCGCGGGCGCGCTCGGGGGCCACGAACTCCGGGGAGCCGATCAGGACGCCGGAGGCCGTCATGGTCAGGTCGGCTTCCTGGACCGCGATGCCGAAGTCGGTGAGCAGGACGCGGCCGTCTGTGGTGAGCAGTACGTTCGCCGGCTTCACATCGCGGTGCAGGATGCCGGCCGCGTGGCTGGCGGTGAGGGCGTCCAGGACGCCCAGGCCGATCTTGGCGACCTGCTCCCGGGGGAGCGGTCCGTACTGCTCGACGGCCTGCATCAGGTTCTGGGAGGGGATCAGGTCCATGATGATCCACGGCATCCCCTTGTCGGACACCATGTCGTGCACGGAGACGATGTGCGGGTGGTTGCGCATCCGGGCCGCGTTGCGGGCCTCGCGCTGCGCGCGCTCCAGGCGCTCGGCGCGCTCGGAGTCCGACAGCATCGGCGGCAGCCAGACCTCCTTGACCGCCACGTCGCAGTCCAGCGACTCGTCGTGGGCCCGCCAGACGCGGCCCATGCCGCCGGCGCCGAGCCGTTCGACGAGCCGGTACCGCCCGGCTACTAGGATCCCCTCCGCGCCGTGGCTGTCCTGCCCGTTGTCTTGTTCCCCAGCCACCGCTGGCCCCTCCAGATTCCGACTTTACGCAGACCAGTGTGTCAGCACCGGCCGGTAGCCGCGACCACGTGCCCTACCCTGGACGGGTGTTGATCGCCGCCGCCGTCGTGCCGCATCCTCCGGTCCTCGTGCCCGAGGTCGCGCAGGGTTTCGCCCCGGACCTCGACACGCTGCGCTCCGCCTGCCAGACGGCGGTCGGCCGGCTGTACGCGGCCGGAGCCGACGAAGTGCTGATTGTAGGGGCAGGACCTGAGCAGGGTGGCGGGGTCGCTGCGCGGGGGAGTTTCCGTGCCTACGGAGTGGATCTGGACGTCGACGGCCGGTGGGGTCCGGTCGCCGGGGGCGCCGTGCCGATGACGCTGCCGTTCCTGGTCGCCGCCTGGCTCCTGCGCGACCGGCCGGCCGAGCCGGTGCGGCGGGCGGTGATGGTGGACGAGCGCGGCGGCGCGGCGGTGCCGGCGGTGCCCGCGGTCGGCGGCGCGCGCCAGGCGATGCTGGTCCTCGGCGACGGCAGCGCCTCCCGCACCGCGCAGGCCCCCGGCCACCTCGACGAGCGCGCCGAACCCTACGACGCGCTGGTGGCGCGCGCTCTGGCGACCGCGGACACCGGGACCCTCGCCGGACTCGATCCCGAGCTGTCCCGCGAACTGCACGTCGCGGGCCTTCCGGCCTGGCGGGTCCTGGCCGACGCGGCGGCCGCGTCAGGCGTCGAATACGACGCCGACCTGCTCTACGACGAGGCGCCCTACGGCGTCGGCTACTTCGTGGCCACTTGGCTCGCCCGCTGATCCCGCTGGTTGCCGTACTCCGTACACGTATATACGGACACGGCAACGGATACGGCAACGGACACGGCGACGGCCGCGGCCGCCGTCTCCGGCCGCCGCGGCCGTGTCGCGTCCCCCGTCCGACGGCGCCCGCCGCTGAACCGGCGCCGCAGGTGTGTCAGCCCAGCTTGTCCTTCGCCTGCTGGACCCCGGAGTCGATCTTCTCGTCGTAACGGTTCCCGGTGGCGCCCTCGGCCATCTCCCCGGCCTTGTCCGCGCCCTTGGCGACGTTGTCCTTGATGCTCTGCGTCATCCCGCTGCCGGACGAGCCCGGGGCCGCGGCCCCGTCGTCGCCGATGCCGGGCGCCGCCTCACCGGTGGACGACACGGGCGCGCCTTCGGAGACCATGGTGGACGCCTCGCCCTCGGTCGCGGCCTCGGGGTCGGCCGGCGCCTGGGGGGAGGGACCGTCCGCGTCGTCCTTCTTCTTGTCCATCATGTCCGAGACCTTCTCCGCCGCCTCGTTCATCTTGGTCTTGAAAACGTCGAAGATGCCCATTTCGCCTGCGTTTCCTTCCGTGAAGGGGGACCTTCCCCCAAGTGGATCACGGCATCCGTCACCTGTCGAGCCGAGGCGATCACGCACCGTGACAGGGCTGGGATGGGAGAATCCTCGGGTGAGCGCAGCAGAGTTGTCAGGATGAACGCAGCCGAAGTCCCGGTGATCGCCGTGGTCGGCCCGACCGCCTCCGGCAAGTCCGACCTCGGGGTCGCGCTGGCCGAGGCGCTGCGCGGCGAGGTGGTCAACGCCGACTCGATGCAGCTGTACCAGGGCATGGACGTGGGCACCGCGAAGCTGACCGTCGCCGAGCGCGGCGGCGTGCCGCACCACCTGCTCGACATCTGGCCGGTGACCCGCGCCGCCAACGTCGCCGAGTACCAGACCCTGTCCCGGGTCGAGGCGGACCGGCTGATCGCGCGCGGCCGGCCGCCGGTGTTCGTCGGCGGGTCCGGGCTGTACGTGCGCGGGGCCCTGGACGAGTTCGAGTTCCCCGGCACCGACGGTCTGATCCGCGAGCGGCTGGAGGCCGAACTCGCCGAGGCCGGGCCGTTCGTCCTGCACCAGCGGCTGGCCGAGCAGGACCCGCAGGCCGCCGCGACGATCCTGCCCTCCAACGGACGCCGGATCGTGCGCGCGCTGGAGGTCATCGAGCTGACCGGCGGCCGCTTCACCGCGACCCTGCCCGAGCACACCGACCACTATCCGCGCACCGTGCACCTCGGCCTGGACATCGACCGCCCCGCGCTCGACGAGCGCATCGCGCTGCGCGTGGACCGGATGTGGGACGCCGGCTTCGTCCAGGAGGTGCGGGACCTGGAGCCCCAGGGCCTGCGCGACGGCCTCACCGCCAGCCGCGCCCTCGGCTACGCGCAGGTCCTGCGCTTCCTGGCCGGGGAGTGGACCGAGGAGCAGGCGAAGGAGGAGACGGTGCGGGCCACCAAGCGGTTCGCGCGGCGCCAGGACTCCTGGTTCCGGCGGGACCCGCGCGTCCACTGGTTGCGATACGACCGGTCCGACCTGGTGGAGGCCGCGCTCGATAGGATCGGGGCATGATCCTTGACGGCCTGCCGGCCCGCACCACGCTGACCAAGGGGCACGGCACCGAGAACGACTTCGTCATCGTCCCGGACCCGGACGGCACGCTGGAGGTCACCTCCGCGCAGGTCGCCGCGCTGTGCGACCGCCGGGCCGGGATCGGCGCCGACGGTGTGCTGCGCGTGGTGCGCACCGCCGGCATGCCCGGCTACGAGGACCAGGCCGCGGAGGCGGAGTTCTTCATGGACTACCGCAACGCCGACGGCAGCGTGGCCGAGATGTGCGGGAACGGAGTCCGGGTCTTCGCGCTGTTCCTCACCGCGCGCGGCCTCGTCAAGGGCGGCGCGGTCGGCGAGCCGGTGGAGTTCGCGGTCGGTACCCGCGGTGGGATCAAGCGCGTGACGCTGACCGCCACCGGCGAGCACACCGCGGACGTGACCGTCGACATGGGCGTCCCGGTGTTCCCCGCCGAGCGCGGCGCGGTCACCGTCGAGGTGAAGGGGACCCCGCAGGCCGCCGTGGACGTCGACATGGGGAATCCGCACGCTGTCGTCTTCGTGGACTCCACCGACGACGCCGGACCCCTGTACGAGATGCCCACGGTGTCGCCGGAAGGCGTCTTCGCCGAGGGCGTCAACGTGGAGTTCGCCGCCGACCTCGCCCCGCGCCACCTCGCCATGCGCGTCTACGAACGCGGAGTCGGCGAGACCCGTTCCTGCGGCACCGGCGCCTGTGCGGTGATGATCGCCGCCGCGCGCCGCGACGCCGCGGAGCCCGGCACGCAGTACACCGTGGACGTCCCCGGCGGACGGCTGCGCTTCGTCGAGCGCGCCGACGGCCACCTGGAGATGACCGGCCCGGCGGCGCTCGTTTTCGACATCATCCCCACGGCTGCCCCTGCGAACCGGTGACGGAGTCCCGCTGACATGTCGAACACCGCTCCGTACGACGCCCTGCTCCTGGTGTCCTTCGGGGGGCCCGAAGGTCCCGAGGACGTGGTGCCCTTCCTGGAGAACGTGACCCGCGGGCGCGGCATCCCGCCGGAACGGCTCAAAGAGGTCGGCGCGCACTACTTCGAGTTCGGCGGCGTCAGTCCGATCAACGCGCAGTGCCGCGACCTCATCGCCGCGCTGCGCCAGGACTTCGCCGACACCGGGCTGAAGCTGCCGGTCTACTGGGGCAACCGGAACTGGAACCCCTTCCTGGCCGACACACTCGCCGAGATGGAGGCCGACGGCGTCCGGCGCGCACTCGCGGTGTTCACCAGCGCCTACTCCTCATATTCCGGGTGCCGGCAGTACCGCGAGGACTTGGCGCGCGCACTGGAGCAGTCCGGGACCTCGATCCAGTTCGACAAGATCCGGCCGTACTTCAACGATCCCGGGTTCGTCGAGCCGATGGCCGACGCCGTCGCGGCGGCGGTCGCCGGGCTGCCGGAGAGCGCGCGTACCGCGCCGCGTCTGGTTTTCGTCACGCACTCCCTGCCGCGCACCTACGCCGAGACCTCCGGTCCCGTCGGCGGCGCGTACGTCACGCAGCATCTGGAAGTGGCGCGCATGGTGGCCGAGGGCGTGAGCCGGCGCACCGGCCTGGTGCTGCCGCACGAACTCGTCTTCTGCTCGCGCAGCGGCCCGCCGCAGACGCCCTGGCTGGAACCGGACGTCAACGACCACCTGCGCGACATCAAGGAGCAGGGCGCGACCGGCGCGGTGCTGGCGCCGATCGGCTTCGTGTCCGACCACATGGAGGTCATCTACGACCTGGACACCCAGGCCGCCGAGACCGCGCGGGAGATCGGCCTGCCGACGGCGCGGGCCGCCACGGTCGGGACCGATCCGCGGTTCGTCGGCGCCTTGCGGCGTCTGGTGCTGGAGCGCGCCGCCGTGGCGCGCGGGGACAGCGGCGGCGAGTCGCTGACGAACGTCGTCGGCCGGCTGCGCGCGTTCCCGGACGTGTGTCCCCTCAACTGTTGTCCCAATCCCCGCTCGCCGCTGCCCGCGGTGGCGGGGGAGGACTAGGAAGGCTGCCCATGTCTGAGAACGCCGATCCCAAGGACCTGCTGGAGCTGGCGGTGCGGCTGGCCGCCGAGGCGGGACGGATCCTGGTCCGGGAACGTCCGCGCGACCTCGGCGTGGCCGACACCAAGTCCAGCCCCACCGACATCGTGACCGTCATGGACCAGCGGTCGGAGAAGTTCATCGTCGAGGGCATCCTCGCCGAACGGCCCGACGACGCCATCCTCGGCGAGGAGGGTTCGGACCGCGAGGGCACCTCCGGGGTGCGCTGGGTGATCGATCCCATCGACGGCACCGTCAACTACCTCTACGAGCTCCCGCTGTGGGGCGTCTCCATCGGCGTGGAGATCGACGGCGAGACGGTGGCCGGCGTGGTCGAGATCCCGATGCTGCGCGAGACGTTCACCGCCTTGCGCGGCCATGGCGCTTACCGCAACGGGGAACCGATCCGCGCGTACAGCGCGCAGTCGGAGGGCAAGCCGGTCCCGCTGGAGCGTGCTCTCGTGGCCACCGGTTTCGGATACGCGGCCCAGCGGCGCGCGGTGCAGGGCGCGATCGTCGCCGACCTGCTGCCGCGGGTGCGGGACATCCGGCGCGGCGGCTCGGCGGCGCTGGATCTGTGCGCTGTGGCGTGCGGACGCGTGGATGCCTACTACGAGCGCGGCGCGAAGCCGTGGGACCTGTCGGCCGGGGCTTTGATCGCACAGGAGGCCGGTGCGAAGGTCGGCGGCCTATATGGAGCGGCCGCCTCCGACGAGATGACGGTGGCGGCCGCTGAGGGTCTGTTCGAGGCGCTGTGCGATTTTCTCGAGGGACATGACGCTGCGCGGGACTCCTGAGGGGTTTCGGGCGAGTCCGGCGCCTTCCTGCCGGGTTTCGGTCAGGCAGCGCGAGGGAGGTCGTCGCGGACCTCCACGTGGTGGTTCGCGGCGATCCGGAGCAGGTTGTCCAGCTCCGCCTGTTCCACCTGGACCGCGTACACGTCCTCGGCGATCATCGCACCTTGCAGGCGGGACTTCGTCTCGCGGATACGCTGGGTCAGGCCGGTGACGAATTCGAGCATGGTTTCTCTCCTGCGGGGTGACGCTAGGGGGCTTCGTGCCTTCTGCCCGGCATCTTCGCCAGGGAAACTCTGGATCACCTGAGAAAACCCTGTGATCATGAGACGTTTGTCACTTACTCGGCGTTTACGCGATGACCAGGCATGATGAGCCGGAGTCGTTGATTGTCCCCGGTACTTAGGGAGTGCGCGCTGTGCGGGTGCTGGTCGTAGAGGACGAGCAGGTGCTGGCCGATGCCGTGGCCACCGGACTGCGCCGCGATTCCATGGCGGTGGACGTCGTCTATGACGGCGACGCCGCGCTGGAACGCATAGCCGTCAACGACTACGACGTGGTCGTGCTGGACCGCGACCTGCCTCTGGTGCACGGCGACGACGTCTGCCGGCACATCGTGCACAGCGGTCTGTCGACCCGGGTCCTGATGCTGACGGCCGCCGGCGACGTCGCGGACCGCGTGGAGGGTCTGACCCTCGGCGCCGACGACTACCTCGCCAAGCCTTTCGCGTTCCCGGAACTGATCGCGCGCATCCGCGCTCTGGGCCGCCGCGCGGTCCCGGCGCTGCCGCCGGTGCTGGAGCGCGCGGGGATCCGCGTGGACCCGAGCCGGCGCGAGGTGATGCGGGACGGACGGCTGGTGCCGTTGTCCCCTAAGGAGTTCGCGGTACTGGAGGTGCTCATGCGTGCCAACGGTGCGGCTGTGAGTTCTGAGCAGCTGCTGGAGAAGGCGTGGGATGAGAACGCCGACCCGTTCACCAACGTGGTGCGGGTCACGGTGATGACGCTGCGCCGCAAGCTGGGTGAGCCGCCGGTCGTGGTGACCGTCCCCGGCGCCGGATACCGGATTCCCTGATGCAGGACGTTCAAGGTATACAAAGGCTGATGGCGGGCAATTCGGGAGCGGTCGACAGCACCTACGGCGGCGATGTCGGGGCGGCGCCGGCACCGGCGCGCGGCGGGCGGCGCGGGCTCACCATACGGCTGAGGATGACCATCGCGTACGGCGCGGCGGTGTTCCTCACCGGAGCGGTGCTGGTCTACACGGCGTACTCGCTGTTCAAGTGGCGCCTGTCACACCCGAACCAGAACCTGGCCGACCCGCCGGGCTGTCCGGTGCTGAAGCCCAGGGACGCCCCGGGGCAGGCGGCCTACTGCAACTCCGTGAAGAACAAGCAGATCCTCAGCCAGATCGACAAGCCCCTGATCTTCGTGCTGCTGATCTCCGCGGTGGTGGCGGTGCTGATCGGCTACTTCCTGGCCGGCCGGTTCCTGCGCCCGATCAACCAGATCACGCGCACCGCGCGCCGGGTCGCCAGCCGTCCGGACCGCGCCCTGCACGCCCGCATCGACATGGAGGGCCCGGCCGACGACGAGCTCGTCACCCTGGCCCAGACCTTCGACGGCATGCTGGACCGCCTCGACCACGCCTTCGAGGGCCAGCGCCGGTTCGTCGGCAACGCCTCGCACGAGCTGCGCACCCCGCTGGCGATCAACCGCACGCTGCTCGAAGTGACGCTGATGGATCCGGAGGCCGACGAACAGACCCGGCAGCTGTGCCGCACCCTGCTGGCCACCAACGAGCGCAGCGAGCGCATGATCGAGGGCCTGCTGCTGCTGGCGAAGGCGGACAACGAGCCGACCAACCGCGAGGACATCGACCTGGCGGAGGTGGCCTACCGCTCGGTGACGCAGTGCGAGCCGGAGGCGGCCGAACGCCAGGTCGCGATCCGCACCTCGCTGCAGCAGGTGTTCGTCTCCGGCGACGGCATCCTCATCGAGCGCATCGCGATGAACCTGATCCAGAACGCGCTGCGCCACAACATCGGCGCCGGCGGCTGGGTCGACGTGCTCAGCTACGACCGCTCCCACGACCAGCCCGGCCACGGCCTGCTGGTGGTCGCCAACACCGGCCCGGAGGTCCCGCCGTACGCGGTGGAGACGCTGTTCGAGCCGTTCAAGCGCGGCTCGCAGCCCTCCGGCGCCTCCGCCGCGCGCGACCCGAAGGACAAGGGCGTCGGGCTGGGCCTGTCGATAGTGCGCTCCGTGGTGCGCGCGCACGGTGGGCGGGTCGCGGCCGAGCCGCGGCCCGGGGGCGGGCTGATCGTGCGGGTGTGGCTGCCGGTGGGGGCGTGAGGGCGGCGCCCTAGCGGGGATCCGTGTTCTGATTCCCGACCAGGCTCTCGAGCGCCTCGACCCGGCGACGCAGATCGTCGATCTCCTGGTGGACGTGCGGCGGGACCCGGCCGGGCCGCGCTGTTCTCGAACCGCCGGGCAGCGCTTCTTGGCCGGGCGGATAAGCGAGGCCCAGACGTACGGCCAGCGATCTGAGGATGGAACGCGAAGGGGCGCCTTGAGTCACCTGTCGAACGGTAGCGGTGTGTGGCTGCCGGTGGGGGCGTGACTCACGGCACTAAGATCGAACCATGATTGTCGCGTTCTCAGTGACCCCCATCGGCGTCGGCGAAGGCGTCAGCGAGTACGTCGCGGACGCGGTGCGCGTCGTGCGCGAAAGCGGCCTGCCCAACTCCACCGACGCGATGTTCACCAGCATCGAGGGGGAGTGGGACGAGGTGATGGCGGTCGTGAAGGCGGCCGTGGACGCGGTGGCCGCCAAGGCGCCGCGGGTCAGCGTGACGTTGAAGGCTGACATCCGCGCCGGTGTCACCGACGGGCTCACCGCGAAGGTGGCCGCGGTCGAGGCGAAGCTCGCCGAGCAGTAGGACGCGTTCCGTGCGGTAGAACTCACTCCGTCAGGAGTTCTGCCATCGCCGAGCGCAGGTGCCGCCACGGGAATTGCCGGACATCCTCGTCCGGCTGGATGAAACGGACGCCGCTCTCGAAGAGCAGCTGCGCGTGCCCGTCGAACGCCGGGTGCCGCTGGAGCTCGTCCTTGGCCCACACCGATGCCGCGATCGGCAGGCCCGCGCCCAGATACTCGTTGAGGATCCCCAGGATCAGGGTGTCGGAGATGCCCAGGGCCCACTTGTTGAGGGTGTTGAACGTCGCCGGGGCGACCATGATCGCGTCCGGGGACGGCAGGACGTCCGGTTCGCCCGGCAGACGCGGTTCCACGCGCACCGGGTAGCCCGTCGCGATCGACACGGCGGCGCTGTCCAGGAAGTGCTCCCCGGACGGGGAGCACAGCACGCACACGGTCCAGCCGTCGGCCTGCAGGCCCGGTACCGCCTCGGGGTGGGACAGCAGTTCAGCGGCCGGCGGGGCGCCGCAGGCGATGAGGTAGAGCACTGGCACAGGTAACCTCCCGGCTGGTCTGGGACATTTTGCCGTCCGGGCCCGAACGCCACCGCGCCGGGGCGGACCATGGGACTCGCATTCGGGATGTTCCTCAATGACCGCATTGTGAGGGCTTGGCATGGTCACCTACGATCAGGAACCCGACGGCGGGCGCATCCGCCGTCTGCGCAGGCGCGCCGGCCTCACCCAGGCCGAGTTCGGACAGCTGATGGGCCGCTCCCAGGGCTGGGTGTCGGGTATCGAGAACGGGGACCTGGAGCTCGACTCGGTGACGCTGATCGTACGCGCCGCGAGCGTCCTGAAGGTCTATCCCAACGAAATAACCGGACGTCCCTACGATCCGGGCACCCCCGCCGAGGACCGCGGCCACCGCGCCATCCCGGCCCTGCGGCGCGTGGTCGCCCGGCACGGCCTCCCGCCGGACTGGCCGGTGGAACCGCGGTCGCGCCGGGAACTGGAGACCGCGGTGACGCAGCTGACGTTCCTGCGCCAGGCGGCGCGCTACGCCGATCTCGGGGAAGCCGCGCCGAACGTCATCCGCGAGCTCCACGCGGCGGCGTACCAGGCGAGTCCGGGCGAGGAGTCGGAGCGGATGCACAGCCTGCTCGCGCGCGCGTATAAAGAAGCGGACACGGTCGCCCACGAACTCGGCTACGACGACCTGTCCACCCTCACCACGGAACGCTTCCGCGCCGCCGCGTCCCGCGCCGGCGACCCCTACCTGCCGATGGTGTTCGACTTTCTCCGGGTGCGCGACTTGTGGGCAGCGGACCTGTGGCCCGACGCGCTGCAGATGCTCGACGGCGCGATCGAAGCGGTGGGCGAGCCGCGCGACCAGCAGCAGGCGTCCATCTGGGGCTCGCTCCAACTGCGCGCGGCGATCACCGCGGCGCTGTCCTCCAAGGAGGACGAAGCCTGGGAGCGGATCCGCCTGGCCGCCGAGACCGCGGCCCGTGTCCCCGCGGGGTACGACCCGTACCGGCTCGAGTTCTACTCGGCGAACGTCGAGATCCACCGGCTCGCCGTGGCCGTGGAGATCCGCGACGGGGCGCGGGCCGTCGAGCTGGCCTCGCAGATCCGGATCCCGCCGAGTGTCCCGGCCTCCCGGCGCGGCCGCCACCACCTGGACGCGGCGCGCGGTTGGATCTACTACGGCGGCTATGACCAGGCGCTGGACGAGATGGAGCGGGCTGAGCGGCTCGCGCCGCTGCGGGTCCGGAACAACCCGGTCGCCAAGGCCGCCGTGCGTTCGCTGCTGAGCCACGAGCGGCGCAGCCAGCGGGAGCGGCTGCGGCGCATGGCGGGGCGGATGCACATCGCCTGAGGCGCGCTCCGGAGCGCGCCGAGGGAGAAGGTGCGCAGGGGGAGCGTTTCAGGAGTGCGGGATGGTCATCCGCCGGCTTCCGGGGCTTGAGGCCAGGGCCGGGGTCCGGATCGGTGCCCGGCGGCGCGCTGCCGCCGCGGGCGAGGAGGCTTGGAGAACTGAAAAGACGACAGGGCGGCGCAGGCGGCCTTCAGGCGGTCGTCGTATGTATGGACCTGCCGCCGCCGTCCGCCGTGCCGTGTAAGGGGCGCCAGGGCCCTGCGGAGGGCGGTGTGGACGGCACTGCGGAGGGCCCTGGGCAGGGCCCTGCTGTGCCGGTCCCGCCGGGCGTCAGTCCACGCGCCGCAGCTCCTCGCGGTACCGCTTGCCGTTGGCCACGTAGCGCGCGACGGCGTCGTCGAAGCTGCCCTCCGGGACCGCGTTCTCGCGGATCTTCGCCGGGACGCCGAGCGCCATCGCGCGGGAGGGGACCTCCGTGCCGTTGCTCACGACCGCGTTCGCGCCCACCAGGGCCCCCGTGCGCACCACCGCCCGGTGGAGCACCACGGAACCCGAACCGATCAGGCACCCGTCCTCCACCACACACCCCTCCAGGTGCGCGATGTGACCAACGACACAGTCGGAACCGATCACTGTGGGCAAGGTCTCAGTGGCGTGCACCACCGTGCCGTCCTGGATCGACGTTCGGTCGCCCACCGTGATCCGGCCGTAATCGCCTCGCAGGACCGCGCCGGGCCACACCGTGCTGCCGGCGCCCACGCTGACCTGGCCGATCACCGTCGCGTCCGGGTGGATGTAGGCCTCGGGGTGGATTTCCGGTACTGCGTCGCCGATTGCGTAGACGGCCATGGTTGGTCATCCTTCCTTCGTGTGGCTGACGTGATGTCCGGAACGAAACGGGGCGAGGTGGGACGCGTGGGACCCTGGATCAGGCACTCGGATCACCTGTTCGGGTCTGTTCCGGGGTGTCGATTGCGTAACGGGTCTTGAAGTACGGCACAATCTGCGCTTCAGCGGGCACAATTGCGCTCCTTTCCGCGTTACTGCGCTGACGGCGAAACGCCGACGGCGCCCGAGCGCAGACGGTAGCGCACCGCTTGTGCCGGCCGCGTCGGGGCGCCACCGCCGTCGCCGCACTGAAAAGCACCAACACGACGACGAAAAGCCGTCAGGGGAGAGGGATCAAGAATGGCTACCGACTACGACACACCGCGCAAGACCGACGACGACCTCAACGAGGACAGCCTGGAGGAGCTGAAGGCCCGCCGCACCGACAAGGCCGGGGGCCTGGCAGACCTGGAGGAGGGCGACAACGAGTCGCTCGAGCTCCCCGGCGCCGATCTGTCCAACGAGGAACTGTCGGTGCGCGTGTTGCCACGCCAGGCGGACGAGTTCACGTGCACCAGCTGTTTCCTGGTGCACCACCGCAGTCAGCTGGCGCGTGAGAAGGGCAACGAGATGATCTGCAAGGACTGCGCCTGACCGCGTCGTCGGTAGGTAGTCTCTGCGCCCCTTGGGCCCCGCGTGCGCGGGGCCTTTGCGTTTGTGGCTTTACCCGACACAGCATCTGTACCCGACCCAGCATCCGTGCCGGCCCCGGGGCGGGTCAAGGAATGCCGGCGGAAGTTGCTGCGAACGGGCGAGTAACGACGGTGGGGGCTCCGCGCGCCTCAGCGGGCGGAGAGCACCTTGACCAGCTTGTCCGGGCGCCGCGTCGACAGGTACAGGTACGGCGTGGGGTCCTCGGGGTCCAGGACGTCGACCCGTACCGCGGTGCTGACATAGCCCCGCAACAGCATGAACGCGCGCGCGTCGGCCTCCGTGGTCCGCAGGCGCCGCGCGGCCTCGGCGTCCAGGGCGGTGGCTGCCCCGAGCGCCGTGAGGGGGAGACGGGCGGGGCCGGCTTCGAGGTACCCGTCCTGGACGCGTACTCCGACGCGTCCGTAGGCGACCACGAGGGCCCCGCACAGTACTGCCGTGACGAGCGCCGCCGCCAGGGCCGCGGCCGGGCTCACGCGCAGAAAGATGAGCCCGCCCATCACGCCGGCCATCGCGGTGACGGCCCACCAGCCGGCCGGCGCGGTGAGGCGTTCGTCGTATGTGCTGTCCTTGCCTGCCATGCCGACAATCTCCCACATCCTCCTAGGAGGTCGGCAGCGGTCCCCTCCGTGGGCACCTAACGGTCCATCGCCGCCCCCTCCCTTCCGGCGCCTGCCGAGTCCCATCCGGGGATCTCGGTGATGGTGTCGGGCTCCACGTCCCACTCGCGACCGCCGCCGGGCGGGCGGAGCCAGGCCCGGGCCCGGGTGTAGGCCATCAGCCGGCCGATCCGGCCGCTGGCGTCCCGGACGAGTGCGCCGACTTGGGGGAGGCCGTCCGTTTCAGGGCTCTTCATGGACTTCATACCGTGGAACGTAGGACGGGGGCGCGTCATGGATATCAGTGGTGGTGATACGAGACGAATACAAAGAGTGTCCGCTAACTCCGTGAGCCCCTACGCATATCCCGGCCAAAGCTCCGCAGGAGCCCGGCCGGGTGACGTCGGGTGGGGGCAGGTGTGAGGCGGGCCACGCCCCGTCAGATGCGCCAGGGCTGTGCCGGTAGATTCCTCACCGTGAGACCTGCCTCTACGACTCCGCCGGCCGACGCCGTGATGCCGGACAAGCACCCGAACGCCCCCCAGCCCGGGACGAAGCTCGGGTCGCACTACTCGCGCTGCTTCGGCTGCGGTGACGACGCGCTGGGCGGCCTGCGGGTGTCCTCGACGGTCGGCGAGGGACTGAGCGTCACCACCGAGTTCACCGTCACCGACAACCACCAGGGTGCGCCCGGCCTGGCCCACGGCGGCCTGCTCGCCCTGGCCTTCGACGAGGCGCTGGGCGCCGTGAACTGGCTGATCGGCGCGATCGCCGTCACCGGCCGCCTGGAGACCGACTACCTGCTGCCGGTCCCGGTCGGCACCACGCTGCACATCACCGCGCAGTGCGACGGCATCTCCGGCCGCAAGATCTACACCTCCGCGGTGGGCCGTCTGGACGGGCCCGAGGGCGAGGTCGCCGTCCGGGCGACCGCGATCTTCATCCAGGTGGGCGTAGACCACTTCCTGGAGAACGGGCGCCTCGAGGACGTGCAGGAAGCGATGCACGACCCCGAGCAGCTCCGGGCGGCGCGCGCCTTCGAGGTCAACCCGTAGTGTCCGGGGTCGACGTCCTCATCCGGCGGCTCGACGAGACCGTGCCGCTCCCGTCGTACGCCCATCCGGGGGATGCCGGGGCCGATCTGCTGACGACCGTGGACGCCACCCTGGCCCCCGGCGAGCGGGCCGTGCTGCCCACCGGCGTGGCCATCGCGCTGCCGGACGGCTACGCGGCCTTCGTGCACCCGCGTTCGGGCCTGGCCGCGCGCTGCGGGGTCGCGCTGGTCAACGCGCCGGGCACGGTCGACGCCGGGTACCGCGGCGAGATCAAGATCATCCTGGTCAACCTCGACCCGGTGCACCCGGTGACGCTCAAGCGGGGCGACCGGGTGGCGCAGCTGGTAGTACAGAGGGTGGAGAGGGCGGTCTTCCACGAGGTCGCCGAGCTCCCCGGTTCGCACCGCGGTGACGGTGGTTTCGGTTCGACCGGGACGGCTGCGGGAACACCTGCGTAGATCCCGCGCGTTTCCCTGAGAGAGGCCCAGTGACGGTACTCTCACCGAGGTCTCGCGTGACGACCGTGCACCAACCGGCCCCACCGGGCCGGGGTAGAACCGTGTCCGTCGGCGTGGCCTACCGGCCCTGGCGGCCGGGGCGGGTGGCGCCCCGTGGAGTAGAGCGCTGCGTCTTGAGGACGCAGAGATAGAGAGAGTGGGAAGCCGTGGTTTTCCGACGCGGACAGAAGGGTGACTCGGACCGGCGCGACCGGGTGAGCGAGGCCGACGCCTACGGCGACCTGAGCGAGGTTAAGGACGAGGAGCGCAAGATCAGCCTCGCCGACGTCTCGCGGGCCGCGGGACCCTGGGACTTCAACGAGGTCGAGGACCCCAAGGCCGGCCGTGTCGACCTCGGCGCGCTGCTGGTGCCGGCCGTGGAGGGCATGGAACTGCGGCTGGAGATGGCCGACGCCGAGCAGGTCATCGCGGCCACCGTGGTGGCCCGTCAGTCTGCGGTGCAGCTGCAGGCCTTCGCCGCGCCCCGCAGCGAGGGCATCTGGGCCGAGGTCCGCGCCGAGATCTCCCTGGAGATCTCCAAGCAGGGCGGCACGGTCGACGAGCGCGAGGGGCCCTTCGGCATCGAGCTGCGGGCCCAGGTGCCGGTGCAGGCCCCGGACGGCAGCCGCGGCGTCCAGCTGGTCCGCTTCATCGGCGTGGACGGCCCGCGGTGGTTCCTGCGCGGCGTGGTGTCCGGGCAGGGCGCGGTGCAGCCCAAGGAGGCCCTGGACATAGAGCACGTGTTCCGCGACACCGTGGTCAGCCGCGGCAACTCCCCGATGGCCCCGCGCGACCCGATCCCGCTGCGGATGCCCGCCGAGGCGCAGCAGGCCATGCAGCAGCAGGCCGAGCCGGCCGAGGGCGAGGGCGGCCAGTACGCGCAGGGCGACCTGAACCCGTTCGAGCGCGGGCCAGAGATTACTGAGCGGCGCTGAGCTCACTGAGCGGCGCTGAGCTGACTGAGCGGCGCAGAGCTGACTGAGCGGCGCAGAGCTGACCAAGCGTCGTCAGGCCACCGGACCCCCGCCGTGTGACAGCCGGGTAATCCGCGCCAAGGAGTGACTAGTGGGCCGAGCAGTCCTGTTCCGGACTGCTCGGCCCGCTACAGTTCGCAGTATGTCCTTGGAGAGCGGCCAGCGCGCCGAACCGATGAGCCACGGCGAAGCCCTCGCCCAGGCAGACCGTGACGCGCTGGCGAAGCAGGCCGAGACCAAGGCCTACGAGGACGCCGTCAAGAAGGCGTTCGGCGGCAAGATGGGGATGGCCGACGCGGGCCTGCCGGCGATCTGCTTCCTGATCGTCTACACCGCGACGAACAACCTCAACCCGGCCGTGATCGGCTCGGTGGCGGTCGCGGTGGTCATGTTCGTCATCCGGCTGCTGCGCAAGGAGACCCTCCAGCACGCGCTGTCCGGGCTGTTCGGCGTCGTGGTCTGCGCGGCGTTCGCGAAGTTCTCCGGCCACGCGCAGAACTACTACCTGCCGGGCATCCTGATCAACCTCGGCTCCTTCCTGCTGTTCGCCATCTCGGCGGCGGTCCGGTGGCCGGTCGCCGGCCTGATGATCGGCCCGATCACCGGCGAGATGACCACCTGGCGCCAGGTCCCCGGCCGGCTGCGGGCCTTCACCAAGGCCACCTGGCTGCTGGCCGGCCTGTTCGCGGTGAAGCTGGCGGTGCAGGTGCCGCTGTACCTGACGCACCACACGACGGCGCTCGGCGTGGCCAGGCTCGCGCTGGGCTATCCGCCCTATCTCGCGTGCCTGTACGTCGCGTGGCAGTGGATCAAGAACGCGCCGCCGCCGGTGATGCCGGTGACGGACGAGGACGAGAACGCCGACGCCGACGCCGACGGCGACACCAATGCCAACGCCAATGCCAACGCCAATGCCAATGCCAATGCCAATGTGGCGGAGACCGCCTAAGCGCGCATCCCGTCCACGACGAGCGCGGCGATCTGCATCCCGATCGCGTCCGAATCCACCTGCGGCAGCGCCGGGTCGCGGGCCAGGCGCAGGCCGGCCGACAGCGCGCCGAACAGCGCGTGGCGCAGGACGTCGGAGTCCACGTCGGCCCGCAGCTCTCCGGCGGCCTGTCCGCCCACGATCAGCTCGTCGACGCGCGCGACGAGTTCGCCGGTGTCGTGCGCGTGCGGGCTCTGCAACACGATCGGGTAGTCGGCACCGATCCTGGCCAGCTCGCGGATCAGGCGCGCCAGCGTCGCCGCCGCCCCGTCGCCGGCCGCCCGGGCGTGCTCCAGGGCCGCGGCGAACTCCAACGCCGCCTCCTGCCCGATGGCCTCGACCAGTGCCTCCCTGGTCGGATAGCGGCGATAGACGGTCGGTCGGGCCACCTGCGCCTCGTCGGCGACCCGCTGCATGCTCGCCGCCGGGTCGTCGGCCAGCACGCGGGCCGCGGCCAGGAGGATCCGCCGCTGGTTGCGCCGGGCGTCGGAGCGGAGGTCCGGGGCGGGCTGCTCAGCGGGGGTGCCCGTGCTCAATTGATACAGCTCCATCTCACTTGATGCAGTGGTGTCTCAGTTAGGCGCGCGCCCATTCCGCTCCCCTCGGCTGGGAGACCGCGGTGAACAGCCTGCGTCTGGGCCGCCTGATCCGCAGAGTGCTGACGGATCCCTCGGCCATACCGGCCTCCTGAAGCCGATATAAGGCGCAACGACACAGGCCCGCAGGAGATGTCTCGTGCGGGCCTGTGTCGTGAATCCCTATAGCGTTCCCGCTCAGCTCTCCACCGGGGCCGGCGAAAGCAGCTCCTCGAGCTCCTCCTCGCGGTCCACGTGCGCCACGAACAGCAGTTCGTCCAGGGCCGCCAGCGGCTCCTCCGGGGTCGGGATCAGCACCCGGCCGCCGCGGATGATGGTCACCAGGGCGGTGTCCTCCGGCCAGTCGACCTCGCCGACGGTGATGCCGACCAGGGCGGTGTCCTTCGGCAGGGTCAGCTCGACCAGGTTCGCGTCGCCCTGGCTGAAGCGGAGCAGGCGGACCAGGTCGCCGACCGAGACGGCCTCCTCGACCAGGGCCGAGAGCAGGCGGGGGGTGGAGACGGCGACGTCCACGCCCCACTTCTCGTCGAACATCCACTCGTTCTTCGGGTGGTTGATGCGGGCCACCACGCGGGGCACCCCGTACTCGGTCTTGGCCAGCAGCGACACGACCAGGTTGGCCTTGTCGTCGCCGGTGGCCGCGACCACCACGTTGCAGCGCTGCAGCGCCGCCTCGTCCAGCGAGGAGATCTCGCAGGCGTCGGCCAGCAGCCACTCGGCCGTCGGCAGGCCCTCGACGGCGATCCGCGACGGGTCGCGGTCGATCAGCAGGACTTCGTGGCCGTTCTCCAGCAGCTCCTTGGCGATGGAGTTGCCGACGTTGCCGGCTCCGGCGATTGCGACACGCATCAGGCGCCCGGTCCCTTCGCGAAAGCGGCCTCGACCCGGGCGACGTCCGCCGGGTCCACCATGACCTGCACCAGGTCGCCGTCCTGCAGGACGGTGTCGGAGGAGGGGAGCAGGCCCTCGCCGAGCCGGGTCAGGAACGCCACACGCACGCCGGTGGCGTCCTCCAGCTTGGCCACCCGGTGGCCCATCCACGCCGGCGCGGTGTGCACCTCGATCAGGCTCACCTGGCCGCTGGGGTCCCGCCAGATCTCGGTGGAGCCGGTGGGCAGCAGGCGCCGCAGCATCTGGTCGGCGGTCCACCGCACGGTGGCCACGGTCGGGATGCCCAGGCGCTGGTATATCTCCGCGCGCCGCGGGTCGTAGATGCGCGCGCAGACGTTCTCCACACCGAAGTTCTCGCGGGCCACCCGCGCGGCGATGATGTTCGAGTTGTCGCCGCTGGACACCGCCGCGAAAGCGCCGGCGTCGCCGATCCCCGCCTCGGCGAGGGTGTCGCGGTCGAATCCGGCCCCGGTCACCCGGCGGCCGGCGAAGTGCGGGCTGAGCCTGCGGAAGGCCCCGGGGTCCTGATCGATGACCGCGACCGTGTGGCCGAGATCCTCCAGGCTGTGCGCCAGGGTGGAGCCCACCCGGCCACACCCCATGATGACGACGTGCACGTTCGACCCTCTCGGGAGACTTAGGACGACGGACTTTCGATGTTCGTAACTCGACGGTACTACGGGGCGTGAGCCCCTGTTTCCGTGCCCGGCGGTGGGCGGACCCGACTACCCCTAGGCTTGCGATGTGAAACGACCTGCCGACCGCCGCCGTCCCGCCGAAGCCGCAGCCTCCGACCACCGCTCGCCCGCGCCGGAGCGCCGTTCCGGCGACGCGGTGGGCACCAGGATCGAGGTCGAGGTCGGCCCGCCCGGACACGGGGGTTTCTGCGTCGCGCGGCACGAGGGGCGCGCGGTGTTCGTGCGGCACGCGTTGCCCGGGGAGCGGGTCATCGCGGAAGTGACGGACGGCGACGCCAAGGACTCGTTCTGGCGGGCCGACGCGGTGGAGGTCCTCCAGGCCTCCGAAGACCGCGTGGAGGCCCCCTGCGAGTACGCCGGGCCCGGCCTGTGCGGCGGCTGCGACTGGCAGCACGCGAGCTACGAGGCGCAGCTCCGGATCAAGGGCGAGGTCGTCGCCGAGCAGCTGCGGCGGCTGGCGAAGCTGGACCGCGAGGTGGTCGTCGAGGAGGTCGCCTCGCCGTTCGGCTGGCGCACGCGCGTGCAGTTCGCGGTGGATCCCGACGGGAGCCTGGGGTTCCGGAAGCACCGTTCCCACGAAGTGGTCCCCGTTGAGGAATGCGCCATCGCGTCCTCCGGGGTCGACGAGGTCGGCGCTCTCCAGCGGAACTGGCCGGGGATGGAGACGGTCGAGGTGATCGCCGCGACCGGCTCTGCGGACCGGGCTCTGGTGGTCACCCCGAAGCGCGGGGAGCAGATGCCCTATGTGGACGCCGACGTAAAGGTGTCCGTTCTGCGGGGCGTCTCCAGGAACACCCACATCTCCGGTGTGCAGCGCATCCATGGGCGTCCTTACGTACGCGAGGTCGCCGAGGGACGCACTTGGCGGGTCAGCGGTAGCGGCTTCTGGCAGGTGCACCCGGCGGCGCCGGACGTGCTGACCGAAGCGGTCCTGGACTACCTGAATCCCCGGGAAGGGGATGTGGCGCTCGACCTCTATTGCGGAGTCGGCCTGTTCGCCGCTCCGTTGGCCGAGGGCGTCGGCGAGAGCGGTGCGGTGCTGGCGGTCGAACTGGACCGACAGGCCGTCCGGGACGCCGCGCACAACCTCGGGTTCGTGGAGGACCAGGAGGAGAGCGCCGAGTTCCCGTGGCTGGACCTCGTCGAGGGCTCCGTGGACGAGGTCCTGGCGGACGAGGGCTACGTCCCGGACCGCGCGGACATCGTCGTGCTCGACCCTCCGCGGGCCGGAGCGGGCCGGGACGTGTGCGACCGCATCGCCGCGCTCGGGCCGCGCGCCGTGGCGTACGTCGCGTGCGACCCGGCTTCGCTGGCCCGGGACGTCGCGTACTTCGCGGAGGCCGGCTACGAGCTGACCGACCTGCGGGCCTTCGACCTGTTCCCGATGACCCGGCATGTGGAATGCGTGGCGTTGCTGCGACCCGCGCAGCGATAGCATTTGTCCATCGCGACTGGCGCAGACCGCGTGAAACCACGCGGAGGTGGAACCGACCACCAGGAAGCGATCGACGTAGCGGGCACCGCGCGCCTGGGTGTCCTTCCGGACGATGACGCCCGAGGAGGCATCACATGCACTCGCCCGCCATTCCCGAGCTCGCACAGGAAGACCCGCAGATCGCAGGCCTGATCGAGGACGAGGCCCGCCGCCAGTACGAGAAGATCCGCATGATCGCCTCGGAGAACTATGTCTCCGCGGCGGTCCTGGAGGCCTCCGGCACGGTCCTGACGAACAAGTACTCCGAGGGGTACGCCGGCCGCCGATACTACGAGGGCCAGCAGTTCATCGACCCGATCGAGACCATCGCGATCGACCGCGCCAAGTCGCTGTTCGGCGTGGACCACGCCAACGTGCAGCCCTACTCCGGCTCCCCGGCGAACCTCGCGGTGTACCTGGCGTTCCTGAAGCCGGGCGACACCTTCATGGGCGCGGGCCTGGCCGCCGGCGGCCACCTCACCCACGGCTCCCCGGTGTCGGTGACCGGCAAGTGGTTCAACCCGGTCGCCTACGGCGTCTCCCGCGAGACCGGCATCGTGGACATGAACGAGGTCCGCGACCTGGCCCTGAAGGAGCGCCCGAAGGTCATCTTCTGCGGCGGCACCGCGATCCCGCGCACCATCGACTTCCCGGCCTTCGCCGAGATCGCCAAGGAGATCGGCGCCATCCTGGTCTCCGACATCGCGCACATCGCCGGCCTGGTCGCCGGCGGCGCCCACCCCTCCCCGGTGGGCTACGCGGACGTCATCACCACCACCACGCACAAGACCCTGCGCGGTCCGCGCGGCGCGATGATCATGACGACCGAGGAGTACGCGACGCCGATCGACAAGGCCGTCTTCCCCGGCCTGCAGGGCGGCCCGCACAACCACACCACCGCCGGCATCGCGGTGGCGCTGAAGGAGGCCGCGCAGCCGGAGTTCAAGACCTACGCGGCGACCGTCGTGGCCAACGCCAAGGCGCTGGCCGCCGGCCTCACCGAGCGCGGCTGGGACCTGGTGTCCGGCGGCACGGACAACCACCTGATCCTGGCCGACCTGACCCCCAAGGGCGTCACCGGCAAGGTGGCGGCCAAGGCGCTGGACGCGGCCGGCATCGAGCTGAACTACAACTCGGTGCCCTTCGACCCGCGCAAGCCGTTCGACCCCTCCGGCATCCGCCTCGGCGCGGCCGCGATCACCACGCGCGGGCTGAAGCCTGAGCAGATGGGGCAGATCGCGCAGTGGATGGACGAGACGGTGCAGGCCGCAGCCAAGGGCGACACCGAGCAGTACGCGGCGATCGCCGGGCAGGTGCGCGAGCTGATGGCGCAGTACCCGATGCCCGGTTGGGCGTGATGTAAGGACGCATGAACGCTAAGGGCGCCCACAGCTGTGGGCGCCCTTAGCGTTTTCCTTAGGCGTTCTCTAGCGGGGTGCGCGGCCGCGCGGCTTAAGGCGGATCCCTGGTAGCGGCGGTGCGGGGATGCGTTCCTCGACCGTGTGCCCGGCGATGTCCGGGAAGCGCTCCACATTGCGCTTCTCCCAGTCGTCGCGGGCCTCTTCGATGTCCTCGTGGGTGCGCCCGACGAAGTTCCACCACATGACGATGTCCTCGCGGAACGGTTCGCCGCCCAGCAGGATCACATGTGCGCCAGTGCGGCTGCTGAGAGTCAGTTCGTCGCGGCCGGTGCCGAGGTAGAGCAGGGGGCCGGACGGGACGTCGGTCTCGGCGGCGGTGAGGTCGCCGTCGATGACCATCAAGGCGTGCTCGTGGTAGTGGGTCAGCGGGATCGTCGCCGCCGCGCCGGGGTTGACGGTGATGTCCGCGCCGACGATCGGGGAGTAGGTGGTCGCCGGGGATGTGACGGTGTCCAGCGTTCCCAGGAAGACCAGTGCGCGCAGTCCCGGCAGCTCGTAGACGGGAAGGTCCCGGTGCTGTTCGAAGTGCGGCGCGGTGTTCCGGTGCTCGGCGGGCAGGGCGGTCCAGAGTTGCAGGCCGTGGCCCACTGTCCCGGCCTCCGCGTCAACGGAGATCTCCGAGTGCGCGATGCCGCGGCCGGCGGTCATGATGTTCAGCTGGCGGGGGCGCACCACGACGTCGGAGCCGACGCTGTCGCGGTGCCGGACGTCGCCCCGGAACGGCCAGGTGACGGTCTGCAGGCCGATGTGCGGGTGCGGGTTGACGTTCATCGGGGCGGCCTGCGGGCCGAAGTGGTCCAGGAAGCACCAGGCGCCGACGGTCGGCAGCACCCGTTGCGGCAGGGCGCGCATCACGTGGACGCCGCGCACGCCGCCGAGCGGTACGTCCCGTGCTTCGTAGAACTCGACGACCGGGCCCGGGTCGGCCTTGGCCCGGCAGTCCTGCTCGGCGGGATTCGCGTCGAGGTTGCTCACGACGCCGGCCACTGGACGTGCTCGTCGTACTCAGGGTGCTTGCGCAGGTAGGCGGAGATGAAGGGGCACACCGGGATGATCTCCTCCCCGCGCGCCACGGTCGCGTCCAGCGCGTGCCGGGCCAGCACCGACCCCAGCCCCTTGCCCTCGAACGCCGGCTCGATCTCGGTGTGCACGAAGACCGTGCCCCCGGCGCGGCGCCGGTAGGCGGCGAAGCCCGCGAGCTGGTCGCCGTAGAAGAGCTCGAAGCGGTCTTCGAGTTCGTTGTCGACGACCTCGGTCTTGGTGGGCTCATCAGTCATGCTGCCGATGCTAGTGCCGGGGTCGGTGGCGTGCTCGGCGAGCGTGTGAGCTGCGGTGGGGTGCGAACCGGGGCGGTCGGCGGCGCTCAGCCGGTGTCGGTGTCCGCCTCGGTGCGGGCCTCGGTGTCGGACTCAACGTCGGCCTCGGTGTCGGCCTCGGTGTCGGCCTCGGTGTCGGCATCGGCGTCGGACTCGGTGTCGGCATCGGCGTCGGACTCGTCGGCGAGTTCGTCCATGGGCGTCCCGGCCAGCAGCGCCAGCGCCTCGCGGGCGACGGCCGCCGCGTCGACCAGGTGCAGCGCCGGGTCGTCGGCGCGCACCGTCTTGATGCGCCCCGGCCCCGACCACGGCGTCTCGAAGCGCACCGTGACCCGGCCCAGGCCGCTGCCCTGGACCCAGCCGCTGCCGAACTCGTCGTGGGCCACGTCCTGGCCGGGCAGGAAGCGGCGCTCGGCCACCGCCGTCTCCACCGCGCCGCGCGTTCCGGGCGGCAGCGGGCCGAACTGGCGGGGGGAGCGTTCGCCCTCGACCGTGGTGACCGGGGTCGTGATGTCGGCCGGGTCCGGCGCCGCTTCGGGTTCCGGCTCCGGCTCCGGTTGCTGGTCGGGGGCGGGCGCGGGGGTGGTGACCGTGCCCCGCGGCATGTCGAAGTCGGCGTCGCCGACCGGTGCCGGCGCCGCCGGTTCCGAGGCCTGCTCCCACAGCTCCAGGGCGACCTCGGGGTCCTCGGCGGCGGTGAACAGGTCGAGCTGGGCCCACTCGGCCAGGCCCGACAGGCCCACGCCGAGCAGGCGGATGCCGGGGACCAGCTGGGTGGCGGCGGCCACGGCGCCGGGGAGCATGCGGTGCGTGGCCGCGCGGATGGCGGTCGGGTCGTCGGTCGGGTTGGCGGTGGTCTCGCTGCGGGAGACGGTCGTGAAGTCGTGGCCGCGGACCTTGATGGTGATGGTGCGGCCCGAGCGGCCCGCCTTGCGGATGCGGCTGCTCAGGCGGGTCACCAGGTCGTCCATATGGGCGGTGATGGTGGCGGGGTCCAACAGGTCCTCGGCGTAGGTGTCCTCGACGCTCACCGACTTCATCTCGCGGTCGGTGCTCACGTCGCGGTCGTCCCGGCCGCGGGCTATGGCGTACAAGGTGGTCCCGTAGGAGGCGCCGACGATGGCGGTCAGTTCGGTCAGGCTCAGGGTTCTCAGGTCGGCGACGGTGGTGGCGCCGATCTTGCGCAGGCGCTCGGCCGTGGCCGGGCCGACCCCCCACAGCGCGCGGACGGGGAGCGGGTCCAGCCAGGTCTGCTCCGTGCCCGGTTCGATGACGACCAGACCGTCGGGCTTCTCGGCGTCGGAGGCGATCTTGGCGATGAGCTTGCTGGTCCCGGCGCCGATGGAGGCGGTCAGGCCGGTCTCGTCTTTGATGCGGGTTCTCAACGTGTCGGCGATGCGCCGTGCCTCAAGTGTCGCATTGTGCGTACTTTCGGTGTCAAGCGATCTGAATAAGTGTGATATGTCGATGAAGGCCTCGTCGAGGCTGAGCGGTTCCACCAGCGGCGACAGCTCGTGCATCAGGGCCATGACCCGCTCGCTGTACGCCTGGTACGCGCCGAAGCGCGGGATCAGGTAGGCCGCGTTCGGCGCCCGCCGCCGGGCGATGCCGGTCGCCAGCGCCGAGTGCACGCCGAAGGCCCGCGCCTCGTAGGACGCCGTGGACACCACGCCCCGGTTCCCGATCCCGCCGACCACCACCGGCTTCCCGCGCAGGCTCGGCTTGTGCAGCTGCTCGACCGACGCGTAGAACGCGTCCAGGTCGACGTGGAAGATCGAGGGCAGCCGGCGCACGCCTCCATCGTGCACCGGGCCACTGACATCTGCTGGCAGTGACAGGAGTGGCGGCTGGGAGGGCCCGGGACCGCCCGCCACACCGCCGCTCGGGTGACCCGGGCGCCGCGACCGGCCACGACGCCCCGCGAGACGCCGCGACGCCCCGCGAGACACCCCGCGAGACACCCCGGTCCGGGACCGGCCCGGTCCACTACGCTGGCCCTGAAGCCTCTCCACGGCCGAGCCGGACCCTGGTCCGGCCCGGTCCGGAGCCCGAGCCGACCGCAGGAGTGCACCCCTCATGGCCGACAGCGCCGCCAGCGCGACCGCCACCCCCGCCGCCCCAGGACCCGCCGAAGGCGCCGCGGGGCCGGGTGGGTCCGCAGGCCCGGCCGCGGCCCGCCGCGCCCAGGCCCGCACCGCCGTCCTGTGGCAGGCCCTGCGCACCGTCCTGGACGCCTCCGGCGCGCGCGACGTCCTCGACGTCGGCGGCGGCACCGGCGGCTTCGCCGTCCCGATCGCCGAGCTCGGCCACCGGGTCACCGTCGTGGACCCCAGCCCCGACGCGCTGGCCGCCCTGGAGCGCCGGGCCCGCGAGGCCGGTGTGCCCAAGGACGCCCTGCGCGCCGTCCAGGGCGACCTGGCCGGCCTGCTTGAGTACGTGGAGCCGGGCAGCGTGGACCTGGTCCTGTGCCACGGCGTCCTGGAGATGGCCGAGGACCCGGCGGCCGGCCTGGCCGCGGTCGCCGACGTGCTGCGGCCCGGCGGCGTGGTGAGCCTGCTGGCGGCCAACCGCACCGCGGCGGTGGTGGCCCGGGCGCTCGGCGGCCACTTCGCCGAGGCCCGGCGCGCGCTGGCCGACCCCAGCGGCCGCTTCGGCGCCCAGGACCCGCTGGCCGCGCGCTTCGACGAGGAGCAGCTGGGCCGGCTGCTGCGCGAGGCGGGGCTTACGGTGCAGTCGGTGCACGGCGTGCGCGTGTTCACCGACCTCGTCCCCGGCGCCCTGATCGACACCGACCCGCAGGCCGCCTCCGACCTCGCGGCGCTGGAGGCGGCGGTCGCCGACCGCCCGGAGTTCCGCGCCGTGGCCGGCCGCCTGCACCTGCTGGCCCGCAAGATCGCTTCTTGATACCTGCTTACGGGGGAACTCCCGGCTGTTTCCAGCGAACCTTTTCGGCCCCGGAAACGTTCTTGTCATTGAAGGTGCAAGTGCAGGTGTAAGGGGCGGACCCGGCACCGTCCTCGCCGTCGGGATCGACCATGCGTAGCACAGCGCATACCAGGGCATCGTTCCGATGAAGGGGTCTCGCCGATCCGTTCTGGTGGGAGCTTTCGTAGACCCCAGGGTCTGCTTATTCTTAAGACAGTCACCGCCTATGTGTGGCTGTGGATGCTGGGAGGATAGGCCAAGTGCCGCTGTCTGATCATGAGCAGCGCCTGCTGGAGCAGATGGAGCGCGCGCTGCACGCGGAGGACCCCAAGTTCGCCTCCGCGCTCCAGGGGGCGGATCTGCGCGCACTCTTCCGGCGCCGCGCCCTGCTGGCAGTGATCGGTTTCGTCCTCGGCATCGGCATGCTGGTGGCCGGCCTGGTGATCAACCAGATCGCGCTGAGCGTGGGCGGCTTCGTGGTGATGCTGGGCTGCGCGTGGCTGGCCTACGCCAGCTGGCGCCGGATCCCCGCCCCCGGCGAGATCGTGCCGGTGGCGCGCCGCAAGGCCCGCGCGGTGGCCGGGAAGTCGGGCCGCGGCTCGGGACGCCAGAACCGGCAGCCGACGATGCGGCGGTTCGAGGAGCGCTGGCAGCGGCGGCGCGACGAGGGCAACCTCTGACAAAGCTCAAAGGCCGGGCCCCGGGATCAGATCCCGGGGCCCGGCCTTTCGTCTGCCGCTTGTCAACCGCTCGTCTACCGCTCGTCCGCCGCTACTGCCGCGTCCGCTCGTCCCGCCCGGCCGGCCCCGAACCGCCCCGCCGCGCGCCCGGCGTCCTGGACCGCAGTTGCGAACCGGCGCTCTGCACCCGCTCGTACATCCGGCCGGTGAAGTCCTCCCGGCGCTCCCGCAGCGCGGTCAGCGCCGACGGCGGCAGCACCGTGGCCCGGATCCGGGTCCGGCGGGAGACCGGTTCGGCCAGGCCGGCCCGGATCTCCTTGAGGTCCTCCAGCAGGTTCGGCGTCGGCGCCGCCCCGGAGGCCGTCGGACGGTGCAGGGTCCGCGCGTAGTTGGCCCGCTCGGCCAGCACGGTGACCCGGCCCATGGCGTCCTGCGCCGGACGCGACAGGTGCGCCTGCTTGATGATCCGCTCGGCGCTGCGCCGCGGGGTCTCCGAACGCGGCCAGGAGTAGCCCAGGTCGGTGGCGCTGTCCCGGACCTCGTCCCAGGCCGCCAGGATCCGTAGGCGCTCCGGGTCCTCCTCGGGCCGGCGCGCGGAGGGGATGTCCGCGGACTCCCAGTCGAGCCCGTCGGCGTCGTCCGCGCCGGCCTTCGCGCGTCGTCCGCGCCGGCCCGCCGCCAGCTTCCAGCGGGCCCGGCGCCGCGCGATGCGCACCGCCATCGGGACGCAGGCGATGAGCAGCAGCGCCAGCAGGATGAAGCGCAGGGCGATGGCGTATCCGGAGCCGCCGAACAGCCAGTACTGCAGGAACCGCGGCACGGCCCCGAACCAGCCCAGCCAGCTGAACTTCGCCTTCGGGGCGGTCAGCGCGGTACCGGTGTCGGAGTTGGCGCCGCAGCCGCCGGCCTTGCGGATGTTCACCGGGCAGTTGCTCGCCGAGGAGGCCCCGGCGCCGGACGGAGCCGTCGTGGTCGGGCTCTGCGACGGCGAGGTCGTGGTGCTGCCGGAGGCGTTGGTGCTGTAGTGCGGGACCCGGCCGTGGCCCGGGCTGAGCGTGGAGTTGTCGATGCCCACCGTCGGCTCGAACCGCAGCCAGCCGACGCCGTGGAAGAACAGCTCCGGCCAGGAGTGGTAGTCGTGCATCTTGACCAGGTAGCTGCCGTCGCCCTGGGACTGGCCCGGGGTGAAGCCCACCGCGACGCGGGCCGGGATGCCGATCGAGCGCGCCATGGCGGCCATGGTGTCGGCGTAGTACTGGCAGAAGCCCCGCTTGTTCTGCAGCAGCCAGTCCATCGCGCTGTCGCCGGTCTGCTGCTGCTTCGGGACGTTCATCGAGTACGAGAAGCCGTTGGCGGGGTTCTGGAAGTAGTCCTGGATCGCCTGCGCCTGGTCGACCGGGTTGGTCAGGCCCTTGGTGATCTGCTTGGCCAGCGCGCTCACATCGGCCGGGATGTTGCCGGTGGCCAGGTCCTGGCCCAGGTTGAAGAACGTCTTGTCGTCGTTGCCGGCCGGGGCGGCCGCGGCCAGCTCGGCCGGGGTCAGCGAGGTCGTGTCGAAGACCGTGGCCTGGTAGCTCATCTGCGGGTAGACCGAGGTGGATCCCAGGACCGCCAGCGAGTCCACGTCGATCGAGAAGCCCGGCGTCAGCCTGGCGACCTGCTTGGTCGGGTAGGGCAGCGGCAGCGAGCTGAGGTTGCTGCCCGGCACCTTGGTGCTCTCGTTCGTCAGGTAGGTGATGGTCACCTGGTTCGTCTTCGGCTGGGTCGGGTTCACCGTGAACCCGGGGACGGTGCCGGAGATCATCTGGTCGTCCGGGATCGGCTTCAGCGCCGCCGACGGGTTCGGCGTCCAGGGCGTGGTGCTCTTGCCGTCGAACAGGTCCAGCGTCTGCAGCCGGATGTACTGGGGCGAGCCGGTGTACTTGAGCACCGGGTCGTCGGTCAGCGAGCCCAGGTTCGCCTTCAGGTCCAGGACCTGGCTGAAGGAGCCCTTGGCCTTGTGGCCGCTGCCGTTCCCGTTGCCGCTGTCCGGGCCGATCCCGAACAGGCCGCCGGAGACGGTGGGCAGCAGCACCGGCGCCAGCACCGCGACGATCAGCGCGTACATGGTGATCTGGTGCCCGGTGGCGGCGATGGGTCCGGTGTCCACGCGGGCCTTGGGCGCCGGGACCGGCTTGCCGTCCGCGCCGGTCCGCTGCCGTCCGGCGTGCACCAGCGGGCGGCCCCAGCGGCCCAGCCGGTCGCGGCCCTCGGCCGACAGCAGCGCGGTGTAGCCGGCCGCGGCCAGCGCGAACGCCAGCCAGTCGTAGCCGCCGCCGCTGCGGGTGGCCGGGACCAGGTAGAGCGCCAGCAGCGGCAGGCCGGCCAGCGGGGCCGCGGCGTAGGTCGCGGCCAGCGCGTCCACCAGCACCGCCAGCGCGCTCAGCGAGAGCACCAGGATCGCGGCGATGCCGGAGGTGGCCTGGCCGCCGACGAAGGTGTCGCGGATGTCGGTCGCGCCGGTGGAGTACAGGTTCCCGAGCTTGCTGAACACCGCCCAGGTCGGCAGCACGCCGGCGAACGCCACGTCGTGCGCCAGCAGCACCATGTCGTACCAGAAGACGACGGCGGCCTGGGCCAGCACCACCAGCGGCCGGGGCCGGATCAGCCGCCGGAACAGCTCGCCGGAGGCGGTGGCCACGATCACCGCCAGCACGATCGGCCAGACCCAGGAGCCCGGCGCGAGCAGCCGCAGCAGCCCCGAAGAGGTGAGCAGCAGCGCGACGGCCGCGGCTATGCCTATGCGCAATCTGCCGGTCATCGCTCCATACCCCCGTCGTCCCCGTCGGTCATCGCGCCGCCCCCAGTTCCGTCCCGGTCATCCCGGCCGCCCCGGTCATCCCGGTCATCCCGGCCGCCCGGGAGCCGCCGCTGCCGCTGCCGCCGCCGGTGCCGCGGCGCGCCGCCAGCTCCCACAGCTCCGGCAGCCGGTCGCCCGGCTCCACCTCCACCACACGCCAGCCCCCGACCCGCAGCACCTGCGCCGACCCGGTGAACCGGGCCTGCGCCTGGGCCATCGGCTTGCCGCCGAGCCAGGACGCGGTGTCCATGGCGAAGGCCACGCCGGAGGTCGTGGAGTGCCGGACTCGGGCCAGCTCCGAGGCGTCGTCGCCGGACAGGTCGCCGAGCACGGCGATCACCAGGCTGTCCCCGCCGCCCTGGCGCAGCATCGCGTTCGCGCCGGACAGCGTCGCGGCGTTGCTCATCTCCACCACGGCCAGCGCGTCCAGCAGCATGCCCTCGAAGTCCAGGCCGACCGCCGCCGAGGAGTCGTGCGCCGCCGCGGTCACCGCCTGGCCGGTCTCGGTCAGCAGCCGCACCGCGTAGCCGTGCCGGGCCATGTGGATGGCGATCGAGGCCGCGGAGGAGACCGCCCACTCGAAGGAGGAGGCCGGGCCGTCGCCGCGGTGCGCGATCGCGCGGGTGTCCAGCAGGATCGTCGCCCGGCTCTGCCACACCTGCTCCTCGCGGCGCACCATCAGCTCGCCGGTGCGGGCCGTGGAGCGCCAGTGCACCCGGCGCAGGTCGTCGCCGTGGCGGTACTCGCGGGTGCCGATGTCGTCCTCGCCGGCCGCGGCCACCGAGGTCGCGTGGCCCTCGCCGCGCCCGCTCCAGGCCTGCCCGACCGGGGCGTTCGGCAGCGCGTGGACCTGCGGCGTCACCGTCAGCGCGTGCTGCGCCGAGAACGAGCGCGACAGCTCCACCAGCCCGAACGGGTCGGCCAGCCGCAGCGCAAGCGGGCCCAGCAGGTAGCGGCCGCGCACGTCGGAGCGCACGCGGTAGACCACCCGGCGCCGGCCGTTGGGCTCGACCTTGTTCAGCACGAAGCGCGGCCGGGAGCCGAGCACGTACGGCACCCGGTCCTCGACCAGCAGCGTGCCGGAGGGCAGCCGGGAGACGTTCTCCAGCCGCAGGTGCACGCGCGCCTCCTGCCCGACCCCGACCCGGGCCGGCTCCAGCGCGCGCCGGCACGACACCCGGTAGCGGGTCCGGGCCAGCACCATGATCGCGATCAGCGGCAGCATCGCCAGCATCGCGCCGACCCGCAGCAGCACCTTGTAGTCGAAGAGCATCCCGCAGGCCATCGCGGCCAGGCCGGCGGCCAGGAAGGACCGGCCGCGGGTGGTCAGGCCGGCCAGCCGCCCGCCGCGGCCCTCGGTGTTCTCCGTGTTCTGATTCTGTTGGGCGGACATGGTTGCCCTTTTCTGTGAGCGGCGAAGGCGTCAGCGTCGGGCGTGGTGCGCGCCGCCGCCCAGCGAGGGCACCGGCACCGCCGCCACCAGGCCGGCCACCACCTGCTCGGTGGTCCGGCGGCTGATCTGGGTCTCCGCGGTCGGCAGCAGCCGGTGCGCCAGGACCGAGACCGCCAGGTGCTGGATGTCGTCGGGCAGCACGAAGTCCCGGCCCTCCATCGCCGCGGCCGCCCGGGCCGCCCGGACCAGCTGCAAGGTGGCCCGGGGCGAGGCGCCCAGCCGCAGCTCGGGGGAGGTGCGCGAGGCGTTCACCAGGTCCACGGCGTAGCGCCGGACCTCGTCGGAGACGTGGATGTGCCGGACCGCCTCGATCAGCGCGGCCACCTCGCGCGCGTCGGTGACCGGCCGCAGCTGGTCCAGCGGCGAGATCTGGCCGTGGGTGTCCAGCATCCGCAGCTCGGCGGCCGGCGCCGGGTAGCCCACCGAGATGCGGGCCATGAACCGGTCGCGCTGGGCCTCGGGCAGCGGGTAGGTGCCCTCCATCTCGATCGGGTTCTGGGTGGCCACCACCATGAACGGGGACTCCAGGTGGAACGTGGTGCCGTCCACGGTCACCTGCCGCTCCTCCATGGACTCCAGCAGCGCCGACTGGGTCTTGGGGGAGGCGCGGTTGATCTCGTCGCCGACCACGAAGTTGGCGAAGATGGCGCCGGGCTTGAACTCGAACTCCTTGCGCTGCTGGTCGAAGATCGAGACGCCGGTGATGTCCGAGGGCAGCAGGTCCGGGGTGAACTGGATGCGGCGCACCGTGCAGTCGACAGTCCTGGCCAGCGCCTTGGCCAGCATGGTCTTGCCGACCCCGGGCACGTCCTCCAGCAGCAGGTGGCCCTCGGCCAGCAGCACGGTGACGGCCAGCTTCACCACCTCGGGCTTGCCCTCGATGACCGTCTCGACGGCGCTGCGGATCCGGGCGGTCACGGCGGCCACGCGCTCCAGGCCGGCCCCGCCGACCGGACCGGGCGGGGGCGCCGCGGGAGCCGCGACGGCGTCCAGGCCGCCGCCCCCGGTGTATCCCAGCTCGCTGTTGCCGACCGTCACAGGATCCTCCCACCACTGTCCGATCGGCCGCGCGGTGTTCCGCGCGGCCGCCCCGCCTGCGTCCCGGGCCGTGTCGGATCCGCCGGATCCGGCGGGCACGGTCGCCAGGCCCCCGCCGCGTGCCTCTTCACGCTCGGGGCGTCCACTCTTCCCGCTGATCGCACGGCGCGCCCAGCGAAAACATGTACTCCTCAGATCTTCGCTCACTGCGGGGCGCCTAGGGCAATAGATGAGGCCAAAACTTTGACCCAGTGGTCTGGACCACCGCCTTCACGCTCCCGTTGAAGGCAAGACGTCTTCTGGACCATCTGCGTTGCAGAACCCGTTCGGGGCAATCACTCATCCGGGGTCCGAGGCCACTGTGACCTGCCCTGATCCGATGTTCGAGGGTTGCCCGCGACGTTTGGTGGAGTACAGTGGGGGGAAGTGGAGCGGGACCGGGGCCGGATTCGGACTACCGCGCAATGCGCAGATTTTTTACGGACCCGGCCTATCTGTTCGGTACCGACCTGGACGCCGACCGGCCGGGAGGAGGCGCGCGTGTTCCTCGGCACCTACACGCCCTCCCTGGACGACAAGGGCCGGCTGATCCTGCCCGCGCGCTTCCGCGAGGAACTGGCCGCGGGTCTGGTGGTGACCAAGGGGCAGGAGCGCTGTCTGGCGGTGTGGACCGCCGAGGGCTTCGCCGAGCTGACCGCGCAGATGCGCAGCGCCGCCCGTCCCGGCGCGCCGGACGCGGCGATAGGCCGCTCGTCCCGGGACTACCACCGGGTGTTCTTCGCCAGCGCCTACGACTGCCAGCCGGACGCGCAGGGGCGGATCGTGATCCCGCCTCCGCTGCGCGCCTACGCGGGGCTGAGCCGGGAGTGCGTGGTGATCGGCGCCGACACCCGGCTGGAGATCTGGGACGCCGCGGCGTGGGCCGACTATCTGGCCGGGGCCGAGTCCGCGTTCTCCGCGTCCGGATCGGAGGCGCCCCCGGACCAGTTCTGAACCCGCGCGGCAGCCGGAGACGTTCCGGTGGTCGCCGGAGCACGGCGCACGCCGCGTGCCCTGTGGCCTCCTCCCGCTCGACCGGGCCGCCAGGCTGGCACACCTTCCCCGGTGCCAGCCCGGCGGCACCCGGCCTTGACGGGCGGGGACCAGAAGGCGCGCGGCGTGCTCCGGTTCTGCGGTCCGCTCGATACCGTGGGCCCGAACCACAAGGCAGACTCCGAAGGCGGAACCACCACCGATGACAAGCGCGACGCACATCCCGGTCATGCTCGAACGCTGTGTCGAGATCCTCGGCCCGGCCCTTGAGCGGCCCGGGGCGGTCGTGCTCGACGCCACTTTGGGCCTCGGCGGGCACAGCGAGGCGTTCCTCCAGCGCTTCCCGCAGGCGCGGCTGATCGGCCTGGACCGCGACCCGCAGGCCCTGGAGGCCTCCGGCCGGCGCCTGGCGCCCTTCGGCGAGCGCGCCATGCTGGTGCACGCGGTGTACGACGAGATCCCGGAGGTGCTCGAGCGGCTCGGCGTCGACGAGTTGTCCGGGACGTTGTTCGACCTCGGAGTCTCCTCGCTCCAGCTGGACATGCGCGAGCGCGGGTTCGCGTACAGCTACGACGCGCCGCTGGACATGCGCATGGACTCCTCGCGCGGCATCACGGCGGCGGAGATCGTGAACACGTATCCGGCCGCTGACATCGCCCGCATCCTGCGCGACTACGGCGAGGAGCGCTTCGCGCGCCGCATCGCCGACAACATCGTGGCCGAGCGCGAACGGGAACCGTTCACGACCACGGCGCGTCTGTCCGATCTGGTACGGGACTCGATCCCGGCGGCCACCCGGCGCACCGGAGGCCACCCGGCCAAGCGCACCTTCCAGGCTCTGCGCATCGCGGTGAACGACGAACTGCCGGTGCTGGAGCGGGCGCTGCCGGCGGCGGTCGCGGCCACCGGACTCGGCGGGCGGATCGCGGTGCTGTCGTACCACTCGCTGGAGGACCGGCTGGTCAAGCGGGTGTTCGCGAAGGCCTCGGAGTCGGCGGCCCCGCCCGGGCTGCCGGTGGTGCCGGAGCAGTACCAGCCGAAGTTCAGGCTGCTGACGCGGGGCGCCGAGCCGCCGACCGAGGCCGAGATCGCGGAGAACCCGCGGGCCGCCTCGGCGAAGCTGCGGGCCGCCGAGCGCGTGAGGGAGGGGTAGCGATGGGGTCTTCGGGCGGCGGGGACGGCGGCCGGGCGGGTCGGGCCGGCGGTGACACGGGGGCCGGGGCTGGGGCGAGCGGCCCGGGGAGCGAGAACGCCTCCGGCGAGCGCGCGGGTGGCGGTGCCGCCGGCCGCTTAGGCGGGCTTCGCGGCGAAGGACCTGGTGGCGGTTCTGGCGGTTCTGGCGGACCTGGCGGTTCTGACGGATCCGGCGGGCCCGGAGGCCCCGGCCGCACCATCTCGCCGCGCCTGGTGGTCCTGGCCGGGCGCAAAGGCACCCCGTCGCTGCTGCCGTTCGTGGCCGTGCTGTTGGTGCTCGGCGCGGTCGGGATGCTGGCGCTGCTGCTCCTGAACACCGAGCTGAACAAGGGCGCGTTCACCATCAAGCAGCAGAAGGCCACCGCGACCAAGCTCGAGCAGCGGTCCGAGCAGATCCAGCAGTCGCTGAACGGCCTGGACGATCCCGGCGCACTGGCCTCGCAGGCCTCGCGGATGGGCATGGTGCCGAACCCGAATCCGGCCTTCCTGGCGCCGAACGGTTCGGTCCTCGGCTCGCCCACGCCCGCACCCACGCCGACCTCCGCCGCCCCGACCGCGAATGGGGCGGCTCCCGGTGCCGCGGTCCTGCCGACGACGCCTGCCGCGACCACACCAACGCCTGCCGCGCCGAGCACGCCGAGCACGCCGACTACGCCGACTACGCCGACCCCGAGCGGCCCGGCTGCCAAGCCCGGAGCGGTTCCGGCACCGGCCCAGCAGGCCATCCCGGCGCCGACACCGATCCCCACTCCGACCGGGGCCGGCCGATGATCCTCCAGCCAGCAACCTCCCGAGCAGCAACGGGGAGCACTCATGAGTGACCGCGACCGCCCCGAAGACCCCCGCCCCGGACGTCCGCGCCAGTCCGCCGAGCGCCGCGACCGCCTCAAGCCGCGCCGCCCTGGCGAGGCCAACCGATCCGGCGAGGGCAAGCGAGCCGGTGAGGGCAAGCGAGCCGGTGAGCCCGGCCGCCCTGGCGAGGCCAATCGATCCAGCGGCTCCGGCGAGTCCAGCCGAACCACCGAGCCCGGCCGATCGAGCGAGCCCGGCCGCCCCGGCGACCCGGCCCCGGCCACCCCCGGCCCCGGCCCCGGCACGCGCCCCCGCCCCCGCAAAACCGCGGTCCGCCAACTCCCCCCGCGCCGCTCCGCCGCCGGCGCGGCCTCCGCGCCGGCGCGCCCGCGTCCGCCGGGCCCGCGCACGCCGACCCTGCGGATGGGCTCGCCGCGGCGGCGGCTGCGCGTCACCATGTTCGGCCTGCTGTTCGCGTTCTCCCTGTTCGCCGGCCGTCTCTTCCAGCTCCAGGCCGTCGATGCCGGCGGCTACGCGCAGGCCGCCTCGACCGGGCGCGAGGCCACCGCCGTCCTGCACGCCTCGCGGGGCGCGATACTGGCCGCCGACGGGACGCCGCTGGCCGAGTCCGTCGAGGCCTACGACGTCACCGCCGATCCGACCCTGGTCGCGCGCTACCACGAGGACGTCGACGAGCTCGCCGGCAAGCTGGCCGGGTTGTTCTCGGCCGCGCCGGAGTACGCGCAGGGCGGCGCGCCCAGCGTCGCGGACCTGCAGGCCGCGCTGACCAAGCAGAACACCCGCTACGTCGTGCTGGCGCACAAGGCCTCGCCGGCCACCTGCGCCAAGATCCGGGCGCTGGCGGTGTCCAACACCAGCAACCCGGCCAGCATCGTCGGGGTCTACACCAACTCCCGCGACGACCGCCGCACCTATCCCGGCGGCAGGCTGGCGGCGAACGTCATCGGCTTCACCGACTCCGACGGGGCCGGCAAGGCCGGGATCGAGCAGATGCTGAACGACCGGCTGGCCGGCAAGGACGGCCAGGAGTCCTACCAGGCCGCCTCCGGGGTCGAGATCCCCACCACCGGCGTCAACCTGAAGCCGGCGGTGGACGGGCAGAGTGTGAAGACCACCATCGACCCGGACATCCAGTGGGCCGCCGACCAGGCGCTGGCCCAGGAGGTGCAGAAGACCGGCTCGCTGTCGGGCACCGTCGTGGTGCAGGACGTGAAGTCCGGCCAGATCCTGGCGCTGTCGAACTACCCGACCTTCGACCCGCGCCACCTCACCCAGGCCGATACGCCCAACCTGGGCAACCGTGCGTTCACCGACCCCTTCGAGCCCGGGTCGGTGGCCAAGGTCATCACCATGTCCGCGGCCATCGAGACCGGCGTCGGCGAGCCGGACACCCCGCTGCCGTCCTTCACCTCGCCGAAGTCCGTGGGCGGCGTCTTCTACCACGACGACGTGGACCACGGCCCATGGAGCCTGACCATGACCGGCGTCCTGGCCGCGTCCTCCAACGTCGGCACCATCGAGGTCTCGGACCTGTTCCAGCAGCACGGCGTGGACCGCGACCAGACCATCGCCAAGTACCAGCGGCTGTTCGGCTTCGGCCAGAAGACCGGCATCGGCTTCCCCGGTGAGAGCGCCGGCATCCTGGACCCGCCGAACAAGTGGAGCGACACCGAGCGCAACACGGTGCTCTACGGCCAGGGCCTGGCCGCCACCGCCGTCCAGGACGCCTCGGTCTACCAGACCATCGCCAACGGCGGCGTGCGCATCGCGCCGTCCCTGATCCGGGGCTACACCGACGCCTCCGGCAAGTACACCCCGGCGCCGGCGCCGCAGCGCACGCCGGTGGTCAGCGCCGCGACCGCGACGAAGGTCGCCGACATGCTGGAGGCGGTCACCACCTCCCAGCGCGGCACCGGCACCACGGCCCAGATCCCCGGCTACCGCGTCGCCGGCAAGACCGGTACCGCGAACCGCTACGACGAGAAACGCGGCACCTACAACGGTTACACAGCGTCGTTCATCGGTTTCGCGCCGACCGACAAGCCGCAGATCGTCGTCGCGGTGTCGCTGCAAGCCCCGGTCGGCGCGCACTTCGGCGCCGAGATCGCCGCGCCGGTGTTCACGCAGGTCATGTCGTTCGCGTTGCAGAGCCGCGGCGTCGCGCCGACCGGCACACCGCTGGCGGATCTGCCGACGACGTACGGCTCGGGCAACTGACCAGCCGGTTTGGTCCGCGGGCGCGGCGGACGCGAATATCAGCGAGGAGCTGAACGCACGACCGCGCTCTGCGAACCGGTAGCCTTCCGCACGTGCCCCAACTGACCGTCTCCGCCGATCCGACGATGTATCGGGACCCCATGACCTCCACACCGCGCCCGCATCACCTTCCGCAGCACAGCGTTCGCGCCTGTGCGGAACACGTCGGCGCTTCAGTCGCCGCCACTGCGGCCGCGACCACGGAGGCCCTGGACACGGCGGTCACCGGGCTCTCGCACGACTCGCAGGGCATCCGGCCCGGCGACCTGTACGTCGCCTGGCCGGGCGCGGCCCGGCACGGGGCCGAGTTCGCCGCCGGCGCCGTGGCCGCCGGGGCGGTCGCGGTCGTGACCGACGCTGCCGGCGCCAGTGTGCTCGATGCCGACGGCCTGGCAGTCCCGGTCCTGGTGGCCGAGGACGTGCGGGGCCTGGCCGGCCGGCTGTCGGCGTTCGTCTACGGCGAACCCGCCGCGCGGCTGGCGATGTACGGCGTCACCGGCACCAACGGCAAGACCACCACCAGCTACCTGATCGACGGCGGCCTGCGCCGCGCCGGTTTGAAGACCGGCGTCATCGGGACCGTGCAGATCCTCATCGGCGACGAGGTGGTGCCCTCCGTGCGCACCACTCCGGAAGCCCCGGATCTGCAGGCGATCCTGGCCACCGCCGTGGAGAAGCACGTCGACGCGGTCGCGATGGAGGTCTCCAGCCACGCGCTGGCCTACGGCCGCACCGCCGGGATCCGGTTCAGGGCGGCCGCGTTCCTGAACCTGACGCAGGACCACCTGGACTTCCACGCCGACTTCGAGGACTACTTCGAGGCCAAGGCCAAGCTGTTCACGCCCGGGTACACCGAGCGGGCCGTCGTCGACGTCGACGACGAGCACGGCCGGCGGATCGTCGAGCGCTGCCGGGACAACGGCGTCGAGGTGCACACCTTCAGCATCAAGGGCAACGCCGCCGACTGGAGCGCCGAGGACATCGTGCTCGGCGCCGACGACTCGGCGTTCACCCTGGTCGGCCCGGACGGCGCGCGCCACAAGGCCTCGGCCGGGCTGCCCGGCGACTTCAACGTCGCCAACGCGCTGGCCGCGATCGTGCTGCTGGCGGTGACCGGGATCGACCTGGAGACCGCCATCGCCGGGGTCGGCGACGTGCACGGCGTCCCGGGCCGCATGGAGCGGGTCCAGGTACCGGGCCAGGAGTTCCTGGCGGTCGTCGACTACGCCCACACCCCGGACGCGGTGCAGACCGCGCTGTCCGCGCTGCGGCCGGTGGCCGAGAGCCGCCACGGCCGGCTGCGCGTGGTGGTGGGCTGCGGCGGGGACCGCGACAAGACCAAACGGCCGCTGATGGGCGCCGCCGCCGTGCGGCTCGCCGACGAGGCCGTATTCACCGATGACAACCCGCGTACGGAAAGTTCAGCGGACATTCTCGCGGCCGTCACCGCCGGCGCCGACGCCGAACTGGCCGGTGCCGTCCAGAATTACCGCGTGGTCGCCGACCGGGCCGAGGCGATCGCGTACGCGGTCGCCGCCAGCGGCCCCGGCGACGTGCTGATCGTCGCCGGCAAGGGACATGAGCAGGGGCAGGAGATCGCAGGAGTGAAGAAGCCGTTCGACGACCGGGTGGTGCTGCGCGCCGCTTTGGAAGCGGCCGGAAAGGACCGCAGCGAGCAGTGAGCCCCCATAATCTCGGCTGGATCGCGGACACCGTGGGAGGGACCCTGAGCGGTCCCCCCGGTACCGCTCAGGAGGAGCTCGCAGAGCTCGACGTCACCGGGCCCGTGGTGTTCGACTCACGGGACGCCGCGCCCGGAGCACTGTTCGCAGCCTTCCCCGGCGAAGCCGCCGACGGGCACGATTTCGTCCAGGCGGCCGTGGACCGGGGCGCCGTCGCCGTCCTCGCCGCCCCCGACGAGGCCTACCGCAAGCCGTGGACCGGCCGGGGGAGCGTCCCGACCGTCACCGTCCAGGACGGCGACCTGCTGCGCGCGCTGTCCGCGCTGGCCACCGCGCACCTGGCGGGGCTGCCCCGGACCACCGTCGTGGGCCTGACCGGCTCGGCCGGCAAGACCACCACCAAGGACCTGATCGGCCGGCTGGCCCGCGAACTGGGCCCGACCGTGGCGCCGAAGGGGAGCTTCAACAACGAGCTCGGATTCCCCATCACCGTGCTGCGCACGGACGAGGACACCCGGTACCTGGTCGCCGAGATGGGCGCGCGCGGCATCGGGCACATCAAGCACCTGACGACCATCGCGCCGCCGCGCATCGGCGTCGTGCTCAACGTCGGCAGCGCGCACCTCGGCGAGTTCGGCAGCGTCGAGGCCATCGCCGAGGCGAAGGGCGAGCTGGCCGCCGCCGTGCCGGAGGCCGGGAACTGCAACCCCGACCGGGACGGCGTGGCGATCCTCAACGCCGACGACACCCGGGTGCGGGCCATGGCCGCGCGCACCAAGGGCCGCGTGGTGCTGTTCGGCGAGGCGCCGGACGCCGACGTGCGGGCCGAGGACGTGCGCATCGGCCCGGACGGCCGCGCGAGCTTCACGCTGCTGTACCGCGACGCCGCCGGGCCGCACCGGTTCCCGGTCGCGCTGCGGCTGGTCGGCGAGCACCAGGTGTCCAACGCGCTGGCCGCCGCGGCGACCGGCCTGGAACTGGGCCTGAACGGTGAGAAGGTGGCCGAGGTGCTCTCGGCCGCCGAGCCGGACAGCAAGTGGCGGATGGCGATCGGGGAGTCCGCCGACGGCGTCACCATCGTCAACGACGCCTACAACGCCAACCCGGAGTCGATGCGCGCGGCGCTGAAGACGCTGGCCACCATGGCCCGCGCGCGCCCCGGCGCGCGCTCCTGGGCGGTGCTGGGCACGATGGCCGAACTCGGCGAGAACTCCGCGGTCGAGCACGACGCCGTCGGGCGCCTGGCCGTGCGCCTGAACATCGCCCAGACCGTGGCGGTCGGGGCCGGCGCGGCCGCGATCCACAGCGGGGCCTCGATGGAAGGGTCCTACGACGGGGAGTCGGTGGCGGTGCCCGACGCGGACGCCGCGCTGGCGTTCGTCCGGGCCGGGGTCCGGCCCGGCGACGTGGTGCTGGTCAAGGCCTCGCGGGCGGTCGGGCTCGAAGGGCTGGCCGCGGCCCTGCTGGAACGCGCGGTCGGCGGGGACGGGGACGGGGACGGGGACTTCAGACAAGGTTCCGGGGACGGCGACGCGCCGCAGGCGCGCGGTGCGGGAGGTGACGTCCGGTGAGCGACTTCGCGGCGGCCTGGGCCGGGGTGGGCGCGGTGGTTCCGCACGCCGGTTCCGAAGGCGGCCTGCAGATGCGCGGGGTGCTGTACGCGGCGGGGATCGCGCTGTTCTTCTCGCTGATCGGCACGCCGATGGCGATCAAGACCCTGGCGCGCTACGGCTTCGGCCAGCCGATCCGTGAGGACGGCCCGACCACGCACCAGGCCAAGCGCGGCACGCCGACCATGGGCGGCGTGGTGATCGTGCTGGCCACCCTGCTCGGCTACGGCTTCACCAAGCTGGCCACGATGAAGGTGCCCACCGCCTCCGGGCTGCTGGTGCTGTTCCTGATGGCCGGCATGGGCGTGGTGGGCTTCACCGACGACTTCCTGAAGGTGTTCCGGCAGCGCTCGCTGGGCCTGCGGGCCAAGGCGAAGATGGTCGGGCAGTGGATCGTCGCGATCGCGTTCGCGGTGATGGCCATCCACTTCCCCAACGCGCTGGGCTACACCCCGGGCAACACGCACCTGTCGTTCGTGCGGAACATCTCGGCGGTCGACCTCGGCGCGGTGCTGTTCGTGATCTGGGCCGGCCTGCTCATCGCCGGCACGTCCAACGGCGTGAACCTGACCGACGGTCTGGACGGCCTGGCCACCGGCTCGTGCGTGATGGTGTTCGCCTCGTACGTGCTGATCGGCGTGTGGCAGCACGGCGAGTCGTGCGCGACGCTCGGCACCGGCGTGCAGGGCTGCTACCCGGTCCGAGATCCACTCGACCTGGCGATCGTGGCCGCGGCCGTCATGGGGGCCTGTTTCGGCTTCCTGTGGTGGAACACCTCGCCGGCCAAGATCTACATGGGCGACACCGGCTCCCTGGCCCTCGGCGGCGCCCTGGCCGGCCTGGCGATCTGCTCGCAGACCGAGCTGCTGCTGGCGCTGCTCGGCGGGCTGTTCGTGATCATCACCCTGTCGGTGGTGATCCAGGTCGGCTACTTCAAGATCAGCGGCGGCAAACGGGTGTTCAAGATGGCCCCGCTGCACCACCACTTCGAGCTCGTCGGCTGGGCCGAGGTGACGGTGGTGGTGCGGTTCTGGATCATCTGCGGGCTGTTCGTCGGCCTGGGCCTGGGCGTGTTCTACGCCGGGTGGATCACCGTCAAGTGACCTGTCCGACCACGGGCCCCGCTGCTACGGCAGCGGGGCCTTCGTCGGCGGGGTGTGCCGGCCGGAAGCTCGGCTGCGGCGTGGTGGTCGAGCACGCCGGCAGGCCCAGCTCCTAGCGGTGCGACCAGCTTTTCGCGACCCGCTCGGCCAGGGCCGTCAGGTGGAACTCGGCATGGGCCATGGCCTCCTGCGCCGACCCGGCCTGCTCGGCGACCTCGTACGCGGCCGCGAACCCGGCGGCGGCCAGTTCCCGCTTGCCCACCTCGACGAGCCCGGCCAGGACCAGACAGGGCCGTCCGGACTTCAGCGCGGCCTCGGCGACCCCGGTGGGGACCTTGCCGCCCAGCGAGCTGTGGTCGAAGCGGCCCTCGCCGGTGATCACCAGGTCCGCCCGCGCGATCAGGTCGGCCAGCCCGGTCTCGGCGATGACGGTGCCGATCCCGGCGACGCGGCGGCCGCCCAGGAGCATCAGTCCGTAGCCCAGGCCCCCGCCCGCGCCGGCGCCGGGGGCGTCGAGGGTGCGGCGGACCGCGCCGGGCTCCTGGCCGATGGCGCCGGCGAGCTCGGCGAAGGTCGTGAGCGCGGCGTCCAGGCGCTGGACGTCGTCGTCGGTCGCGCCCTTCTGCGGCCCGAAGACGGCCGCCGCGCCGCGCAGGCCCAGCAGCGGGTTGTCGACGTCGCTGGCGATGACGATCTCGACGCCGGCCAGCCGGCGCCGGGGCGCGGCGAGGTCCAGCGAGTGCAGGCTCTTCAGGGCCCCGCCGCCGGCCCGCAGCACCTCGGCCGGCTCGGCGCCCAGGGCCGCCAGCAGCCCGGCGCCGCCGTCCGTGGTGCAGGTGCCGCCGAGCCCGATGACCAGGCGCTTCGCGCCGTCCTCGAGAGCCGCGGCGATGAGCTCGCCGACGCCGTAGGTGGTTGCCGCCTTGGCGTCGCGCTCGTCGGCCGGCACCAGGTGCAGCCCGCAAGCCTCGGCGACCTCGATGTACGCGGTCGGATGGCCCGGGACGTCCGCCTCGCCGGCCGGGCCGTCCCGCAGCTCGATCAGGTAGCGCGCGGTGACCTCGGCGCCCAGCGGCCCGCTGACCGTGGCCAGCCGCTCCCCGAAGCGCCGCCGGCCCTCGAAGGCGTCGGCCAGCGAGTCCAGGAAGCCGGGCCCGCCGTCCGACATGGGGACGCCGGTCACGGTGTCCTCCGGCGAGGTCCGGAGCCACCCGGCGGCGACGGCCTGCACGGCCTCCGGCGCGGTGAGCGTCCCGGCGAACTTGTCCATGGCGATGACGATGTGCACGCACCGGATGGTAATCGCTTTCCCCCGGCCGGAGTTGTGACGTCCGCCACGGCGCCCGGTCCTCGCTTCTCGTCACACTGACACTAGGGTATGATCTCTTAACGTCAGATAGACGAAAAGGGGTGACGGGATGTCCACAGCGTCCACCGAGGCACCGGCGCCGGCCTTCCAGGAGCCGGCTCCGACGCCGGTCAGCCTGCTCCTGCTGGGCCGCTCCGCCGACCCGCGCAGCGAGCGCGGCGTGGAGTGCCCGGGCGACCTGCCCCCGGCCTCCGACCCCGACCTGGTGGCCCGCGCCGAGGCGGCGAAGGCCAAGCTCGGCGAGCGGCTGTTCGTCCTGGGCCACCACTACCAGCGCGACGAGGTCATCCGGTTCGCCGACGTCACCGGCGACTCCTTCAAGCTGGCCCAGCAGGCCGCGGCCCGCCCCGAGGCGGAGTACATCGTCTTCTGCGGCGTGCACTTCATGGCCGAATCGGCGGACATCCTCACCAGCGCCGACCAGCAGGTGATCCTGCCCGACCTGGCCGCCGGCTGCTCGATGGCCGACATGGCGACCGCCGAACAGGTCGAGCGCTGCTGGGAGCGTCTCCAGGACCTGGGCATAGCCGAGAACGTCGTGCCGGTCTCGTACATGAACTCCTCCGCCGACATCAAGGCCTTCACCGGCCGCCACGGCGGCACGATCTGCACCTCCTCGAACGCCCAGCGGGCCCTGGAATGGGCCTTCGCCAAGGGCACCCAGGTCCTCTTCCTCCCGGACCAGCACCTGGGCCGCAACACCGCGGTGCGCGACATGGGCTTCTCCCTGGACGACTGCGTGGTCTACAACCCGCACCGCCCTGACGGCGGCCTGACGGACGACCAACTCCGCGCGGCGAAGATGATCCTGTGGCGCGGCCACTGCTCGGTCCACGGCCGCTTCACCCCGGAGTGCGTGGACGAGGTCCGCGAGCGCGTCCCCGGCGTGAACGTGCTGGTGCACCCGGAGTGCCGCCACGAAGTGGTCGAGAAGGCCGACTACGTCGGCAGCACCGAGCGCATCATCACCCTGCTGAACGAGGCCGAGCCCGGCAGCGCCTGGGCCATCGGCACGGAGCTGAACCTGGTGAAGCGCCTCGCCGCCGAACACCCGGACAAGCAGATCGTGTTCCTGGACAAGAGCGTCTGCTACTGCTCGACGATGAACCGCATCGACCTCCCGCACCTGGTGTGGGCCCTCGAGGCGCTGGCCGACGGCCGCGTCCCGAACGTGATCGAGGTCGACGAGGACACGGCGCACTACGCGCGCGTGGCGCTGGAGCAGATGCTCGCGCTGCCGTAGGGCGGGGAACGGGGGGAACGGGGGAACAAGCGTGGGGCCGGGCTCTTGAGGGTGAGCCCGGCCTCATTGGTTTTCAGGCTCCAACGCCGCGAACATCCCCCGCGCGGCAGCCGCCACCTCGTCCCGCACCGCCTCGACCTGCTCCCCGGCGCCGATCTTCCGCCGGATCTCGGCGACCACGGCACGGAACGTGCCGGCCAGCGCCCCGGCCAGCAGCCGCGGTAGCGGATCGCTCGGCGGTGCCTCCTCGGCCAGCGCGGCGGCGAGCGCGGCTTCCGAGCGCTCGGCGATCTCGCGGGAGCGGGCCCGCAGCGAAGCGCTCTCGTCGACGATGCGCCAGAAGCCCTCCGCCTCCTTGTTCAGGCCGAAGGTGGGGTCGCCCTCGGCGAGGGCGCGCAGGACGCCGTCGCGGATCGCGGCTGTCGGGGTGGTGCCGTGCGGGCGGGTGCGGACCCAGGTGGCCAGGCGGGTCTCGATCTCGGACTGGCGGTCGAAGAACAGGTCCTCCTTGGTCGGGAAGTAGTTGAAGGCCGTGTTCACCGACACGCCTGCCGCCGCCGCCACTTCCGCGACCGTCACCTGTTCGAAGCCGTGCGCGGTGAACAGGGCCAGGGCGGCGTCGGCCAGGGCGGTCCGGGTTTGCTGCTTCTTCTGCTCGCGGAGTCCCACGGGGGTGATTGTAGTGCGGCACCAAACTTGGTGTCACAGAAAACTTTAAGCGACACCAATATTCGGGATAGGGTCGCGGCATGTCCTTCACCTTCGGCATCTATCCCGGCGGCGCCGTCGGCGGCGACCTCGGCGTCGTCGAACCGGCCCGCGCCGACGACCCCGCCCTGATCAACCGCGCCCTCGACGAGCTGCAGGGCACCCGCCCCGGCTTCCTCGTCCGCGCCTACCTCAACTTCCGCTCGCCGGCCGCCTCCGGCGAGCGGCCCACCCCGGCCGAGCCCGAGCAGCTGCTGGGAGCCGGTGCCCGCCGCCTCGAACTCGTCCTCGGCTTCCGCGACCCGGCCGGCGATGTCGAGAGCTGGCTCGCCTTCGTCCGCGCAGCCATCGACACCTACGGCGACCGGATAGCGCTCCTGCAGATCTGCGAGGAACCCACCGTCGACGCCCCGTACCTCGACGGCTCCACGCCCAACGTCCTCAGCGCCCTCGTCCGCGGCGTCGTCGCGGCCCGTGACCACGCTCGCGACCTGGGCCTCGCCGACCTCGCCGTGGGCTTCAACGCGACTCCGGCGTTCGGTCCCGACCTGTCCTTCTGGCACGATCTCGCGGCGACCGCCGCCAAAGAAGCCCCGGACTTCCACGACGCCCTCGGCTACGTCGGCTTCGACTTCTTCCCCGACGTCTTCCACCCGATCCCCGGGCCCGACCTCGCCCGGGCCGTCGGCCTGGTCCTCACCGACTTCCGGGAGCGCGTCCTGCCGACCGCCGGGATCGGCGCCGACGTCCCCGTGCGCATCGCCGAGAACGGCTGGTCCACCGGCGGCGGCCGCTCCGAGCAGCGCCAGGCCGAGGTGGTCGAGACCGTCCTGGCGACGGTCCTCGGCCTCAGGGAGCGCTTGAACATCACTGGTTACAGCCACTTCTGTCTGCGCGACGCCGATTCCGCTGCCACCGAATCCATCTTCTACGGCTTCGGGCTACTCCATACCGACTACACGCCGAAGCCCGCCTTCGCCGTCTACAAGGCCGCCTGCCGGCGGTAGACGGCAGTAGAAGGCGGTAGAACCGCCCCGACCGGGTATGAGCCCCCGCACAGCCGCGCACTGTCCAGCACCACCGATCCGGGACCTGTGCGACGATGGGGACGGAATAGCTTCCGGCGGCGCGTGGTTCCCCTTGTTGTGCAGGCGCGCTCCACGGGGCGCCGGTGTCCAGAAGAAGGAGTACGCATATGACCGTGCAGACGGAGACCTCGCAGGAGGCGACTGTCGCGCAGGGCATCGTCTTGACCGCCGAGGCGGCCTCCAAGGTGAAGTCCCTGCTGGAGCAGGAGGGCCGCGACGACCTGTCGCTGCGCGTCGCAGTGCAGCCCGGTGGCTGCTCGGGTCTGCGCTACCAGCTCTACTTCGACGACCGCACCCTCGACGGCGACATCGTCGCCGGCTTCGACGGTGTGAACGTCGTCACCGACCGCATGTCCGCGCCGTACCTGGCCGGGGCGACGGTGGACTTCGTCGACACCATCGAGAAGCAGGGCTTCACGATCGACAACCCGAACGCGGGTTCGTCGTGTGCCTGCGGCGACAGCTTCAGCTAAACACGAGACGACCCGCCCGGGCCCGCACGGCACCCTCGAAGGTGTGTGAAGGCCCCGGCGTCGGTTAATACGGTGGGTGGGCCCGTTCGCGGGCCCACCCATTTGCCGTGCCCGCGAGATGCCTCATAGACCCGCCGAGCCGACCTCCCCGCCGAGCCGACCTCCCCGCCGAACAGAATCGAGTCCCCCGTGCGCGTTGCCGTCGCCGGTTCCATCGCGACCGACCACCTGATGAGCTTCCCCGGCCGTTTCGCCGAGCAGCTGGTGGCCGACCAGCTCCACACCGTCTCGCTGTCGTTCCTGGTCGACTCCCTGGAGATCCGCCGCGGCGGCGTGGCCCCGAACATCTGCTTCGGCATGGGCAAGCTGGGCATGCGCCCGATCCTGGTCGGCAGCGCCGGCGAGGACTTCGGCGAGTACCGGTCCTGGCTGGAGCGGAACAACGTCGACTGCGAGTCGGTCCGGATCAGCGAGCTGCTGCACACCGCCCGCTTCGTGTGCACCACCGACGCCGACCACAACCAGATCGCCTCCTTCTACACCGGGGCGATGGCCGAGGCCCGGCTGATCGAGATCGGCCCGGTCGCCGCCCGGGTCGGCGGCCTGGACCTGGTGCTGATCGGCGCCGACGACCCCGAGGCGATGCTCCGGCACACCGAGGAGTGCCGCGAGCGCGGCATCCCGTTCGCCGCCGACCCCTCCCAGCAGCTGGCGCGCATGCCCGCCGAGGACATCAAGCGGCTCGTGGACGGCGCGCGGTACCTGTTCACGAACGAGTACGAGGCCGCGCTGATCGAGCAGAAGACCGGCTGGGACGCCGACGAGATCCTGCGCCGCGTCGGCGCCCGGGTGGTCACGCTCGGCGCGAACGGCGTCCGGATCACCCGCCGGACCGCGGACGGCGAGATCGAGGTGCTGGAGGTCGCCACCCCCAAGGAGGAGGCCAAGGCCGACCCGACCGGCGTCGGCGACGCCTTCCGCGCCGGCTTCATCGCCGGCCTGTCCTGGGGCGCCGGCGAGGAACTGGCGGCCCAGGTCGGCTGCATGCTGGCGACCCTGGTGATCGAGACGATCGGCACCCAGGAGTACGACCTGAGCCGCGGCCGCTTCCTGGAGCGCTTCGCGGTGGCCTACGGCAGCGCCGCCGCCGGCGAGGTGGTCCGGTACCTGGCGGCCTGAGCCGAACGGGCGCGTTCACCCGTCCGGCTCAGCGCAGCTTCTCCAGTACGCGCGGAAGCACGGCGAGGAAGCGGTCCACGTCTTCCTCCGCCGTGCCGAACGGCAGCGAGACCCGCACGTTGCCCCGGTCGGCGGCGCCCATGGCGACCAGCACGTGGCTCGGGGTGACGGTGTCGGACGTGCACGCCGAGCCCGAGGACACCTCGAACCCGGCCTCGTCCAGGTCCAGGACCAGGGCCTCGGCGTTGACCGCCGGGCAGGAGAAGGCGACCAGGTTCGGCAGCCGGTCCGCCGGGTCGCCGAAGACCTCGATGTCCTCGGCCACGCCCGGCAGCGCCCGGCGCAGCCGCTCGGTCATGGCGCGCAGCCGTACCGCCTCGGCCTCCCGTTCCTGCTCCCGGGCCAGCAGCGCCGCGGCGGCCGCCACGATCCCCGGCAGGTTCACCGCCCCGGGCACCCGGCCGTCCTCGTGCTCGTCGACGGCCCACGCCGGGGCGAACCGCGTCCCCTTGCGGACGGCGAGGACCCCGACGCCCGCGGGCCCGCCCCACTTGTGAGACGAAGCACACAGCACCGACCACTCCCGGGGCACCGGCAGCCGGCCGACCACCTGCGCGGCGTCCACCAGCAACGGCACCCCGGCGCCGACGGCGGCGTCGAAGACCGGAGCCAGCGGCTGGACGGTGCCGACCTCGTGGTTGGCGGCCTGCAGGCACGCCAGGGCGGTTCCCGGCACCCGCAGCTCGCGCGCGAAGGCCTCGGGGTCCACGCGGCCGAGCCGGTCCACGCCGACCACCGACACCACGCCGGAAGCGGCCAGGACCTCGGCGATCGTTGGTTCGGTGCCGGTGCCGCCGCTGCCGGTGCCACTGCTGGCAATGCTCCCGCCGCCTTCGCTCCCGCCGCCCCGATCAGCGCCGCCGACCGTCGCGACGTGCAGCTCCGCCGCGTGCAGCACCGCCGAGTGCTCGACCGCTGAGACCACCAGCCGCTGCCCCGTCCGCCGCCGTCCGGCCAGCACCCCGGCGACCCCGTAGTGGATGGCGGCGGTCCCCGAAGGAGTGAAGTACACCTCCCGGGCCCGGCACCCGAGCACCTCGGCGACCGCCGCCCGGGCCTGGTCCAGCAGCATGCGCGCCTGCCGTCCGGCCCGGTACAGCCGGGCCGGGTCGGCCCACCCCTCGTCGAAGGCCGCCAGCAGCGCGGCGCGGGCGGCCGGATGCGGGGGCTCGGCGGAGGCGGCGTCGAAATGAGTCACACCCTTGACGATACGGCGCGTTCCAGCACCCCGATCATCGGATGGACGTCCGTCAGTTCGGCCGGAAGTGTGACCGCCGCACCCCGCCACAAGCGTTAACCGGGACCTGCACGCGGGAGGCAATTGGGGCTGGAGTAGGGTTTGGCCGCGAGAGAGAAGACACCGCCCCTGGCAGGGCCGTGACGTGCGGGCACACCGGGTGCGATCCCGGCGGGTCCGCCGCGTGCCTGCCGCCAAGGCTTGAACCTCGGGAAGGCAACCTTGAGTCCACACGGCTCCGACCCGTCGCCGCAGCGCACCACCCCGGCGCGGCGATCGCGGCGCGCGAAGCTCGGCGTTCTTGCCGTGGCCGGGCTGGTCGCCACGACCGCCACCGGCTGCGACAGCGGCCAGTTCAAACGGCTCGGGCTGCCCGCGCCGGCCACCAAGGAAGCGCCGATCATCCTGCACCTGTGGCAGGGCTCGTGGATCGCCGCGCTCGCCGTCGGCGCCCTGGTGTGGGGCCTGATCCTGTGGTGCGTCATCTTCTACCGGCGCAAGCGCACCGGTGTGGAGATCCCCGCGCAGACCCGCTACAACGTGCCGATCGAAGTGCTGTTCACGGTCGTGCCGTTCATCATGATCGCGGTGCTGTTCTTCTTCACGGCCAAGGACGAGTCCAAGCTCCTGGCGCTGCACAAGGACCCCGACGTGAAGGTGAACGTCGTGGGGCGGCAGTGGTCCTGGTCCTGGAACTACAACTACGACGCGACCACGCAGCAGGCCACCCCCGGCCAGCTGGCCGTGTACGACGCCGGCACGCCGGCGGACCTGCCGGTGCTGTGGCTGCCGGTGAACGAGCGGGTGCGCTTCACCCTGACCTCCACCGACGTCATCCACTCCTTCTGGGTCCCCAACTTCCTGTTCAAGCTGGACGTGGTGCCCGGCCGGGTCAACGAGTTCGAGCTCACCCCGAACAAGGAGGGCGAGTTCATCGGCCGCTGTGCTGAGCTGTGCGGCGTCGACCACTCCCGGATGCTGTTCTACGTCAAGGTCGTCTCCGCGGCCGACTACCAGCAGCACCTGAAGGACCTGGCGAACAAGATCGACCCGGTGACCGGCAAGGGCCAGACCGGTCAGATGCCCGTGGGCTACAACCCGAACGGCGTCCCGCTGCGCGTCGGCCCGCTGACCGGTATCGGCAACGACACCACAGGGAAAGAAAAGTGACGGCCATCAGTGAACCGCGCGCTGTCAGCGCGCCGTACGAGCGCCGTGTCCCCGGCAACATCGTGGTCAAGTGGCTGACGTCCACCGACCACAAGGTGATCGGGTACATGTACCTCATCACGTCGTTCTGCTTCTTCGGCATCGGGGGCCTGCTGGCCCTGCTGATGCGCGCCGAGCTCGCCCGGCCGGGTCTGCAGTTCCTGACCACCGAGCAGTTCAACCAGGCGTTCACCATGCACGGCACGATCATGCTGCTGATGTTCGCCACCCCGCTGTTCATCGGGTTCGCGAACGTCATCGTGCCGCTGCAGATCGGCGCCCCTGACGTGGCCTTCCCGCGGCTGAACATGTTCGCCTACTGGCTGTTCCTGTTCGGCTCGCTGATCGCCGTCGGCGGCTTCCTCACCCCGCAGGGCGCCGCGGACTTCGGGTGGTTCGCCTACTCGCCGCTGACCGACGCGATCCACTCCCCGGGCATCGGCGCGGACATGTGGATCATGGGTCTGGCGCTGTCCGGCTTCGGCACCATCCTCGGTGGCGTCAACTTCATCACCACCATCGTGTGCATGCGCGCGCCCGGCATGACGATGTTCCGCATGCCGATCTTCACCTGGAACATCCTGCTGACCGCGGTGCTGGTCCTGATGGCGTTCCCGGTGCTGGCCGCCGCGCTGTTCGCGCTGGAGGCCGACCGCCGGCTCGGGGCGCAGATCTTCGAGGCCGACAACGGCGGGGCGCTGCTGTGGCAACACCTCTTCTGGTTCTTCGGACACCCCGAGGTGTACATCGTCGCGCTGCCGTTCTTCGGCATCATCTCCGAGATCATCCCGGTCTTCAGCCGCAAGCCGATCTTCGGGTACAACACCCTGGTGATGGCGACGATGTCGATCGCCGGCCTGTCGGTGACGGTGTGGGCGCACCACATGTTCACCACCGGCGCGGTGATGCTGCCGTTCTTCGCCTTCATGTCGTACCTGATCGCGGTGCCCACCGGCATCAAGTTCTTCGACTGGATCGGCACCATGTGGCGCGGCTCGCTGAGCTTCGACACGCCGATGCTGTGGTCGGTGGGCTTCCTGGTCACCTTCCTGTTCGGCGGTCTGACCGGCGTGCTGCTGGCCTCCCCGCCGATCGACTTCCACGTGCAGGACTCGTACTTCGTGGTCGCGCACTTCCACTACGTGCTGTTCGGCACCGTGGTGTTCGCGATGAACGCCGGCTTCTACTTCTGGTGGCCGAAGTTCACGGGCAAGATGCTGGACGAGCGGCTGGGCAAGATCCACTTCTGGATCCTGTTCGTCGGCTTCCACACCACCTTCCTGGTGCAGCACTGGCTCGGCGCCGAGGGCATGCCCCGCCGCTACGCGGACTACCTGGCCAGCGACGGGTTCACCACGCTGAACACGATCTCCTCGATCGGCTCGTTCGTCCTGGGCGCCTCGACCCTGCCCTTCCTGTACAACGTGTACATCACCGCCAAGCGCGGCAAGAAGGTCACGGTCGACGACCCGTGGGGCTACGGCCGCTCCCTGGAGTGGGCCACGTCCTGCCCGCCGCCGCGGCACAACTTCACCTCGCTGCCGCGCATCCGCTCCGAATCCCCGGCCTTCGACCTGCACCACCCCGAGGTCGCGGCCCTGGACCTGGGCCACGGGCACGGCAAGAAGCCCGCGGTGGCCGCCGCCAAGCCGGCGTCCGCGCGGCAGGAGACCCAGGACACGACCGGGACTGACACGGAGGACGGTGCCAAGTGAAGGTCGAAGCCAAACTCTTCGGGTTCGTCGCGATCTTCCTGATCATCGACATCCCGGTGTACTGGTTCCTGTCCAAGGACACGGTCGGCACCACCGCCCTGTCGATGGCCTTCGGCCTGTGCGCGCTGGTGTGGTTCTACCTGTACTTCACCGCGATCCGCATCGGACCGCGCCCGGAGGACCGCGACGACGCGGAGATCGCGGAGATGGCCGGCGAACTCGGCTTCTTCTCCCCGCACTCCTGGTGGCCGCTGTACACCGCGGGGTCCGCGGCGATCGCCTTCATGGGCATCATCTTCGGATGGTGGCTGCTGCTGATCGCGGTGCCGTTCGGCGCCTACTCGGTGATCGGGCTGGTGTTCGAGTACTACCGGCGCGAGAACAACCGGTACGGCGAGGTCGGTGCGGAGCACTGAACCGGCGCGGCTGCCGAAGGGCAGTCCGCTGAAGCTGTAGAAAAGGGGCCGGGCCTCGGAGCGATCCGGGGCCCGGCTCTTTTTTGTGTCCCAGGAATGTCACGAGACGACCTTCTTTCGAGATCAGGCGCAACGCACAACGCCCCCGCGGCGTCTATCCCGGTGTAAGACGTAAGGATCATCAAGGGCTTGAAGGTATGACAGCTCACGTGGAACGGGAGGGACTCGTGGCACACCAGATCGGGCACGGTGGCACCGCGGGCGGAGGACGCCGGTGGCGGCGCGCCGCGCAGTGGACGGCGTCCGCGGCGGCGGTGGCGCTGCTGGCGGGCGCGTGCGGCGGCTCGTCGGGCGGCAAGACCGCGGCGGCGCCGGTGGGGGACGGGCAGACCGCCTCGTCCGGGTCCTCCGGCGGTGCGAACGGCGCCGCTGCCCCCTCGTCCTCCGCCGCGCAGCCGATGACGCTCTCGGCCAGTCCCGCGGACGGCACCCAGGGCGCCGACCCCGGCAAGGGCATCCAGGTGGCCGCCGTCAACGGCAAGCTGGAGAGTGTCACGGCCGCCGACGCCTCCGGCAAGACCGTGGCCGGGGCCCTGGCCGCCGACGGCTCCTCCTGGGCCTCCACGGGCAACCTGGCGATCTCCAGCACCTACACGGTCGTGGTGAAGGCGCAGGACGGCTCCGGGGGCGAGAAGACCACCACCTCGAAGTTCACCACCCTGACCCCGGGCAAGCGCCTCGGTCTGGACCACTACGTCCCGGACAACGGCACCACGGTCGGCGTCGGCCAGCCGGTCGCGGTCTTCTTCACCAACGCGCCGAACGAGAAGGACCGCGCGGCCGTCGAGAAGGCGATGACCGTCACCACCACCCCGCACGTGGACGGCGCCTGGAACTGGCGCAGCGACACCGAGGCGGACTGGCGCCCGCAGAGCTACTGGCAGCCGGGCACCAAGGTGCAGGTGCACCTGGGCCTGAACGGCGTGAAGGCCGGCGAGACCACCTACGGCTCGTTCACCAAGGACTTCTCCTTCACCATCGGCGACTCGGTGATAAGCACCGTGGACCTGGTGAAGGACAAGATGACCGTCACCAAGAACGGCCAGGTCCTGCGCACCATCCCGGTCAGCGCCGGCGAGGTCCCCAAGCACCCGACCTGGAGCGGCAAGATGGTGGTCCTGGAGAAGGACGCCTCGCTGCAGATGACCTCGGCCTCGGTGAACTTCACCGACGCCTCGGACTTCTACGACCTGAAGGTCCAGGACGCGGTGAAGCTCACCTCGTCCGGCACCTTCGTGCACGCCGCCCCGTGGAACGACGGCAAGTTCGGCCGCGTGAACAGCAGCCACGGCTGCATCGGCATGAGCCTGGACGACGCGGCGTGGTTCTTCAACACGGTGAAGATCGGCGACGTGGTGGACGTGCTGCAGTCGGCGAACACCAAGTCGAACGTGACCACGAACCCGAACCCGGGGTTCGACGACTGGAACCTGAGCTGGAGCCAGTGGTTGAAGGGTTCGGGGGCGGGGGTGCAGGGGCAGTAGGCCTCAGCGCTCGGTCGCAGTCCGCAATCGGTTGGCCACGTCCTGTCAGAGGGCGTGGCTAGCCTTTTGGGGTATGACAGTCGCTATGAACTACGAACCGCCTCCGCCTCAGGTCGCAGACCTGGAGAAGTCGGCAGAGCTCTGGGCCGCCTTCAGCCTGGTGGAGTGGGCCGGCCTGCTCGACGGCGTCACCCTGGAGATGTGGGAGCACATCCCCGAGGACTTCTGCCGGGATCACGAGCTTGACAACGGCCGCCTGATCCGGCGCGAGTCCGGCAGCCGGGGCCACCAGCTTGCTTCACGCCGGCTGGCGAACGCGATCGAGGACGCGGCCAAGAAGGCGGTGCGCGCCGGAGCGCATCCGTGCTTGACGGTCTCTTACGACGTGGACACCCGGCTGTGGGAGGTCCCACGTTCCACAGTGCGCCGCCCCGATGTCCTCGCCTACCGCTGCGTGGAGTCCGAGGAAAAGCTGTGGGCGAAGGATGTGCTGCTCGTGGTCGAGATCGTGTCGAAGTCCAGCCAGGCGACCGACACCGGGCAGGACAATCCGGATACCGGCTTCGAGTCGAAGATGACTCAATACGCGCGTTCCGGGATCAAGCACTACTGGATCGTGCGGCTGAAGCCCGATGACTCGGCTGTCGAGTCGATCGAGCAGTGGCGTCTGGGGGAGTACCACGGCCGGTACGCACAGGTCGCGTACTGGGAATCCGGGCTCAGCCGTGACGCGGTCCTGACCGACGAGCCGTTCCCCATCGCCATCAGCTGGTCCGACCTGGAGTTCTGACCTCGCAGGTGTCCGCCCAGGCGACCGGCGGGCACCCACAATCAGCGGGCACCCGAAACCGCCTCTACCGCTCCCGCACCAACCGCTCCGACACCTCGACCCACTTCGCCAGCACCCGCTCGGCGGCCCCCGAATCGATCGCCTCCGCGGCCTTGGACAGGCCCGCGCCCAGCCGTGCCGTCACCGGCTCGCCGGAGGGCTCCAGCGCCGCCAGTGCCGCGGCCGAGGACAGCAGCACCGCGTCGCGTACCGCGCCCTGCTCGCCGGCCAGCATGCGGCGGGCGACTCCGGCGTTGAACTCCGGGTCGGCGCCGCGCAGGGCGGTGACCGGGGAGTACTCGATGCCGACGTCGCGGGGGTCGAAGACCTCGCGGCGGACCTGGCCGCCGGTGGCGGTCCAGACCGTGGTGGTGGTGGCCACCGAGATCTCGTCCAGGCCGTCGTCGCCGCGGAAGACCAGGGCCTCCACGCCGCGGCGGGCGAACACGCCGGCCACGACCGGGGCCATGCGCTCGTCGAAGACGCCGACCGCGCCGGCCTTGGGCCGCGCCGGGTTGGTCAGCGGGCCCAGGAAGTTGAAGAAGGTCGGGATCGCCAGTTCCTTGCGGGGGACGCCCGCGTGGCGCAGGGAGGCGTGGAAGACCGGGGCGAAGCAGAAGGTGATGCCCACCTCCTTGGCGACCTGGGCCACCGCCTCCGGTGCCAGGTCCAGGCGGACGCCGAGCCGCTCCAGCACGTCCGCGGCGCCGGAGGAGGAGGACGAGGCCCGATTGCCGTGCTTGACCACCGTGGCGCCCGCGCCGGCCGCGACGATGGCCGACATCGTGGAGATGTTCACGGTGTGCGCGCGGTCGCCGCCGGTGCCGACGATGTCCACGGTGGCCCCGGGGACGTCGATGAGCAGCGCGTGCTTGTACATCGAGCGGACGAAGCCCTCGATCTCGTCGACCGCCTCGCCCTTGGCGCGCAGCGCCACCGCCAGGCCCGCGACCTGGCTCGGGGTGGCCTCGCCGGTCATGACCCGGTCCATGGCCCAGGCCGCGTCCTGGACGGACAGGTCCTCGCGGCGCAGAACCGCCGACAGGAGCTCGGGCCAGGTGCGCTGCTCGGTCATCGGCGGTTCGCCTCCGTCTCTGTGCATGATCCGGTCAACCCAGTGCATGATCCGATAACCCCGGGCGTGATCCGCTCAGCGGAACGCTCAAAGGGGTGAATCTCAGATGGAGAAGCGGCCCGGGGCCTGGGCGGCCCAGGGCTCCTCCGCAGCGGAACCCTACGCGGCGACGCGCTTGGCGAGCCGGGCCCGGACCAACTCCGCGACCGAGTCTGCCAGGGCGACCGGGTCGATCGGGTGCGGCGTCCACGCCTCGGCCCGCGACCAGGTGGCCAGCCAGCCGTCCTGCGGGCGCCCGGTGAGCACCAGGATCGGCGGGCACTGGTAGATCTCGTCCTTGAGCTGCCGGCACACGCCCATGCCGCCGGCCGGGGTGGCCTCGCCGTCCAGGATCAGGATGTCGAAGCCGCCCTTGTCCACGGCGTTGACCACGGCGGCCGGCGTCGCGAACTCGTGCGTCTTGATCGGCGGCAGGTCGGCCGCCACCCGGCGCCCGAGCGCCAGCACGACCTTCTCCCGGGTGGTGGAGTCGTCGCTGTAGATGAGGACTTTGATGGCGGTCTCGCTGGCACTACCAGCGTTGCCGTGCTGGTTGTTCATGGGGCCGAGCTTACTCGGCGTACAAGCTCGGCTTCCAGACGGTCAGGGCGCCGATCCGGCGGGTTCGGCCGGGCCCGCCGAACTCCGGGATCCCGCCGGGCCCGGCCGGCCTCACCCGTCCGGACCAGAGCCCGGCCTCCGGTCGCTTTTACGCAGATCGGACATGTCGGCGCGGCGAGCCCGGCAACCGTCGCTCAGCTGGTAGAGGCGGCATACCGAGCGTGTCCGAAACGGCCCGGGAACCCCTGGATCCGGGCCTTCGTTAACTCGATCGGCCCCATACACACAGGACACTGGTTCCTTAACACCCACCCCCGGCGCGGAGCCGCCATGGGGTGACGACATAATGGCGGCCGTGGCGACAGCAACTGCAACTACTCAAGCGGGGCAGGCCCACCGCCTGCCCAACCGGCCGAACCTGGTCAGCGTCGGAACGATCGTCTGGCTGAGCTCGGAACTGATGTTCTTCGCGGCGCTGTTCGCGATGTACTTCACGATCCGATCGGTGCACGGGTCGGCCTACTTCGTTCAGCAGGCCAAGCACCTGAACATGTCCCTGGCCGTACCGAACACCACCATCCTGGTGCTGTCCTCGGTCACCTGCCAGATGGGCGTGTTCGCGGCCGAGCGTGGGGACGTGCGGAAGCTGCGGAGCTGGTTCATCCTCACGTTCATCATGGGCGCGGTCTTCGTGGCCGGTCAGGTCTGGGAGTACTCGGCCCTGGTGAAGGAGAACTACACGATCGGCCACAACGCGTGGACGTCGGTGTTCTACCTCACGACCGGGTTCCACGGCATGCACGTCACCGGCGGGCTGCTCGCGTTCCTGTTGGTGCTGGGCCGGACCTACCTCGCCAAGCGATTCACCCATGATCAGGCCACCTCCGCGATCGTCGTGTCCTACTACTGGCACTTCGTCGACGTGGTGTGGATCGGCCTGTTCTTCGTCATCTACATCATGAAGTAGTCCGGACCAGTGGAATCGGTAAGGAATCCTCTGTCGTGAACACGCTTTCGGCACGACGGCGCCATCCGCTGGCCGCGTTCGTCGTCCTCTTCTTCGCGCTGGCCATGATCGGCGCGGCCTACGCCACCCTGGGCTCATCCACGGCGTCGGCGGCTGGTTCGTCGGCCTACACCGCGGACCAGATCGCCTCAGGCCAGAAGCTCTTCCAGTCCTCGTGCTCCTCCTGCCACAACCTGAACGGTCAGGGCGTGCAGGGCTCGGGCCCGTCGCTGATCGGAGTCGGCGCCGCCGCCGTCGACTTCCAGGTCGGCACCGGCCGCATGCCCGCGCAGCAGATCGGCCCGCAGGCCCCCAGCAAGCCGCCGGTCTTCACGCAGGACGAGATCGACGACATGGCCGCGTACATCAGCTCGCTCGGGGCCGGCCCGGCCGTCCCGGACGAGTCGGCGTACGCCGCCGACCCGAACGACGCCGCCAGTGTCTCCAACGGCGGTGTGCTGTTCCGCAGCAACTGCTCGCAGTGCCACAACGTCTCCGGCGCCGGCGGTGCCCTGACCGACGGCAAGTACGCGCCGTCGCTGAAGGAGACCTCGCCCAAGCACATCTACGAGGCCATGCTCACCGGCCCGCAGAACATGCCGATCTTCAACGACCACGTGATGACCCCGCAGGACAAGAAGGACATCATCGCGTACCTGCTGAACACCCGTTACGGCCCGAACCCCGGCGGCCTGGACCTGGGCGCGATCGGCCCGGTCTCCGAGGGTCTGTTCGTCTGGACGATCGTGCTGGGCCTGCTGATCGTGTTCGCCTGCTGGATCGGCGCGCACACCACCAAGGCGTCCCGCGCCCGTGTCGCGCACTTCGAGGCGACCACCGGGAAGGACGCGACCGACAATGACTGATCGGGACATGGAAACGGACCACCTGCCAGAGAACACCGGTGGGTCGGGCAACGGCACCCTGACCAAGGACGCCGTGGCGGACGACCCCTTCCAGGACCCGGGTCTGCCGGCGCACCGGCCCCGGGTCACCGACCTCGACCCCAAGGCCGCCAAGCGCGCCGAGCGCCAGGTCGCCCTGCTGTTCCTGATCTCGATCGTGGGCATCATCGGGTCGATGGTGTGCTACACCTTCGTGCCGAACACGAGGGTGCACACCTTCACGGGCCTGGGCACCGTGAACATGAACAACCTGGCTCTGGGCCTGTGCCTGGGCTTCGCGTTCCTGGCGCTGGGCGGCGGGGCCATCCACTGGGCCCGTACCCTGATGACCGACGTGGACCTGGTCCAGGAGCGGCACCTGATGAAGTCGGACCCCGAGTCCACCGCGTTCGCGGTCTCGGAGTTCAAGCAGGGCGTCGCGGACTCCGGCATCACCAAGTACCCGCTCATCCGGCGCTCCCTGCTGACTGCGATGCTGGTGCTTCCGCTGCCGGCGATTTGGCTGCTGCGCGACCTCGGCCCGCTGCCGGGTGACAGCCTGCGGCACACCCTGTGGGCCCCGGGCGAGAAGCTGGTCAACCCGAACACCGGCCAGCCGCTGAAGGTCTCCGACGTCACGGTGGGCACGCTCGCGCTGGCCAACCCGGCCAGCCTGAACGACGTCCCCGAGGAGCGGATCGACAACCTCGCCAAGTCCGCGGTGCTGGTCGTCCGGCTGCCCCAGGAGGCGCTGAAGGGCTCCGAGGCGCAGAAGAAGAAGCAGTGGGACTGGTCGGTGGACGGCGTCATGGCGTTCTCCAAGATCTGCACCCACGTCGGTTGCCCGGTGGCGCTGTACGAGCAGCAGACGCACCACATGCTGTGCCCGTGCCACCAGTCGACATTCGACCTGTCCGACGACGGTAAGGTCATCTTCGGCCCGGCCGCGCGGTCGCTGCCGCAGCTGCCGATCACGGTCGACGCCGACGGCAACCTGGTCGCCGTGAGCGACTTCCGGGAGCCGGTCGGCCCGAGCTTCTGGGAGCGCGGATGAGCGCCACGACTGCCCCGGTCGGCGGGGCCGCTGCCGACAACGAACCCGTGAAGACCGACCCGGTCTCCACCTGGGCCGACGAGCGGCTCGGGATCTACAAGGGCTCGAAGAACCTGATCCGGAAGGTCTTCCCGGACCACTGGAGCTTCCTGCTCGGCGAGATCGCGCTGTTCTCGTTCATCCTGATCCTGCTCTCGGGCGTCTTCCTGACGCTGTGGTTCAACCCGAGCATGGGCGAGGTCCAGTACAACGGCTCGTACCACCCGCTCGACGGCGTCTCGATGTCCGAGGCCTTCGCCTCGACCCTGCACATCAGCTTCGACGTCCGCGCCGGACTGCTGATGCGCCAGGTGCACCACTGGGCGGCCCTGATCTTCATCATGGCGATCATGGTCCACATGCTGCGCATCTTCTTCACCGGTGCGTTCCGCAAGCCCCGTGAGATCAACTGGCTGATCGGCTTCACGCTGATGGTGCTGGGCCTGCTGGAGGGCTTCGCGGGCTACTCGCTGCCGGACGACCTGCTGTCCGGTACCGGTCTGCGCATCGCCTCCGGCGTCATCCTGTCGATCCCGATCGTGGGCACGTACGTCTCGTACTTCCTGTTCGGCGGCAACTTCCCCGGGCACGACTTCATCCCGCGCCTGTTCACCATCCACGTGCTCCTGATCCCGGCGCTGATCGTCGGCCTGGTGACGGCGCACCTGATCCTGGTGTTCGTGCAGAAGCACACGCAGTGGGCCGGGCCGGGCAAGACCAACGAGAACGTGGTCGGCCTGCCGCTGCTGCCGGTGTACACCGCCAAGGCCGGCGGGTTCATGTTCGTGATCTTCGGTGTCTGCTTCCTGCTGGCGGGCCTGGTGCAGATCAACCCGATCTGGGCGTACGGGCCGTACGTACCCGACCAGATCAGCGCGGGTTCCCAACCAGACTGGTACATCGGCTTCCTCGAAGGCTCCCTTCGCATGATGCCGAACTGGGAGTGGAACATCTGGGGCCACACGCTGTCCTTCAACGTGCTGATCCCCTCGCTGGTCGTCCCGGGCATCCTGTTCACCGCCCTGGCCGTGTGGCCGTTCCTGGAGCAGTGGATCACCGGCGACAAGCGCGAGCACCACATCCTGGACCGCCCGCGCAACCGCCCGACCCGCACGGGCCTGGGCGTCGCCGGGATAACGTTCTACGGCGTCCTGTGGCTGGCCGGCGGCAACGACCTGATCGCGACCCACTTCCACCTCTCGGTGGAGGCCCTGACCTGGACCTTCCGCGTCCTGGTCTTCCTCGGCCCGGTGATCGCCTTCTGGTGCACCAAGCGCATCGCCCTGGGCCTGCAGCGGCGCGACAAGGACAAGGTCCTGCACGGCCGCGAGACCGGCATCATCAAGGTCTCGCTGGACGGCGAGTTCACCGAGGTCCACGAACCGCTGTCGGCCGGCGAGCGCTACCGCCTGACCGCGCACGAGGTGCAGAAGCCGCTGGAACTCGGCCCCGCCACGGACGAGAACGGCGTCGAGCGCCCGGGCAACCGCGCGCTGAAGCTGCGGGCCAAGGCCTCCAAGGCGATGTTCTCCGACAACGTGGAGACCACGGTCGAGGAGTACAAGGAGATCGAGGCCGGGCACGGGCACCACTGAGTGGGCTGTTGTTCGGTGATGTAGTAGCTGTCGCACGTCGCAGGGGTCTCGCCTTCGGGCGGGGCCCCTGTGGCTTTTGGAGTGGGGGGCTCCGGCGCGGCTCACGCAGTGGCGCGAGCGGGCGGGATTCGGCGGGCTGCGCTGGGCCGAGCTGCGCGGTGCCTGACGGGCATCATCGCGAGCGGGCTGGGTCGGCGACTGCCGGGTGCTTGTCGGGTCGAGCTGTTGTCGGTTGACCTGGGCCCTGCTGGCTGGGCAGTGAGCGGCCGGGGCCGGCGAGGACGGCTGACCAGGCGCGGGTGGGGGCTGAAGGCTCCCGGCGAGAAACCGAAAGGGGACCGCGCATGATGCGCGGTCCCCTTTCAGCACTCAGTGATTACCAGCGGCGGTCGCGAGTCGGGCGGTTGTCGCGCTGGTCGTTGCTGTAGCCGCCGCGGGGGCGGCCGAAGGCGGTGCGCTCGCCGAAGGTGCGGCGCTCAGTGGTGCGGTCGCGGTCGCGGTCGGAGGGCGTGCTGCGGGTGTCGCTGCGCTGGCCGTCGAAGCCGCTGCGCTGGCCGAAGCCGCCGCGGTTCTGCGTGCCGCCCCGGTTGTCGCGGTCGAAGCTGCGGGCCTGGCCGCCGCCGTTGCGGTCGCCGAAGCTGCGGCTCTGCGAGCCACCGCGGTTGTCGCGGTCGCCGAAGGAGCGACGCTCGCCGCCTCGGTTGTCGCGGTCGCCGAAGCTGCGGCCCTGGCTGCTGCCGCGGTCGAACGAGCGGCCCTCGGAGCCACCGCGCTTGTCGCGGTCGAAGCCGCCGCGGTTGTCCCGGTCGCCGAACGAACGACGCTCGCCGCTGAAGCCGCCGCTGCGGCCCTCGGAACCGCCGCGGTTGTCGCGGTCGCCGAACGAACGACGCTCGCCGCTGAAGCCGCCGCTGCGGCCCTCGGAACCGCCGCGGTTGTCGCGGTCGCCGTACGGGCGACGCTCGCCGCTGAAGCCGCCGCTGCGGCCCTCGGAACCGCCGCGGTTGTCGCGGCTGCGGTCGAAGCTGCGCCCGGAACCGTTGCGGTCGAACGAGCGGCTCTCGCCGCCGAAGCCGCCCCGGTCACCGCGGTTGTCGCGGTCGCGGTCGAAGCTGCGCCCCGAGCCGTTGCGGTCGAACGAACGGCCCTCGCCGCGGTCGCCACGGTTGTCGCGGTCGAACGAGCGCCCGGAGCCGTTCCGGTCGAACGAACGACGCTCACCGCCGAAGCCCGAACCCGAACCCGAACCCGAAGCCGAACCGGCCCCCGGACCCGAACCCGTCCGCTCGCCGCCGAATCCGCTGCGCTCGCCGCGGTCGCGGCCGAAGCCGCCCCGCCCGTCGCGCTCCTCGAAACGGCCGCCGCCGCGGTGGCCGCGGTCGAAGCGGTCGCGGTCCTGGCGGAAGCCGTCGCGTCCGCCGCGGTAGTTGCCGCCCTCGCGGTTGCCGCGGAAGCCGTCGCGGCCCTCGCGCCGGTCGTCGGACATGCGGGCCTCGCGCGCCGCGCGGCGGGCCGAGTGGTAGGCGTCGGCCTCGGCGACGTACTCCGCCACCGGGCGGCCGCCGGTCAGCTCGCGCAGGGCCTCCGAGCTCGGCGTGACCCGGGTCAGCTCCGCCTCGACGCCGGCCGACTCCAGCAGGCGCACTGTGCTCTTGCGCTGCTTGGGCAGGACCAGCGTGACCACGGTGCCGCTCTCGCCGGCGCGGGCCGTGCGGCCGGCGCGGTGCAGGTAGTCCTTCGGGTCGCCGGCCGGGTCGACGTGCAGGACCAGGTCGATGCCGTCGACGTGGATGCCGCGGGCGGCGACGTCGGTGGCGACCAGGACCGGGACGCGGCCGTCCTTGAAGTCCGCGAGGGTCTTGGTGCGGGCGCGCTGGGTCATGCCGCCGTGCAGGGCCAGGGCCGAGACGCCGGACTCGCGGATCTTCTCGGCGATGCGGTCCGCGCCGAGCTTGGTGCGGGCGAACAGGATGGTGCGGCGGCCGTCGTCGCCGCCGGGCGTGTGCCGGGCCGCGATCTCGGCGGTGACCAGCGCCTTGTCCGCCGGCTCGACGATCAGCAGGTGGTGGTCCATCTGCGCCCGGTCGTCGTCGTCGGGGGTCACCGAGTGCAGGACCGGGTCGGTCATGTACTTCTTGACCAGCTCGTCCACGGCGCCGTCGAGGGTGGCGCTGAACAGCAGGCGCTGGCCGGCCGGGTCGGTCTGCGACAGCAGCTCCGAGACGATCGGCATGAAGCCCATGTCGGCCATCTGGTCGGCCTCGTCCAGGATGGCGATCTCGACCTCGGACAGGTCGCACTCTTCCTGCTCGATCAGGTCGGTCAGCCGGCCGGGGGTGGCCACCAGCAGCTCCACGCCGCGGCGCAGCGAGAAGACCTGCTTGTACATCGGCGCGCCGCCGTAGACCGCGGCGATGTCCGCGCCCACGGCGAAGCCGTACGGCTGCAGGGCGTCGCTGACCTGCATGGCCAGCTCCCGGGTCGGCACCAGGACCAGGGCCAGCGGCTTGCCCTTGCGGGCCCGCTTGCCCTTCAGGTTCGCCAGTGCGGCCAGGCCGAAGGCCAGGGTCTTGCCGGAGCCGGTGCGGGCCTTGCCCAGCACGTGCCGGCCGGCCAGGGCGTCCGGGATGGTCGCGGCCTGGATCGGGAAGGTGTTGTGCACGCCGCTGTCGGCGAGCTTCTTCACCAGCTCCTCGGGCAGGCCCAGGTCGGTGAACGCGACGGGCTCGGTGTCGGCCGATTCGATGTCGGTGTCGACGTCCTCGTCCTCGTCCTCGTCCAGAGCGTCGAGCTCGTCGTCGAGCTCAAGCTCGTCGGCAAGATCGTCGGCGTCGGTGAATTCGGTGTCGAGCTCGGCGGCGGGAGCGAACTCCTCGGCCGCGATCTCGTTCTCAGGGGTGATTGCAGACATGGCTGATATAGCCCTTCTGAAGGCGGACACGTCCTCAGGGGCACACGAGCGCATGGATTGCGCCGCAGCGGGTTACAGAACGGTCACTAAGGCGGCCTGGTCCCATTGTTGGACGACCAGGTAGGCGATAGCCGCGCCTGAAGTGGCGGACCGGGGAATGGCAGGTTCCGGACCCCACTGCGTTCTGCGTCACATGAAGGAAGCCGGTTTCCGACCGGCTTCTAGGTGACCTGTCCCGCGCAGCGTTCGCTTGGATTCGATCCATCGTAGCGGCCACCGGGGCGAATCCAAGAATCGCGCAGGTCAGGTGTGCCGGTTGGGATCCTTCAGCTCCGCCGGCGGGGGCCCGTTCAGCGGGTCCACGCGTACCAGATGACCCCACCAGATGAGCCGGTACGTCGAGGCCCACTCCGGGGTGCACGTCGTCAGCGTGATGTACCGGCCGGGCTTGGTGAACGGCCCGCCCTTGGGGATCGGCGCGATCGTCCCGATGTTGGTCGGGTCGGTCTGCGGCAGCTCCTTGTCCAGCGCGTAGACGTACCAGCCGTGGGTGGTCTCCACCACCACGTGGTCGCCGACCCGCAGCTGGTTGATGTACCGGAACGGCTCCCCGTACGTGCGCCGGTGCGCCGCGACCGCGAAGTTCCCGGTCGGGTCCCACGGCATGGCCGTGTCCGGCGTCGTGTAGTGCCCGACGGCGCCCTTGTCGAGCACCTTCTCCTTGTCCACACCCTGCATCACCGGGATGTTGGTCTTCCCGATGGCCGGGATGGTCATCAGGGCGAAGCCCTCGCTCGGGGCGAACGCCGACTTGGGCTGTGTGCCGGCCGGCGCGTTCGGCGTCAGCTGGTGCTGGAACTGCTGCTGGATCGAGTTGGCCTCGGAGTTGGCGGCCTTGTTCGCCTCCACGTTCGTCCACCACAGGGTGTAGACGACGTACAGCGCCATGACCGCGCCGAGCGTGATCAGCACCTCGCCGACGCCGGAGAGCACCGCCAGCCGGCGCTGCGCCGACTTCCTGGCGCGGTCGGCGGTCCGGGCCGACCGTTCGCCGGGCGGGGGCGCCTGGTAGCCGTCCCCGTCAGGGGCCTGGGACGGCGGCGGCGTGTAGACGATCTTCGGGATCATCTCCGTCTGTGCATCCGCGGGGGAGGGTGCGTCGGTGATCCGCGGGATGTACTCCGTCGGGGCCTCAGATTCCGGCGGGACCCCGTGGTTTTGCGACATGCCCGAAACCGTAGCGGACGGTCATTCTTCGGGTGGGCTGTATCCCGAATGCCGGGGACCGCTTGGGGCCTCCCATTCCGATTCCGGCGTTGTCGCGGCGGGTTTGGGCCCTCGCCGCCGTTGCCAGAAGACGTACCCGCCACCTGCGAGGACGACGATGAACCCGATCAGCAGGACGGGGCTGAAAGCGCTTGATCCGCCGCCGCTGCCGGCCGCCGCGCGTGACCCGTTCGAGGGACCCGTTGAGAAAACCGGGTTGGTCGGCCAGGCGTTGGCGGTGTCGGTGGTGCCGGGAGCCGAGGCTTGAGGTGTCTGGGCACCGGATGGCGAACCCGAGGCGGCCGATGACGGGGCGCCCGAAGCAGAGGACGTACCCGCGCTCGTCGGCGCGGACCGCGTGCTCGGCGCGGTCCGGGGCGGCTGGTTCGCCGGGAACATCGCGTCGAACCCCGGCAGCGTCCCGGGATCCACCGGGTCCAGGCTCACCGCCTGCACCGGCGCGATGATGCCGAACCCGAGCCGGTCGGTGTGCAGGTTCCCCGAGGCCGGGTTGATCGAGCCGGCCATCTGCGCCACCACCTGCCGCGCGGGCCAGTTCGCGTGGCCGGCCCGCAGGATCGCCGCCAGGGCGGCGACGTAGCCGGAGGCGGTCGAGGTGTCGTTGCCGTAGGCGGCCAGCGTCACCGCCGGACCGGAGGAGGACGACTGCTGGGGCGCGCCGGAATCGTCCGCGGAGGCCACGTTCACCACACCCTGCGGACGCGGCGACATCGCCTCCCCGGTGTCCCCGGCCGCCGCGATCACCAGCGCCTGGCCGCCGATCGAGGCCGGATCGACCGAGGTGTCGGCGACGACCACGATCGCCCCGTCGGCCGATCCGGTCGCCACGGTCGCGTCCGGTGCCAGGGCACTGATCGCGCAGGCGGCCTCGGCGACCCGGTCCGGGGCGCCGACCACGCCGATGGTGACGCCGCCGCCCTTGGTGCCGGCGACGGTCCAGGCGCGGGTGGCGTTGAACGCCAGCATCGCACCCTGCGAATCAGGGCACGAAGAGGCGGCGGCGCGGGCCGGCGCGGCGGCCGTCCCGAAGCCGGCCAGCAGGGCCGCGCATCCGATGGCGGCCAGAGTCCTTCTCAGCACATGGTGACGCTACCCGAAGCCGGGCGGTCTCAACGGTGACCGCCCGCGCCTCGGTGCTGTCAGCTCCCGTTGTGCCGGCCCGACCACGTCCACGCGTACCCCGGGTCCTCCGAGGCCACGCCGCCGTCGCCGATCTCCAGCGGCCGGAACGTGTCCACCATGACCGCGAGCTCGTCGAAGAAGTCCGCGCCGATGGAGCGCTCCGCGGCACCCGGCTGCGGACCGTGGGTCAGGCCCGAGGGATGCAGCGAGATCGAACCCTGACCGATGCCCGAGCCGCGCCGCGCCTCGTAGTTGCCGCCGGTGTAGAACAGCACCTCGTCGGAGTCGACGTTGTGGTGGTTGTACGGCACCGGGATCGACAGCGGGTTGTAGTCCACCTTGCGCGGCACGAACGAGCAGATCACGAAGTTCGGGCCCTCGAAGGTCTGGTGCACCGGCGGCGGCTGGTGCACGCGGCCGGTGATCGGCTCGAAGTCGGCGATGTTGAAGGCGTACGGGTACAGGCAGCCGTCCCAGCCCAGGACGTCGAAGGGGTGGTGCGCATAGGTGAGCTTGGTCCCGCCGGCGCGGTGGCGCACCAGCACCTCGACGTCGGAGCCCTCGGCCAGCAGCGGCTCGGACGGTCCGCGCAGGTCCCGCTCGCAGTACGGCGAGGACTCCAGGAACTGGCCCTTCGCGGACAGGTAGCGTTTCGGCGGGCCGATGTGCCCGGTGGCCTCGATCACGAACAGCCGCAGCGGCTCGCCCTCGCCGCCCGCCGGCACCCAGCGGTGGATGGTCGAGGTCGGCAGGATCACGTAGTCGCCCTGCCCGACTTCCAGCGCGCCGAAGGAGGTCTCCACGACTCCCGACCCGGACTCCACGTACACGCACTCGTCGCCTATGGCGTTCCGGTACAGGGGAGAGGCCGCGGTCGCCGCGACGTAGGAAAGGCGCACGTCTCCGTTGCCCAGCAACAGATGCCGGCCGGTGACGGCGTCCAGGCCCGAGGCGTCCAGCTTGTGCGTCAGGAAGTGCCGCGGCTTGAGCGGACGGTTCGCGACCGCCCCGGACAGCGGCCCCGGCGGCTCCCATTCCACCGAGTCCACGATCGCCGTCGGAAGCCCGACGTGGTAGAGCAGCGCGGAGTCGGAGGAGAAGCCCTCGACGCCCATCAGCTCCTCGGAGTACAGCTCGCCGTCCGGGCGGCGGAACTGGGTGTGGCGCTTGTGCGGGATCTCGCCCACTGCGCGGTAGTAGGCCATCGCCGCCGTCCCCTTCGTTCGGTCTGTTCCTGTTCGATAATCGGACGTCGCTGTCCGCTCTCTTCGACCATGGGCTACCGTGGCGGTCATGTCAACCGCCGACCCCGGCGCCCTCGGCGTCCTGTTCGCAGAGCTGATCGACGACGCGGCGCTGTTCCCGCCCGGCGACGCCCCCATCGCCGAAGCGGTGCCCGCGCACCTGGCCCACGACTCCGGCGTCCACAGCGGCCTGCTCGGCCGTTTCCTGTGCCCCGTCTCCAAGCTCGCCGCCCTGAAACCGCTCTTGAGCCCGGACGAGGGCCTGCGGCTGGGCCTGATCGGCGACACCGGTGTGGACGGCCTGCTGGCCGCGTTCGCCGAGCTGGCGGACGACGACCGGGTGATCCTGGAGGCCGTCGAGATCCGCCATCCGGGCGAGCGTCTGGAGGATCTGGAGCAGAAGCTTCCGTACGGCGTCGAGGCCTACATCGAGATCGCCCCGGCCGACATGCGGTCCCTGCTCCCCACGCTCACCGGCCGCGAGCTGCTGTACGCCAAGCTGCGCACCGGTGGGCTGACCGCCGAAGCGTTCCCGACGCCGCTGGCCGTGGCCGAGTTCATGGTTGGCTGCGCGGACCTGGAGGTCGGCGTGAAGTGCACGGCCGGCCTGCACAACGCGGTGCGGCACACCGACGCCGAGACCGGGTTCACGCACCACGGCTTCCTCAACGTGCTGCTGGCCGCCGAGCGCGCGAGCGACGGCGCGGAGATCGAGGACGTCGCGGCGGTCCTGGAGCTGGCGGACGGCGCTGAACTGGCGGAACGTGTCAAAGCTCTGACGGTCGAGGACGCGGCCCGGACCCGCGATCTGTTCCACGGCTTCGGCTCCTGTAGTTTCCAGGAGCCGATCGACGATCTGGCGGGCCTGGGCCTGCTGCCGGACCTGCCGACCTACTGAAGGGCCCGGCCGACTGACGCGCCGACGGCCCCGTGCCACCGAACGAAGGACGGTTATGACACAGCCCACCTGGGTCCCGCTCCCGCCCCAGACCGACTTCCCGGTCGAGAACCTGCCCTACGGCGTCGCGACCCACGGTGAGCGGCCGGCGCACGTGGTCACCCGGATCGGCGACTTCGTCGTCAGCCTCGGCGCGCTGGCCGGCGGCGGCCTGCTGGACGGCACGATCGAGGAGCCGGCGGCGTACTTCGCGATCGGCACGCTGAACCCGTTCATGGCCCTCGGCGCGCCGGCCTGGGCGGCGGTGCGGGCCCGGCTCACCGAGCTGTTCACCGACCCCGAGCACCGCAAGGCCGTCGAGCCGCTGCTGGTGCCGCTGACCGACGTGGTGCTGTATCTGCCGTTCCAGGTGGCGGACTACGTGGACTTCTACTCCTCCGAGGACCACGCCACCAACCTCGGCCGCATCTTCCGGCCGGACGGCGAGGCCCTGATGCCGAACTGGAAGCACCTGCCGATCGGCTACCACGGCCGCTCCGGCACGATCGTGCCCTCCGGCACCCCGATCGTCCGGCCGTCGGGCCAGCGCAAGGCACCGACCGACGAGGAGCCGCGCTTCGGGCCCAGCGTGCGCCTGGACATCGAGGCCGAGGTGGGCTTCGTGGTCGGCACGCCCTCGCCGCTGGGCGGCGGGGTGCGCGTGGAGGAGTTCCAGGACCACGTCTTCGGCGTGGTGCTGGTCAACGACTGGTCCGCGCGCGACATCCAGGCCTGGGAGTACGTGCCGCTGGGCCCGTTCCTCGGCAAGTCCTTCGCGACCTCGATCTCCCCGTGGGTGGTCCCGCTGGCCGCGCTGCAGGACGCGCGGGTCGCGCCGCCGTACCAGGACCCGGTCCCGCTGCCGTACCTGCAGGGCGAGACCTGGGGCTACAACATCCACCTGGAGGTCAAGCTGAACGGGAACACGGTCTCCACGCCGCCGTTCGCGGGCCTGTACTGGACGCCGGCGCAGCAGCTGGCGCACATGACGGTGAACGGCGCGAGCCTGCGCACCGGCGACTTCTACGCCTCCGGCACCGTCTCCGGCCCGCTGCCCGAGCAGCGCGGCTCGTTCATCGAGCTGACCTGGAACGGCACCGAGCCGCTGGCCCTGGCCGACGGATCGACGCGCACCTTCCTGGTGGACGGCGACACGGTCGCCATCGGCGGCGTCGCGCCGGGCCCGAACGGGGCGCGGATCGGGTTCGGCGAGGTGGTCGGGACGATTCAGTCGGCGGTGCGGCGGCCGGCGCTGTAGGGCTTGCCGGGCGGTGCGGCAGTCAGCGAGTTGCGGGGCCGGTCGGCGGTGCGGCAGTCAGCGAGTTGCGGGCCCGTCGGCGGTGCGGCGGCCGGCGCTGCAGGGCGCCGCTCGCCGGTGTGTGAGTTCTGTCACTCGCGTGTGCACAGGCGGGCGTCCAGGGCTGCGAGCTCCGCTTCGGAAAAGCCGTTCGCCAGGAGGTAATCCGGCATCTTCAGCCCGGCGATCGTCGAGCTCAGCGAGGCCTCGATGGTGGTCCCGTGCTCCGCGAGGCGCTCGCCGGCCGCGACGAGCTGGTCGCGGGCGCCCAGGGCGGCGTAGCGCTCCTTCATGCGGTCGAAGGTGAGCAGGTAGTCGGCGACGATCTCGCCGGGTTCCGCGCCGGCCAGGACCAGCAGGACCAGCGCGATCAGGCCGGTGCGGTCCTTGCCGCCGGCGCAGTGGACGACGACGCAGCCCGGTGCCGCGGTGGCGATCGCCCTGACGGCGGCGATCACGCGCTCCGGGTACTCGGCCAGCAGCGCCGGGAGGTACAACGGCGTCGCCATGTTGTCGATCGGCGTCCAGTGCTGGGCGAACGGCGTGCCGGGCTCGGGGTCGAGCGGTGCGCGGACGGTCGTGATGCCGGCGGGCCGGGGTGCCTCGTCCGGCCAGTCCTCGTCCGCGGCGCGCAGATCGAGCACCGTGCGGACGCCATAGTCCCACGCGGCAGCCCAGCCGGCCGCGGTCAGCCGGGTCGGGGCTTCCATCCGCACCACCGCACCGGGCTTGATCCGGCCGAGGCCGCCGAGGTCCCGGACGTTGACGCAGCCTTCCCAGGCGAGATTCCTGTTCGCGGTCACGCGGTTCAGGGTAGGGAAGGCCGTCAAGCCGCGGAGAACTCCGCGAGCACATCGGCCAGCACCTCCAGCACCACCACCGCGTCCGGCAGCGGGGTGCCGTCCGCGGGCCAGTACACCCAGCGCGCGGTGCTGCCGTCCATGCTCACCGACGGCGGGACGAAGACGTAGCTGCCCCGGTCGTGCCAGCGCAGTCCGGGGTGTTCCTGCAGCGTCTCCGGCCGGCAGTCCAGGGAGCTGGACCACCACTCGTCCTCGTCGACGTCCTCGGTGTCGGGGTTCGTCCGCGGGGCGGTGAAGAACAGGTAGCGGCCGTCCGCTTCGGCGACCGGGCCGGGGGCGGTGCCGGAGACCAGGATCCGGCGCAGGGCGTCGGCGCCGGCCTGTTCGGGCACGTCGAGGACCGAGTGGGTCTTACCGGTCGGGGTGGCGTAGTTGGCGCCGGGGTGGCGGGCGCGCCACTGGGCCAGCCGGTCGGGATCGGCGCTGGCCTCGACCTGCCAGGCGCGCGACAGCGGATGCGCGGCCGGGGTGGGACAGCCCAGACGGTCGCAGCTGCACGAGCCCTCGAGCGGGGCGGCCGCCGGGACCACCGCGAAACCGGCGGCGACCAGGCGGTCGAGCGGATCGAGAAGGCCTTCGGAGCGCAGCCCATCGGGGGAAGCGGCGTGGTCGCGCTTCCTGTTTTTGGCAGGTCGCCAACTCCTCGGCACCCAAGCCCCCTGACGTGGTCGAAGGCCTAACGCGGTAAGGGTCAGGATACCCCCTGGTAACCCGGTCTTCGTCAGGGGGTGCCGGTGGGGCGAAGCGTGGCGCGGGTAGCGTGTGCGCGTGACCACACCTGAGCAGGGGTCCCGGCCCGCCGCCGCCGACCGCCGCATCCCGCTGGCCGGCACCTTCAACGTCCGCGACGTCGGCGGCTACCCGGCCGCCGGCGGCACGGTGCGCGCCGGCCGGCTGCTGCGCGGCGACGCCCTGCACCGCCTCGACGACACGGCCCGCGCGGCCCTGGCGGGCCTGCCGGTCCGCACCGTGGTGGACCTCCGTGAGGACTTCGAAGTCCGGCTGTCCCCGGACGCCCTGGACGGCACCGGCATCGCGGTTTTGCGGCTGCCGGTCTTCCGCGTCACCGGGGACTCGTTCGGCAAGTCCCCCGAGGACCTCACGACGGTCTACGAGCACATGGTGGACGCCTGCGGCACGGTCCTGGCCGAGGCCGTCGCGCACGTCGCGACCAGCACCACGCATCCGGTCCTGGTGCACTGCTCGGCCGGCAAGGACCGCACCGGCGTGGTGGTGGCTCTGGTGCTGGCGTTGCTCGGCGTGGCCGACGAGGTGATAGCCGAGGACTACCACCTCACCAGCGCCTACCTCGCCGACGAGTTCACGCAGGCGGTCGAGCAGCTGCAGGCCTCCACGGGCCTGGGGCAGAAGCTCCACGGCCAGGCGCTGGCGTGCCCGCCGGAGCTGATTTTGGCGACGCTGGCGCGGATGCGCGCCTCGCACGGGTCGATCGAGGGGTATCTGCTGGCGCACGGGCTGACGGCGGAGCAGATCGAGGAGCTTCGCAGGAGTCTGATAGAGCCGGTCACAGTCGTGGAGGTGGTCGCGGTGGAGGCGGCTGACTGACGGCGGAAGCTGCCCCGGTGCTTCACCACCGCCGGAGGTCGAACCTCACGCCTGGCTGGGCAGCGTCAGCACCTCGACCCCGTCGTTCGTCACCACCATCGTGTGCTCGAACTGCGCGGTCCGCTTCCGGTCCCGCGTCACGGCCGTCCACTTGTCGGCCCACATCTCGTAGTCGGCCGTCCCGAGCGTCAGCATCGGCTCGATGGTGAACGTCATGCCGGGCTGCATCACCAGGGTCGCGTACGGGTCGTCGTAGTGCGGGATGATCAGGCCGGTGTGGAAGGCCGTGGAGATGCCGTGGCCGGTGAAGTCGCGGACCACGCCGTAGCCGAAGCGCTTGGCGTAGCTCTCGATCACCCGGCCGATGACGTTGATCTGCCGGCCGGGGCGGACCGCCTTGATGGCGCGGTCCAGGGCCTCGCGGGTGCGCTCGACCAGCAGGTGCGACTCCTCGTCGACGGTGCCGACCTCGAAGGTGGCGTTGGTGTCGCCGTGGACGCCGCCGATGTAGGCCGTGATGTCCACGTTCACGATGTCGCCGTCCTGGAGCACCGTGGTGTCCGGGATGCCGTGGCAGATCACCTCGTTCACCGAGGTGCACATCGACTTCGGGTAGCCCTTGTAGCCCAGCGTGGAGGGGTAGGCCCGGTGGTCCAGCAGGTACTCGTGCCCGATCCGGTCCAACTCGTCCGTGGTGATGCCCGGCTTGGCCGCCTTTCCGGTCTCCACCAGCGCGTCGGCGGCGATCCGGGAGGCCACCCGCATCTTCTCGATCGTCTCGGCGTCCTGCACCTCGCCGCCGGTGTACGGCCTGGGCCCCTTGCGTCCCACGTACTCCGGTCGCTTGATCCCCGCGGGGACGGGCAGAGTGGGAGAGACGGTGCCGGGTACGAGTGTCGCCATAGTCAGACAGTCTAGGCACCCGGTGACAGCAGGGAGAGTGCGATGCGCTGGACCAAGAAGGGCGAGCCGCCGGCGGACGACGGCTTCTATTACTGCGTGAAGCACGGGACGGTCGAGCCGGCGGGCGCCTGTGCCGCCAAGGACCGCCTGGGGCCGTACGACACCCCGGAGGAGGCCGAGCACGCCCTGCAGCGGGTGCAGGAGCGCAACGAGGCGTGGCGGCGGGCCGACGAGGCCGCGGACGCCGACAGCTAGCGCGAGCCCGGGCCCCGGCGCCGGAGGCAGTGGCCGAAAACCACAGCCGCCGGCGCCGCCGGGCTCAGCCCAGCGCCTTCACCTCGTCGGCGGTCAGCGCGCGCCCGAACACCTGCACATCCGAGATGTAGCCCTTAAAGGGATTCGTCGGGTACTTCCCGTACCAGCTCCGGCCGATCGCGAACGGCCCCGTCGCGGCGTACGGCTTGGACCCGGTCTTGACCGGCCCGCCCTGCGGCGCCCCGTCGACGAACAGCTCGATCGTCCCGGCCTGCGCGTCGTAGACCCCGGTCAGCCTGACCCAGGTGTTCATCGGCGTCGGCGCGCTCGCGCCGGCGTTGGTCATCGCCGGGTTGGCGCCGTCGGCGTTGGCGCGGACGAACGACCAGGTCTTGCTCGCCTCCGAGTAGCTGAAGGTGAACGCGAAGCACTGCGGGCCGTCCTGGCTGAAGGCGGCGGCGTACTTCGTGGGCGTGGTGAGGCCGGTCTGGTCGACCCACATGGAGACCGTGAAGCTCTTCGTGGTGTCGATCGCCGGGCCCTTGGTCTGGATCTGGCCGCCCTTGATCTGGTTCGGCGCGCCGCTGAACTCCGCGGAGCCGCCGTGCGCGGTCGAGAAACCGGCCGCTCCGGACAGGGCGCCGACGTGGTTCTTGCCGGAGGCGTCGGCGGCGGTCTTGCCGCCGGCCTTGTCGCTCAGGTGCCAGAACAGCACGTCGGCGACCGGTGGCGCGGCCGGCGGCGCGGCCTTCGACGTCGAGGGCGCGCTCGCGGATGACGGCGGCTGCGAGCCGCCGCTCGGGGTGGACGTCCCGGACAGGGCCGCGTGCGACGAGCCCGAGGACGTCGGGCTGGGATTGGGCTGCTTCTTGCTGCTTCCGCTCGTCGCGAAAGCGACGGCTCCGGCGGCGACACCGGCCACCACGACCGCCGACGCCCCGATCAGCAGGGCCTTGCGACGCTTGGCGGTGCCCCCTCCGGGCGGCGGCCCGGGAGGTCCCGGCGGGCCGAACTGTCCGGGCGGGCCCATCGGCCCGTTGAACTGCGGCCCGGGCTCGGATCCCGGAACCGCCCGGAACCCGCTGGCCGACAGGTCCGCGCTGCCCTGCTGCTGCCCGACCGCCCGGTACGCGCCGGTGGCGGCGAGCGGGAACGAGGTCATCGGCGGCGGGCCCTGCGGCGGGGCCTGGACCGGCGACGGCTCCGGCGGACGGACGGCCGCGTACGCGCCGGTCGCCGCGAGCGGGAAGGACGTCATCGAACGCTGCGATCCTCCGGGCGGTCCGCCCTGGGGGCCGCCTGGGGGACCACCTTGCGGGCCGCCTTGGGGACCGTTCTGTGGCCCGCCCTGGGGCCCGTTCCCGGGTCCACCCTGAGGCCAGTTCTGGGGCCCGCCCTGAGTCCAGTTCTGCGGCTCACCCTGAGGTCCGTACTGGGGCCCGCTCTGCGGTCCACCGTTCCCCTGCCAGGGGAATCCTCCCGGCGGCGGCCCGCCCGAGTCCCCCGTCTCCTCTGGCGGCGCGCCCCACGGCGGCCCGTTCCGGTCCCCGTTGTCCATGTCAAACCCCTCGTTAGGACAGTCAACGGCCTTCGATCATAGGGACGGCTCAGCGTGCGCCGCCAGCCTTTCGGCGCGGACCGCGACCGCGTGGACGTCGCTCCGCGCGTCGTAGCGCCGGAACCCGGGCAGCCACGCGGCGAGCCCCACCACCGCCCCGACGCAGGCCACGCCGCCGAACCCGACCGAGAACACCGGCCCCCGCAGCGCCGCCATCGACCCGGCGCGCACCTGTCCCAGAATCGGTCCGGTCGAGAACGACAGCATCTCGATCCCGGCCAGCCGGCCGCGCAGCGCGTCGGGGATGGTCTGGTTCCAGATCGACATCCGGAACACCCCGCTGACCGCGTCCGCGGCGCCGGCGGCGGCCAGGCAGGCCAGGACGGTCCAGACCTGCTGCGTGGCGGCCACCAGCGCGATCGCGGCGCCCCAGGCCCCGGCGGCCCAGATCACCGCCAGGCCGTGCCGGTGGACGTGCTTGGTCCAGCCGCTGGTGAGGGAGACCAGCGCGGATCCGACCGCCGGCGCGGCGTACAGCAGGCCCAGGGACCACGAGGCGTGCAGATGGTCGGCGAGGAACGGGAACAGCGCGGTCGGCATCGCGAACGTCATCGCCGCGATGTCCACCACATACGTCCCGATCAGCTCCTGTCGGCTGCGCGCGTACCGCCAGCCGGCGGCTATCCCGCGCAGGCTGGCCTCCTCGGCGTCCTCGCCCTGCGGCGACGGCCTGAGCCGCAGCAGGAAGCCGACCGAGATCACGAAGGTCGTCGCGTCCACCACATAGGAGGCCGTCGGCCCCGTGGTGGCGACCAGCACACCGCCCAGCGCCGGACCCGCGATCTGGGTGAACGACCCCAGCAGCCACTGCAACGCCCCGGCCGGCACCACCAGGTCCGGCGGCACGATGCGCGGCACGATCGCCTCCCGCGAGGGCCGCTGCAGGCCGTTCACCGCCGCGAACGCGGCCGTCAGGGCGTAGATCGGCCACAGCGCCGGATGCGGCAGCAGCGCGTTCACCAGGAGCAGCGCGGACAGCAGCGCCGAGGCCGCCTCGGTCGACACCACGAGCTTGCGCCGGTCCATCGCGTCGGCCAGCGCGCCGCCCCACAGCCCGCACACCACCAGCGGCACCAGCTCGGTCGCCCCGAGCAGGCCGACGGCCAGCGCGGAGCCGGTGAGCTCCTTGATCTGGAAGGGGACCGCGACATAGGTCAGGAACGAGCCGAAGCCGGAGATCACCGAGGAGGCGGTCAGGAACCGGTAGTCGCGCGAGACCTTCAGCGGTGTCACGTCGACGCTCAGATCGCGCCATCGGCGACGGGGCGCGGGGCCCTGCTGCGACGCGTCGCCGGGCGCCGCAGGGTGTGCAGTCACGCGCCGCATTGTTCGGGTCCGCGCCCACGCCCCGCAAACGACTTTAGGACCGGTGTGAGCAGAGTCACGGATGGGGCGGGAGCGAGGTCGCGGCCTCTTAACAAGGGGTCCGGAGCGTGAGACGATCAGCCTCGTCCGGGTACGCCGCTTCGGCGCCTCGAGTCGTCTCTTCAAGGAGAAACCAGCATGTCCGCTGAAAGCAGCGCCACGCAGGAATCCGCAGTATCACCATCGTCCGCGTCATCCGCGGCATCCGCCCAGCCCAAGCTCTCGCTGTACGGCGGCACCGGGACCGGCCGCCGGGTCACCGTCCGGGACCTGGCCAAGGCCAAGCGCGAGGGCGAGAAGTGGGCCATGCTCACCGCCTACGACGCCCTCACGGCCGGCGTCTTCGACGAGGCCGGGATCCCGGTCCTGCTCGTCGGGGACTCGGCGGGCAACAACCACCTCGGGTACGAGAACACCGTGCCGGTGACCGTCGACCAGCTGGTCATGCTCTCCGGCGCCGTGGTGCGCGGCACCAAGCGCGCCATGGTCGTCGGCGACCTGCCGTTCGGCTCCTACCAGTCCTCGCCGGCGCAGGCGCTGGAGACCGCGGCCCGGTTCATGAAGGAGGCCGGCGTCGGCGCGGTCAAGCTCGAGGGCGGCCGCCGGGTGCTGCCTCAGGTCGAGGCGCTGGTGCAGGCCGGCGTCCCGGTGATGGCGCACATCGGGCTCACCCCGCAGTCGGTGAACGTCCTGGGCGGCTACCGGATAGCGGGACGGGGCGACGAGGAGGCCGAGAAGCTGATCTCGGACGCCAAGGCGCTGCAGCACGCCGGCGCCTTCGCGATCGTGCTGGAGCTGGTCCCGGCCGAGCTGGCCGCCCGGGTCTCCGCCGAGATCGACATCCCCACCGTGGGCATCGGGGCCGGGGCCGGCACCGACGCGCAGGTCCTGGTCTGGACCGACATGGCGGGCCTGACCCCCGGCGGTGTGCCGAAGTTCGTCAAGCAGTACGCGGACATGCGTGCCCTGCTGGGCGACGCGGCGCGCGCCTTCGCCGCCGACGTGGTGCACGGGGTGTACCCGGACGAGTCGCACTCGTACCACTGAGCCCTGATCCACACTGAATATCCCGGTCCGGGTGTCCTGGCGGCGTCCGGACCGGCAGTATGAATGCCATGGATGCCGAGCAGACCACCTTCCTCCGCGAACTCGTCAGCGGCACCCCGTGGTTCGGCGAATGTCGCGGCTTCGCCCGCACCCTTCGGCGCGCCCCGCGCAGCCCCGGCGGCCTGCTTCTGGTCGGCACGCCGGAAGAGGAGCCCTGGCACCTCGCCGCGCATCTGGACACCGAAGCCGGCCTGGCGAACCTGCCGCAGCTCGCGCCGACCCTGGTGCGCCACCGGATCCCCGACGGCGCGCCCCCGCACCTGGCGGTGCCGCTGGCCCGGCTGGAACAGGCCCGCAAGGGCGAGGCGGTGTTCATCGTGGCGCCCGACGACCCCGGTGCGCCGCTGCTGGAGCGCGTCGACGACGCCCGCAAGCGCGGCGCGGCGATCCTCACCCTTGCGGAGGACGAGGAGACCTCCGGCGAGCTGCTGACCATCTCGCACGACGCGCTTCTGGTGCCGGAGAACGGGATCGTGCCCGGTTTCGACGCCGCGCAGCACCTGCTCGCCTCGACCGCCGGGGAGGGCGAGGGCGGCACCGGGCGGGGGAGCGGGCGGCGGATGGGCTTCCGCGACCGGCTGACCGCGTTGATCGATCAGGTCGCCGGCGGTTCCGCCGACACCTATCGGTAGGGGCTGTCAGGGCTCTGTCAGGGTTAAGTCGCGATCTGGTCGAACGGCACGTCTCCCAAGAGCTTGCGCGGACAGCCTTCATAAGGGCATGGAGTCAGGGGGAGGGTATTTCTGCCGTCGAGATCATCGACCGCGGACCGCGGCCAGGCACGCGTCGTAGAGGTCCATGACGTCGTCCTCGCCGTCGTTGGCGACCCAGGCGATGGTCGCGGCGTCCAGACACGCGAACGCGGTCGCGATCACCGCGCGTGCGGCCAGTTCCGTGCCGTCCATGCGCGGCGTGATGAGCGGCAGCAACTCGTCCTGGAAACGGAGCCGCTTCTCGAGCCAGCCGGCGCGCAGCGACGCGGTGTTGTGCAGCAGGCGGAACCGTTTCAGCGCTTGTTCGTGGCTCTCGTGCAGGGCCAGGACCGCGACGATGCCCGCGCGCAGAACTTCCCAGGCATCGGCCTCGGCGGGCTGTTCGCTGACGGTGGCCGTCAGAACCTGGCCGAAGCGCTGCTGGTCGCCGCCGAGGAGGTCTTCCTTGGTGCCGAAGTAGCGGAACAGGGTGCGCTGGGAGACCCCGGACTCGCGGGCGATCTGGGCGATGGAGGTCTCGTCGTAGCCCTGTTCGGTGAACAGGCGCAGGGCGTTGTCGAGGATCTCCTGGGAAGCCAGTCGGCGGGTCCGGTCCCACAAGGTCGTCATGCCCCCAGGCTAGCGAACCGCTGCCATCCTGGCAGTGACTGCCAGATTGGCGTAGGCTGACAATCATGCAGACGCGGACAGCTCTCATCACCGGCGGAACCAGCGGCATCGGCAAGGCGACCGCTGAACTGCTCCACTCCCGCGGTCACCGCGTGCTGGTCACCGGCCTGGACGGGGTCGCCGACGCCGGGCTCCCCGCGGACGTCCTGGTCGTGCGCGCCGACGCCCGCTCCCTGCCCGACCTCGACCACGCGATCGACGTCGCCCGCCGCGAGTTCGGCTCCCTCGACGTGCTCTTCCTCAACGCGGGCATATCCCGTCCCGGGCCGATCGAGTCGACGGACGAAGCGGCCTTCGACGCCCTGTTCGAGGTGAACGTCAAGGGCGCCTTCTTCACGCTGCAGAAGGCGCTCCCGCTGCTGAACGACGGCGCCTCGGTCGTGTTCACCATCGGTGCCGGCGAAGGACTCGGCGCCGCCATGACCGCCGCCAAGGGCGCGCTGCTCCCGATGATGCGGGCCCTGGCGCTCGAACTCGCGCCGCGCGGCATCCGCGTCAACGCCGTCAGTCCCGGCCTGATCGACACCCCGGCCTACAGCAAGCTGGGCGTCACTCGGGACATGATCGAAGCCTGGGGCGAACAGGTGCCCCTCGGCCGGGTCGGCGCCGCCGCCGACGTCGCGGAGGCGGTCGCCTTCCTCGCCTCGGCCGCTGCCGGCTACGTCACCGGCGACAACCTGGTCGTCTCCGGCGGAATGGGCGTTCGTTCCCAGCCCTGACCGGTCCCGCGGGCTTCCCCCGGAGTTCAATACGAAACGGTTGCGTCTCGATACTCGCGGGCGTACAGTCGCCGTGGGAAATCGATACGGCCCCGTTTCGTATCGGATCAAACCCGTACCGATCGAGGGGATAGGGGACGGTGTTGTCTTCAAAGGCAGTGGATCGGGAGACCTTGCAGAGGCGCCGGTGGGCGATCCTCGGTGTGCTCATCTTCAGCTTGCTCGTCGTCGTGTTGGACAACACGATCCTGAACGTCGCGCTCAAGATCATCTCGCAGCCCAAGACCGACCCGCACCAGCCGGGTCTGGGGGCTTCGCAGTCCGATCTGGAATGGGCGATCAACTCCTACACGCTGGTGTTCGCCGGCCTGTTGTTCACCTTCGGCATCGTCGGGGACCGGTTCGGCCGTAAGAAGATCCTGATGGCCGGCATGGTCGGGTTCGGGATCGCCTCGGTGCTGTGCGCCTACGCCGGCAGTCCCGGCGCGCTGATCGCCACCCGGGCCGCGATGGGCTTCTTCGGCGCCGCGATCATGCCGGCCACGCTGGCCATCATCGCCAACGTCTTCGAGCCCAAGGAGCAGCCCAAGGCGATCGGCATCTGGGCCGGCGGCGTGGGCCTGGGCGTGGCCATCGGCCCGGTTCTCGGCGGTCTGCTGCTGGACCACTTCTGGTGGGGCTCGGTCTTCCTGATCAACGTGCCGATCATCGTCATCGCGCTGATCGCGATGACGATCCTGGTGCCGGACTCGAAGAACCCCAAGCCCGGCAAGCTGGACCCGCTGGGCGTGTTCCTGTCGATGGCCGGGATCGTGGTGTTCGTCTACGGCATCATCCGCGGCGCGGACGTCGGCTGGGGCAACCCGCAGATCTGGGGCTCGCTGGCCGCCGGGGTGCTGCTGTCCGCCGGGTTCGTGTACTGGGAACTGCGCACCGACCACCCCGCGCTGGACGTGCGGCTGTTCCGCAGCTCGCGGCCGTTCTCCGCCTCGGTGATGCTGGTCGGCCTGTCCTTCTTCGCGATGATGGGCGTGCTGTTCTTCCTGTCCTTCTACCTGCAGTCGGTGCTGAACTACACTCCGCTGAAGGCCGGTCTGTTCCTGACGCCGTTCGCGCTGGCGCAGCTGATCTTCTCGCCGCTGTCGGCCCGCCTGGTGCAGCGCTTCGGGGCCCGGGCGGTGTCCACCTTCGGCATGGTCACCATCGGTGTCACGTTCCTGATGTACCAGTTCGTGAACCAGACCTCGGCGGCCTGGCTGCTGCTGCTGATCTTCTTCCTGCAGGGCATGGGCATGGCGAACGTGATGCCGCCGGCGACCACGACGATCATGACCTCGCTGCCGCGCGAGAAGGCCGGCGTCGGCTCCTCGGTGAGCAACACCGTCCGGCAGGTCGGCGGCGCGCTCGGCGTCGCGGTGCTGGGCACGCTGCTCACCACCGCCTACCGCAGCCGGATGGAGGGCCCGCTGAAGACGGTGGTCCCGAACTCCTCGGCGCTGCACGACATCGACGGCTCGATCCAGGCGACCAAGGGCGCCGGGGAGCACTTCCCGGTGCTGGCCCGCTTCTACCCGCAGGCCGACGCCGCGTTCATCCACGCGATGCACATGACGGTGACGATCTCGGCGATCGTGGCCTTCCTCGCCGCGCTCGTGTCGCTGACCTGGCTGCCGCGCAAGGCCTCCGGCGCGCCGGGGCCGCAGCGCCAGACCGGCAGCGACGCCGCCGCCGCGGCCGAGGCCGCGGGAGTGGCCTAGCGGGGCGCCGTGGCCGGACACAGGGGCCGACACGGGGGACGGCACGCGGTTTCCCCCGTGTTGTCCCCCCTCGGCCCGGCATCGACGAGATGATGGAGCGTTATGACGATGATCCATGACGGCCGCCGCCCCGACGAGCGCCATCCCGGGCACGTGGACGGCGTCCGCGCCGACCCGGCCTGCGCCGGGTCCGGGTCCGGGTCTGGATCCGGGGCCGGGGAAGGCCGCCGCCGGCCCGGCCGGCCGCGCAGCGAGGCCGCCGAGCGGGCCATCCTCGACGCGGTGCTGGGCCTGCTCAGCGAGGGCGTGCCCTACGGCTCGCTGTCCATGGAGCAGGTCGCGACCCGGGCCGGCGTCGGCAAGGCGACCGTCTACCGCCGCTGGCCGAACAAGGAGAGCCTGGTCGTCGACTCGATGGCCACGCTGTGGCAGGAGTGCCCGCCGCCGGATCTGAGCGACGACCGCTCGACCCGCGAGCGGATCCTGGAGTACCTGAACACCATGGTGGGCCTCATGCACGAGGACATGGCCGGCCTGGTGTTCGCCTCGGTGATGGCCGCCGCGACGGCGCATCCGGAGCTGGTGCGGCGCTACCAGCAGGTCGCGATCGAGCCCCGGCGCGAGCAGCTGCGGATGATCCTGCGGCACGGCGTCGCCGCCGGGGAGCTGCGCGCGGACCTGAACGTGGAGCTCGCAGTGCGGATGTTCGCCGGGCCTATCGTGCACACGATGAAGTCCGAACACCCCGGCACGGCCGTGACTCCGGAGTTCGTGGAGGGTGTGGTCGACACCCTGTTGGAGGGCATCGCCGCGCGCTGATCGACGGATCAGCCCCCGTACTTGGCCGCCAGGTACTCCGCCCACGTCGTCTTGCCCTGCCGGTTCTCCGGGCTGGTGTGCACCCCGGCCCGGAACGCCCGTCCGGCCTTGCCCGGCACCCGGAACGGCAGGAGCAGCCGGCGCTTGCCGGTCGCGCGCAGGTACGCCTGCGCGATCTCAGCACCGTCCAGCAGCTCCGGCCCGCCCATGTCCTCGGCGCGGCCCAGCGGCTCGCCGCCGGCCAGGTCGGCCAGGCGGCCGGCGGTCTCGTGGGCGTCCAGCGGCTGGAACGGCGCCGAGGGCACCGGGACCAGCGGCGACTTCGTCGCCAGCGTCAGGAAGGTGTCGAGCAGCTGGAACCACTGCGTGGTCCGCTGGACGGTGTGCGGCAGCCCGCTGGCCTCGATGGTCTGCTCGGCCTGGTACTTGGCCTGGTAATAGCCGAAGTGGTGCCGGTCCACGCCGACGATCGAGATGTAGACCAGGTGCGGCCGGCGCCCGCCGCGCTTGGCGGCCTCGACCAGGCGCCACACGGCGTCGGCGTCGCCCCGGCCCTGCCCGCGGGTGTTGGAGGCGGCGTGGACGATCACGTCGGCCCCGTCCACGGCCTCGTCCAGTCCGGCGCCGGTGCCCAGGTCGCCGACGGCCCACTCGAACGAGCCGGTCCCGCCGGGCCCCGCGCCGCCGCGCGTCCGCCGGCTCAGGGCGCGCACGTCCGCGCCGCGCCGGGTCAGCGTCGGGACGAGCAGACGGCCCAATGTCCCGCTCGCTCCGGTCACCAGGATCATGACGACCTCCTCCGGTGTCCCCTACCCAGAAAAGGTCCGAGGCCTCACCGCACGGGGGGACGGTGAGGCCTCGGGATGGGAGACCCCATCGCACGGGGGGACGATGAGGTCTCGTTGCAGGATTATTCTCCGTTCAACAACGCTTGGCGAGGGGTTCCGGAGAGATTTTCGGCAAAGATCTTCAGAGTTTCCTCGCGAATACCCGGTGTGACCGATTCCCGTCCCCTTCTGTTCGGGTATGGACCGGTTTGCTCCCGAGGTGTCGGAGTACGGCACCGGCCGCCATGTCGACGCGGCGTCGGTATGGCGGTCTACTCAGTACATGACGACCGGTCCCGGGCATCAGGTTGCACATCAAGTCGCAATCGTCGGTGCCGGGTTTTCCGGGCTGTGTATGGCGATCCAGTTGAAGCGCGACGGCGTCCGGGATTTCGTCGTGTTCGACAAGGGCGCGGACATCGGCGGGGTCTGGCGCGACAACGTGTATCCCGGGTGCGGATGCGATGTGCCCTCGCACCTCTACTCATACTCGTTCGCACGCTATGCGGGATGGTCACGCGCCTATCCCAAGCAGCGGGAGATCCTCGACTACCTGCACCGCTGTGTGAGGCGTTGGAAACTCGGACCACATCTGCGGCTCGGTACGGAGATCGTCGCCGCGCACTGGGAGCCGCAGGAGCGCCTGTGGCGGCTCCGGGATGCCGCCGGGTCCGAATACACCGCCCGGGTACTGGTGTGCGGCGTGGGACAGCTCAACAGGCCGCGGTACCCCTCTGTGGCCGGACGCGAGACGTTCGCGGGGGCCGCGTTCCACTCGGCGCGGTGGGACGCCGCGTGGCCGCCGGAGGCGTTCGCCGGGAAGGACGTCGCCGTCATCGGGACCGGTCCGTCGGCCGTGCAGTTCGTCCCTGAGATCGCCCGCTATGCGCGCACGCTCTATGTGTTCCAGCGGTCCGCGAACTGGGTGATCCCCAAGTACGACTACGCCTTCGGTCCGCTGGCCCGCCGCGCCTTCCGCACCGTCCCGGGCCTCCGCCTGGCGATGCGCGGGTTCATGTACGCCGTGGTGGGGGAGACGCTGTTGTACTCCGCCATAGCGGGAAGCCCACTGGGACGCGTCGTACAGAAGTTCTCCACACGTCACCTGAACAAGCAGATCCCCGACGACGCCGACCTGCGAGCCAAGCTCACCCCGGACTTCCCGATCGGCTGCAAGCGCATCCTGATCTCGGACGACTGGTACCCGGCGCTCGCGCGGGACAACGTGGAGGTGGTCACCGAACCGGTCACCGAGGTGACCACAGGCGGGGTCCGCACAGCGGACGGCCGCGAACGCGACGTCTCGGTGCTCGTCTACGGGACCGGCTTCCGGGCCACAGAGTTCCTGGCGCCGATCGACATCGTTGGTCGGGACGGGGTACGGCTCCAGGACCGGTGGCGGGAAGGCGCCACCGCGTACCTTGGCATAGCGGTCCCCGAGTTCCCCAACATGTTCCTGCTCTACGGTCCGACCACGAACCTCGGCCACAATTCGGTGGTCTACATGATCGAGTCGCAGGTCCGGTACATCATGAGCTGGCTCCGAGCGGCCCGGAACGGCCAGGTCGAGGTGGCCGAGGGGGCGCTCGCGCGGTACGACGCGACCATGCGCCGGCTGCTGAGCCGCACCGCGTGGGAGGGCGGCTGTACCTCCTGGTACATGACCGCCGGCGGCCGGGTCGTCAACAACTGGCCACTGCGCTCCTACCGTTACCGCATGGCCACGAGCCGTCCGCGCGCACGCGACTTCCTGGTGCCGTAATCACACGGAAACGCACCTCGTTCATACTGTGCTCATGGAACGTCAGCAGGAGTTCGTACTCCGCACCCTCGAAGAGCGGGACATCCGCTTCGTGCGCCTCTGGTTCACCGACGTCCTGGGCTTCCTGAAGTCCGTCGCGATCGCCCCGGCGGAGCTTGAACAGGCGTTCAGCGAGGGCATCGGCTTCGACGGGTCGTCGATCGAGGGCTTCGCCCGGGTGGCCGAGTCCGACATGCTGGCCAAGCCCGACCCCGCGACATTCCAGATCCTGCCGTGGCGCGCGGAGTCCCCCGGCACGGCGCGCATGTTCTGCGACATCCTGATGCCGGACGGAGCCCCCAGCTACGCCGACCCCCGCTGGGTGCTCAAGCGCACGCTGGCCAAGGCCGCCGAGCGCGGGTTCACCTTCTACACCCACCCGGAGATCGAGTTCTACCTGTTCGAGGGCCAGCCCAAGCCGGGCAAGGCCCCCGAGCCCGTGGACCACTCCGGCTACTTCGACCTCACCCCGCACGGCATCGGCCACGACTTCCGCCGCCAGGCCATCACCCATCTGGAGTCGATGGGGATCTCGGTGGAGTTCAGCCACCACGAGGGCGGCCCGGGCCAGCAGGAGATCGACCTGCGCTACGCCGACGCGCTGTCCACGGCCGACAACATCATGACGTTCCGCCACGTCATGAAGGAGGTGGCGCTGGAGCAGGACGTGTACGCCTCGTTCATGCCCAAGCCGCTGGCCGAGCACCCCGGCAGCGGCATGCACACCCACCTGTCGCTGTTCGAGGGCGACCGCAACGCCTTCCACGAGCCCGGCGCGGAGTACAGCCTGTCCAAGACCGGCCGCAGCTTCATCGCCGGCCTGCTGCACCACGCCAGCGAGTTCACCGCGGTCACCAACCAGTTCGTGAACAGCTACAAGCGCCTGTTCAGCGGCGGCGAGGCCCCCAGCTACATCAGCTGGGGCCACAACAACCGCTCGGCGCTGGTCCGGGTGCCGATGTACAAGCCCTCCAAGTCGCAGTCCAGCCGCGTCGAGGTGCGCTCGCTGGACTCGGCGTGCAACCCCTACCTGGCCTTCGCCGTGATGCTGGCGGCCGGCCTGAAGGGCGTCGAGGAGGGGTACGAGCTGCCCGCCGGCGCCGAGGACAACATCTGGACCCTCACCGACGGCGAGCGGCGCGCGCTGGGCATCGAGACGCTGCCCTCGTCGCTGTCGGAGGCCATCTCGCGGATGGAGGAGAGCGAACTGGTCGCCGAGACGCTCGGCGAGCACGTCTTCGACTTCTTCCTGCGGAACAAGCGCGCCGAGTGGCTGGATTACCGGCACCAGGTGACGCCGTTCGAGCTGAACCGGTACCTGCCGGTGCTTTAGAGCGCGGCTACTGCGGCGCTACGCCGCCCTGGTCCAGTTCCGCAGGACCCAGGAGATGGCCCGCACGTCCACCTTCCCCTCGGCCGCGTCGCCCGCGAGCTGGGCCGCCTCGCGCAGGTCCGGCAGCACGCGCAGGCCGCAGGCGGACAGGTACGCCACCGCGGTCGCCGCGGCGAACAGCCGGTTGGCGTTCTCCAGTGCCGGGACGCGGGCCAGCTGGTGCAGCAGGGCGGCGGCGCGGTGGTGCGGCTGCTCGTAGACCCGGCGGCCGAGGACCACGGCCTCGGTGCGGGCCAGGGCGGCGAACAGCGCGCCGTAGTCCAGGACGGCGGGGTCCCCCGGGAGCCGTTGCGCGGCGTCGAGCAGCCAGGCGATGTCGATCGGATGACCGGGTGCGTCCTCAGGGCTCACGCGGCCGGCTGCAGGTCGTCGTCGAAGGCGCCGGAGGCCTTGGCGTCCTGCACGAACTGGTCGAAGACCGAGTCGAAGACGGCCCGGCGGCCCCGGGTGTCGGCGTCGATCAGCCGGGTCAGGTATTCGCCCAGGTTCACTCCCGCGTCCGCCGCGGCGGCGCGGGCCGCTTCGGCGATCGCGTCGGGGACGCGCGCGTTCAACTGCTGATTGCCCATGACAGCATGCTAGCGCCGCTAGCAGGTGCTGTCACGGTCTGAGGACCAAGGTCTCAGCCGGGTGCCGACCGCGGCCCGAGGCGCCCGGCGCCTGCTCCCGGCCAGGATCGGGGGTGACCAGGCCCCAAAGCAGGAGGAACGACATGCGCGCGGTGTGGCTGCGAGAGTTCGGCGCCCCGACGGAGTTGCGCGTGGAGCAGACCCCGGAGCCGGCGCCGGCGCCCGGCACGGCCCTGGTCGACGTCGCGTACGCCAACATCACGTTCGTCGAGACCCAGGCCCGCGCGGGCACCGGCCCGTTCCATCCGGAGCTGCCGACCATCCCCGGCAACGGCGTCGGGGGAGTGGTGCGCGCGGTCGGCGAGGGCATGGATCCGGCGCTGGTCGGTGTGCGCGTGGTCGGGTCGACCGGCGGGTCGGGCGGCTACGCCGGGGTGGCCCTGGTGTCCGAGGAGGTGCTGTACCCGGTGCCCGAGGGCCTCGCCCTCGACGCGGCCGTCGCGGTCCTCGCCGACGGCCGCACCGCCTCGCTGCTCGTCGAGGCGGCGGCGGTCCGGCCGGGGAGCGGGTGCTGATCGAGGCGGCGGCCGGCGGCGTCGGCACGCTGCTGATCCAGCTCGCGAAGGCGGCGGGGGCGGTGGTGATCGCCCTGGCCGGCGGCCCGCGGAAGACCGGGCTGGCCGTCGAGCTGGGGGCCGACCAGGCGATCGACTACCGCGACCCGGCTTGGCCCGGGCGGCTGGCGGAGCCGGTGGACGTCGTCTTCGACGGGGTCGGCGGCGATACCGGCCGCACCGCTTTCGGGCAGCTGCGACGCGGCGGCCGGATCCTCACCTACGGGCTGGCCAGCGGGCAGTGGGCTGAGATCCCCGAGGACGAGGCGGAGCGTCGCGGGGTGCGGGTCGTCCGTCCCACTGCGGGGCCCGGGGACATGCGGCGGCTGACGGAGTCGGCGCTGCGTGCCGCCGCCGACGGGAGGCTGCGTCCGGTGATCGGGCAGCGGTTCCCGCTGGAGCGCGCTGACGAGGCGCACGCCGCGATCCAGGAGCGGCGGACGGTGGGGAAAACCCTGCTTGTGGCCGGCGGGGACCACCTCGCAGAGCTTTCCACCCCTTGACCAGGCCGCTTCCGGCTGCTGTCGTATCAGACGCCCTGTCCAACGCGTTCCGATACGCCGCCGGGAGCAGCCGATGTCGCGGAGCCGCACCACCCTCGCCGAAGACCTCGCCGCCGCGCGGGCGGCGGTGCCGGACCTCGCGGAGCGGGCCGCGCGGGTGGTGGAGCGGATGGGCGATCCGAAGGCGGTGTCGCCGCTGCCCGGGTGGCGGGCGGCGGACATCGCGGTGCACCTCGGGCTGGCCTGCACCGCCTACGCCGCCGCGGCGGCCGGGGAGCTCGAGGCCAAGGACTGGGACGCGATGGTGCCCGAGCACCCCGACCTCGCGCAGCGCGTCGCCGTGGTGAACGCCACCACCCTCGCCCAGGCCGCGCCCGACGCCTACCTGGCGGTCCCCGGCCAGATCCGCGCCGGCGCGGCCGCCCTGGTCGCGGCGCTGGCCGAGCGCGGGCCCGACGAGCCGTGCCCCATCCCCTGGTTCGGGGCCGACGCGCCGCTGCCGGTGGCGGCGGTCGCCGGCCTGTTCCTGAGCGAGACCGTGCTGCACGCCCTGGACCTGGCCCGCACGTCCGGACAGGCGTGGACGGTGCCGCCGAGGATCGCGCGGCTGATCGTCTCGCTGACGTACCCGGAGACCATCCCGCGCACCGTCGACCCCTCCCGCGCCGCGAACCTGCACGCGGCGGTGCGCGTCCACGTGCGCGGCGGCGTGACCATCGGCATCGACGTGGACGGCCCCCTGGTCCGGACGCACCGCGACCCGCCGCCGGGCCGCACGGACTGCCACATCTGGGTCGAGCCGGCGGCCTTCGTCCTCACCGCGAGCGGCCGCACCTCCCTGGCCCGCCAGATCGCCGCCGGCCGCATGATCTCCCTGGGCCGCAAACCGTGGCTCGGGCCGGTGATCGCACGCCTGTTCGCTCACCCCTGATCCGCACGGCCCGGCCCCCGCAGCTCGCAGCGTCCGTCGACGCACTCACGGCGCACCCGGCCCGCCGACAGGGTCTGGAGCAGGCCCATGGTCCAGCACATCGGGCAGCCCCGCAGTGCCACCAGCCCGGCCGGGACCAGGAGCAGCGCGGCCAGGCCCAGGACCGGGAGCAGCGCCGGGCCGGCGGCCATCGAGCCGAAGCCGATCAGGCCGCGGGCCAAGTGGCGGGGGAGGGAGGAACCGGCGAACTGGCTACTCATGCTCCGCTCCCCCCCGCCACCAGCGCCGCCCGCACCTGAGCCCGCGCCCGGTGCAGCCGCGACTTCATCGCCGCCACGCTCAGCCCCAGCTCCAGCGCGACCGCGCGTCCCGACCACCCCTGCACGTCCCGCATGATCAGCACCCTGCGCAGGTCCTCCGGCAGCGCCACGATCGCCCCGACCACCGCCTCGGCCTCCAGCCGGGCCAGCACGTCGTCCTCGGTCGGCGCGCAGACCGGCTCGCCGGCCCACGGCCCGGTGCGCCAGGCACCCCGGGCCCGGCGCAGGCACTCGTTGCGCACGATCCGGAACATCCACGACCCCAGCGCCGCCGTGGCCCGCAGCATCCCGATGCGGCTGTACAGGATGATCAGTGCCTCCTGCGCCGCGTCCTCCGCGTCCTGGGGGGTCGCGCACAGGGTCTTGGCGAACCTCAGGACGTGCGGGTACGACCCCGACACCAGGGCCCGGACCGCCTCCGCGTCGCCGTCCTGCGCCGCCCGCACCAGCTGTTCGCCCGGCCAGGCCGCCGCCGTGTCACCCACGTGTCCGACCCCGCTTCCGCATCAGCGACATGGTGCACGCGCACACCAGCACCGCCGCCACGACTCCCACCGCTGCCCACATCATCCTCGGTGTCCTCTCCCTTTCCGGTGGCCGGCTCAAGGCCGGCTGCCCGATAAGAGGCGCGTGCCCCCGGGAAGGATTCATCCCGGTCGTCCATGCTTTGATGGCCGGGTGAACCCCGACGAAGAACTCGTCTACGAAGTGGACGAGAGCGACCGGATCCTGCGGATCGTGCGCCGCGGCGAACTCACCGACAAGAACCTGCGCCACCGCAGTGTCGAGATCCTGTTCCGGGACAACGCCGGCCGGATCCTGGTGCACCGGCGGGCCGCCGCCAAGCGCGTCTTCCCCCAGTACTACGACATGTTCGTGGCCGGCATGGTCCCCGCCGGCGAGTCCTACGACCAGGCCGCGCGCCGGGAGGCCGGCGAGGAGGTCGGGCAGCGCAACATCGTGCTGCGGCCGGTGGGCAAGTGGCGTTTCGACCACGACAAGGTGCCGCAGTGGGGCTCGGTCTACACCGCGACCGTCACCGGCCCGGTGGTCCCGCAGGCCGAGGAGGTCGAGTGGTTCGGCTTCCTCACCGAGGCCGAGCTCGCCGAGAGCATCGAGCAGAACGAATTCTGTCCGGACAGCTTGTTCTTCTACCGCAGGCTGCGCCGCGAGGCCGACTGACCGCGGCGTGATCGTGCCCTGAACAGCCCCGCCGGGCGATGACGCGACCGGCCGCCGGACGCCGCGCGCCGGTCGCGATCGCGGTCGGCTAGATTGGGCCGGGTGGCACAGACGGCGGCACTAGGCCGGGAACCGGAGTCGGCACGCTCGCGACTGGTCAGGCTCGGCTTCACCGATCCCGAATCCGCCCTCGAGACCCTCGCCGAGGCGCCGCTGGGCGAGCTGCGCGGCGACCCGCTGTTCCTGGAGGCGCTGGGTCGCACCGCCGACCCCGACCAGGCCCTGGCCGCCACCGGACGGCTGCTGGCGGCCGCCGGCGACGCCGAGAAGCTGGCCGCCACCCTGGCCTCGGCCAAACCCTTCCAGGACCGGCTGCTCGGCGTTCTCGGGGTCAGTGTGGCGCTCGGGGAGCACCTGGAGCGGCACCCGGAGGCCTGGCACGGGCTCGTCGAGTTCGACGTCGAGGACCTGGCTCCGGCGTTCCGCGCGCTGATGCTGGAGTCTGTCGGGGCCGACGCCGCGGCGGCCGACCCGGTGGCCGCCCTGGCCGGGATCCCCGCGCGCGACGCCCTGCGCGTCGCCTACCGGGACGCCCTGCTGGGCATCGCCGCGCGGGACATCGGCGCCTCCCGGAAGGACGACGCCACCGCGACGTACGACCAAACGGCCGCCGACTTGTCGGACCTCGCCACCGCCACCCTGGAGGCGGCCCTGGCGGTGGCCCGAGCGGAACTTCCCGAGGATTCCCCGCCGGCGCGCCTGGCGGTCATCGCGATGGGCAAGTGCGGCGCCCGGGAGCTCAACTACGTCAGCGACGTCGACGTGGTGTTCGTCGCCGCCGCTCCCGACGGGACCGACCCCGACGAGGAGCACCTGGCCCTGCGCACCGCCACGCAGCTGGCCGCGACGATGATGCGGGTCTGCTCCGACACCACCTCCGAGGGCGCGATCTGGCAGGTCGACGCGAACCTGCGCCCCGAGGGCAAGAACGGCCCGCTGGTGCGCTCGCTGGCCAGCCACATCGCCTACTACGAGCGCTGGGCCAAGACCTGGGAGTTCCAGGCGCTGCTCAAGGCGCGCGCCGCCGCCGGCGATCCGGACCTCGGCGCCGAGTACGTCGAGGCCGTCACGCCGATGGTGTGGGCGGCCTCGCGGCGCGACGGGTTCGTCGCGGACGTCCAGGCGATGCGGCGGCGTGTGATCGCCCACATCCCGGCCAAGGAGGCCGAGCGGGAACTGAAGCTCGGATCCGGCGGACTGCGCGACATCGAGTTCGCCGTGCAGCTGCTGCAGCTGGTGCACGGGCCCACCGACGAGGCCCTGCGCAAGCGCGGGACGCTGGAGTCGCTGGCGGCTCTTTCCGCAGGTGGATACGTGGGCCGCACCGACGCGAGCGCGCTGGCCGACGCCTATCGCTTCCTGCGCACTTTGGAGCACCGCCTGCAGATCCACCGGCTCCGGCGCACGCACACGCTGCCCGAGGAGAAGCCGGAGCGGCGGCGCCTCGGGCGGTCCATGGGGTTCCGAACCGATCCAGTGGATCAGCTGAACGGTGAATGGAAACGGCACAAGCGGGAAGTAAGGCGGCTGCACGAAAAGCTCTTTTACCGACCGTTGTTAGACGCGGTGGCCCGCTTGACGCCGGGTCAAGCCGCATTGGGTGGTGCTGTTCACTTGTCGCCGGAGGCTGCGCAGTCACGGTTGGAAGCACTCGGCTATACGGATCCCGCAGGAGCGCTGCGTCATCTGACGGCGCTCACCTCAGGGGTGAGCCGGCGGGCCGCGATCCAGCGGACCCTGCTGCCGGTGATGCTCGACTGGTTCGCCGACGCCGCGGATCCGGACGGCGGATTGTTGGCGTTCCGCAAGGCGTCCGAGGCGCTCGGGGACACTCACTGGTACCTGCGGCTGCTGCGGGACGAAGGCGCCGCCGCCGAACACCTGGCGCGCGTTCTGGCCTCCGGCCGCTACGCACCGGACTTGCTGCTGCGGGCGCCGGAGGCGGTGGCGATCCTCGGCGACCCGGCGAACCTGGTGCCGCGGGCCCGTCCGGTGCTGGAAGCGGAGATCCTGGCCGCGGTCGGACGCGCCTCCACGCCTGAGGCGGCTGTCGCCGCGGCGCGCGCGGTGCGTCGGCGCGAGCTCTTCCGCATCTCCGCGGCCGACTTGCTGGGCCTGCTGACCGTCGAGCAGATCGGTGACGGCCTCAGCGCGGTCACCGCGGCCACCCTGAGCGGCGCGTTGCAGGCCGCCACCACCGCGATCGAGAACCGTCTGGGCACGCCGCTGCCGACCCGCTTCGCGATCATCGCCGCCGGCCGGTTCGGCGGGCGGGAACTCGGCTACGGCAGCGACGCGGACGTGTTGTTCGTGCACGATCCGCTCCCCGACGGGGACGCGGAAGCGCAGCCGGACAAGCCGTCCCCCAACGGTGCCGGGCCCACGAACGCCTCGCGCGGCGTCTCCGCGCAGCGCGAACGCGCCGCGACCGACGCCGCGCACGCCGTGGCCAACGAACTGCGCCGGCTGCTCCAGATCCCGACCCCGGACCCACCGCTGATCATCGACGCCGACCTGCGTCCGGAAGGCCGCCAGGGCCCGCTGGTCCGTACCCTGAGTTCCTACGCCGAGTACTACCGCCGCTGGTCGGAAGTGTGGGAGTCGCAGGCCCTGCTGCGCGCCGAACCGGTCGCCGGCGACCCCGATCTGGGCCGGGAGTTCACGGACCTGATCGACCCGCTGCGCCGCCCGTCATCAGGGCTCGACGAGACCTCGGTGCGCGAGATCCGGCGCATCAAGGCCCGGGTGGAGGCCGAGCGTCTGCCGCGCGGCGCGGACAAGGCCCTGCACACCAAGCTCGGCCCCGGCGGCCTGTCCGACGTCGAGTGGACCGTGCAGCTGCTCCAGCTCTGCTACGCGCACGAGATCCCCACTCTCCAGACGACCCGCACGCGCCTGGCCCTGTCCGCCGCCGTCGACGCCGGCCTGCTGGAGCCCGACGACGGCGAGATCCTCGACGAGGCCTGGATCGAGGCCACCCGCGTCCGCAACGGCATCATGCTGGTCCGCGGCCGCGCCGGCGACTCGATCCCGAACGACATCAAGGAGCGCGCCGGGATCGCGATGTATCTGGGCTCTGAGAACAGCGAGGAGTTTGTCGAGGAGTACCGGCGCAGTGCCCGGCGGGCGCGCGCGGTGGTCGAGCGGGTCTTCTACGACTGGAACCACGAGACGGGGCGGGCCGGGGCCGGGGCCTGAGCCCGGCCTGGGGCTTGAGTCCGGCCCGGGTCCCGCTGCTTCAGAAACGCGATCAGACGTCGGAGAGCTTGAGCCTGGAGAACGAGGCTCTTGCCCGCCGCCCGAAGGATCTGCGCGGAGCCGGGGACGTCCTGGGGCGGCCCGAGCCCGTGCGCGACGTACGCGTTCTCCAGGTGGATCGATCTGCGTGGCCGCTCGGCCTCGGCGTCGTACGCCACCAGGTTCGTCCCCACGCACAGATCACGGCCGCAGTAGTCGAAGAACTCGACCTCGACCGCCAGATCGGCGCGGCGGTAGACGATTCCGCGCTCCGTCGACTCAGGCCCCGTATAACCCTCGTCGGCGACCAGGAACGCGAACTGGACGGCGCCCTCGGTCCGTATCAGCTCGATGGGATGCATCGCCCGCCCCATGGGGCGATTGTTCCCCGCGCCGGCGGTGTTCAGCCCACCCGGCCGAACAGCCGCCCCGCGATGTCGATCCCGACGACCGCCCCGCTCGCGTCCCGGGTGAACAGCCCGCGCTGCCCCTTCAGGCCGCCCTCGGTGATGATGTAGTCGTCGCCCTGCTCGGCGAGGAAGCCCATTGCTGCTGCGGGGTAATCCTGCGGCATCTCGGTGTCCGAGGCGGCGCGGATCTCCGGCTTGATGCCGACCGCGAGGGTCAGGCGCCCGCCGTCGTCGGCGACGTCCAGATTCATCGCGTCGATCTCGTAGCGGCCGACGACGGCGCGGTTGCGCGCGGCGTCGTACGCCACCGGCTCCGGGGTCTGCTCGACCACTGACAGGAAGTGCTCCAGCGCCCACTTCACGATCTCCTGGTTCAGCTGGTAGCCCTCGGGCGCGCAGTTGCTCAGCGCCACCACCGCGAAGCCGTGCTCGGGGACCACGAGCAGTTCGGAGAACTGGCCGTTGCCGCTGCCGCCGTGGCCGAAGGTGCGGACGCCGCCGATCTCGTTGAGGAACCAGCCGAATCCGAAGGCGTCGCCGAGGGTGGAGCCGCGCAGCTCGGACTTCGGCTCGCGCATCGAGCTGCGGGCCTGGACCGAGAGCACCTCGTCGGAGGCGCCGATCTGCTCCCCGAGATGGAAGCGCGCCCAGCGCAGCAGGTCCGCGGCGCAGGACACGGCGCCGCCTCCGGGGTTGTTGCCGTGGGTGCCGGCCGGGTAGGACTTCCACGGCGTGGCGGGGTGCAGGATGCCGTCGGCGTCGCGGTTGTGGCCGACGGTGTGCTTGCGGGTCATGACGTCGTCGAGGTCGAAGACCGTGTCGGCCAGGCCGAGCGGGGTCAGGACCAACTCGGCGACGGCCTGCTCGTAGGGCTGCCCGGTGATCTTCTCGATCACCCGGCCCAGCAGGTTGTACCCGGCCTGGCTGTACGAGGCGCGGGCGCCGGGCTCGCCGATCAGCGGCAGCGCCTCCAGCTTCGCGACGAAGGTCGCCAACGACCCATCTCCGTGATCGGTGTCGATCAGGTTCCACTCCAGGCCGCCGGTGTGGTCCAGGAGGTTGCGGACGGTGATGTGCGCGGCGTGTGACTCGTCGGCCAGCTTCAGCTCCGGCACGTAGGTCCGTACGGGGGCCTCCAGGTCGACGCGGCCCTCGGCTTCCAGGCGCATCAGCGCGGTAGCGGTGAAGGACTTCGTCGTGGAGGCGATGTGGAAGAGGGTTCGTTCGTCCACCCCGGCCGAGGCGAAGAACTCGTGGCCGTCGACCAGTACGCCGACGCTGACGCCGGGGACGTCGTAGGCCTTCGCCGCCTCGGCGACGAACCCGGCCAGGTTCTCGGCGGTCTCCTGCACAGTCATCTCGATCTCCCCTTGGCGAGTCGCTCGCCCGTCACTTGCACTTAGTTCAAGTGGAACCGTAGCCCCTACTTGAACTAAGTGCAAGTACACTGGCGCCATGCCGAGGAACACGCTCACCGCGGACCAGATCGTCCAGGCGGCCATCGCCCAGCTCGACGAGGAGGGCCTGGACGGCCTGAACATGCGCGCCCTCGGCAAGCGCCTGGAGGTCGCCGCGACGGCCGTCTACTGGCACATCAAGACCAAGGACGAGCTGGTCCGGCTGGCCACCGACGCGGCCTGGGCCGAGGTCGAGCTGCCGGATCCGGCGGCGGTCGGCTGGCGCGAGGCGGCGGCGCGCACCGCGGTCAGCACACACGCGATGTTCACCCGGCACCCGTGGATGGGCCAGGCGTTCGGCGGCTACCTGCTCTACGGCCCGGGCAAGTCCCGGCACGACGACCACCTGCTCGCCGTCTACGAGGCTGCCGGCTTCGCGCCCGCCGACGCCGACCGGGCCGCGGCGGCGGTCTTCACATACGTGCTGGGCAACGCGCTGGCGCCGGCCGCCATGGTCGCGCTGAACCGGCGGTTGGCGCTGGGGGGCGAGGACGCGGCGCGGGCATTCGCGGAGGCGAAGGAGAACTCCGTGGCGATCGCGCGGACGTTTCCGAAGCTGCGGGAGAGGATCGACAGTCCGGCGGCTTCTTATGCGGGGACGCCGGAGGAGAGCTTCGAGTTCGGCCTCGCGGCGATGCTGGACGGCTTCGCGGCGCGGTTGGGCGCGCAGGCCTGACCGCACGAAAACGGGCCCCTCGAAGGGGGCCCGTCGGTGGTCACGCGGTCATGCGGTCATGCGGTCATGCGGTTCACGTCTTGAGGTGTATCGATGGCCGCACCAGTTCCGCCGACACGCCATCGTCCGGTTCCGGGGCGCCCGCCGAGCCGTCGGGCTGGCGGGGCAGCGGTGCCCCGCCGGCCGGCACCGGTGCCGGGGCGAAGACCTTGCGGCCCTGGATGAGGCGCTGGACCAGGAAGCCCAGGGCCAGGGTCACCAGGCCGAAGACCGCGTCCATGACGTAGTGGTTGGCTGTGCCGATGATGACGGCGAAGGTGCAGAAGGGGTAGGCGATGCCGAGGGCCTTGACCCACCTGCGGCGGGCCAGGTGCGCGATGACCAGAGCGCACCACGTCGACCAGCCGATGTGCAGGCTGGGCATGGCCGCGTACTCGTTCGTCGAGGAGCCCAGGCCCGCGACGCCGTCGGAGGTCGTCGCCGTCTGGCCCCAGGGGTTCAGGAGCTTGAACGTGTCGACGAAGTCGCCGCCGTGCAGGAGGCGCGGCGGGGCGAGGGAGTAGAAGTAGAAGCCGAACAACGCGATCAGCGTCATGGCGATCATCACGGTCCGGACCGCGCGGTAGCGGTCGGGGAACTTGAAGTACACCCAGACCAGTACCACGATCGGCATGATGAAGTGCAGGGTGGCGTAGTAGACGTTCATCGAGAACGCCAGCCAGCGCACGCTGTACACCCAGTGGTTGAAGGTGTGCTCGAAGTTCAGGCCGAGGTAGTGCTCCAGGTGCAGGATGTCGTGGCCGCGCTGTTGGGCCGCGCTCGCGTGGGACGGGGCGGCCAGCCGGGTCAGCGTGTAGAGGTAGTAGCCCAGCGCGATGAACGCGATCTCCAGCCACAGCTTCGGCCGGTTGGTCGGGCGGTACTTCTGCGGCAGGAGCGGCCCGGGGATCCAGCTGCGGCGCCGGGCGCCGGGCGCTGACGCCGTCGCCGTCGATCCGACGTCCCCGGTGCGTTCCGTAGCCTCGGTGGTACTTTCCAGCGGCTGTGTCGTCGTCACGAGTTCACCCCCATGACAGGCAAGTCTGCCAGGGTACGGGTCGCGTACGCGTCATACCCCGGGTCCACATTCCGCATCACTCCATGGTAGAGCTTTGGCGGAGGTCTGCGGCGGTCCCGCCGTAAGGGTCGCCCCGGCGGAGTACGCCAGCCTAACCGGATCCACTGTTTCCCGCGCGTCCTATGGCAGGTCATCTCCAGCCGTTACGCTCCGCGCCAAGCGTCTGTGCACCCGGTCACAAGGGGCGCGGCGTGACGAATCAGACACGCGAGGAGCCACCTCATGCCCATCCCCGTGTATGTCCCCGCGAACGGCGGGCGCTGCGACCACCTGCACCAGCTCCGCGAGGCCGAACCGGACTCCGCGGACGAGTGCCGGGAGTGCCGTGCGACCGGCGGCCGCTGGCTGCACCTGCGCGAATGCCTCGTCTGCGGCCATGTGGGTTGCTGCGACAACTCCCAGAACCGGCACGCCACCGCGCATTGGCGTGCCACCGGACATCCGCTGATCCGCTCCCTGGAGCCCGGCGAGGTCTGGGCCTGGTGCTACCCGGACGAGGCGATGCTGCTGCGCGCCGACTGCTGATGCCACGGCGGTCCGGCCGCCGCCTGCCCGTCGGGCAGGTGCCAGGCGGCCGGCCGGACCGCCGTAAACCGCTGTGTGGACCGCCGTGGCCCCTTGTGGGCCGCTGTGGGCCGCTGTGGACCGGACCGCCTCGCGCGCCGCTGCCGGGCCGGCGGCGCGCTCGCGTTGTGCGACACCCCCTCCGCCCGCCGGGCCTGCTGGCGCGCGCTCCGGTGGCCCTGCGTGGTGCCCCGGCTTAGCGTGAGGTCACGGAGGCCGTCTCCTGCGGCTCCGGCAGGCAAGGAGTTGAAAACGCATGGCGAAGAACAGCCCGGCCAAGGGGCAGCACGGACTCGGTGCACGCGGGCAGGGGAAGCTCCTCTACTTCCACACCCGTGTCGCCCACGCGATCCGCCACTCCAAGGAACAGCTGTTCCGCAAGTACCGCAAACAACCCGAGTACCGGCAGTCGAACGGCCACTGGGCGGCCAGCCGATAGTCCTCTAGGGCGAACGTTCCTCCCGATCCCCTGATGCGCCCCTGGCGACGGTCGTAGCGACCTGCCAGGGGCGCATTTCCATGCTGTGGGCTGTGTCCGCGTACGCGGTGCGGACGGTCGCCGTGGTGGGTTCCGGAGTGAGGGCCGTCAGGCGCAGCTCGGGCCCCTCGCCGCCGACGTCACGGCAGCTGCTCAGCACCACGCCGTGCCCGCCGACCTCGACGCCGCCGGCCGGGACCACCGGGACGCCGCAGGGGTCCGGGCTCCGGCCGGCGACTGTGGTCAGCGGGTGGCGATAGCGCTCGGCGGCGTCGAGGAGCCCTGATTCGTGCCACTCCCCGGCGTAGAGGTACAGGCCCAGCTCCACCGTGCGCGGCCCGCGGCACTGCGCGCCGGGCGTGGCCAGGTGCGGGCCGGCCGGCTCCGCCCGCCAGGCGTTGTCGTCGCGCGAGAGCAGGCCGACCGACCGCAGCAGGGTGAGCGCCAGGGTGCGGCCGTCGTCCACGAGCTCGTATTCGCTGACGTGGTCCAGCAGCACGGCCAGGCCACCGGCCGCGACCCAGCCGTACGCCGGGAAGGTCGGCACGGGCCGCTCGCCGAAGCCGCCCTCGGCGTGCGGCGGCCGTTCCACGACCGCGAACTGGCCCTCCGCGTGGGAGCGCGTGGCCGGGCGGGGGAGCGGCAGGTGCAGGCGGACACGGTGGTCGTCGCATTGGTTGTCGAAGGCGATGGCCAGCCGGACGAAGGGTTCGCCGTGCCGCAGCTCGATGCGGGTGCTGACCTCGGTGGTGCGGACGGTCGCGGCGCGGATGCCGCTCACCCCGGCCTCGGGCGCCGACATCGGAACGCCGTGGGTCGGCCAGTTGAACCAGCGCACTGATTCCAGCGACCCCGTGAAAGGACCGCTCCAGCGCACCCGGTTCCAGATCTCGTCCGGCGAGCTCACGAGCCGGTCGTGTTCCGGCGGCGCGTAGTTGTACTCGTCGCCGAGGTCGCCGCCGTCCACGATCACGCCGAGGCCCGCGGCGTGCGAGCCGTCGGCGGCGAGGATGTCCAGGAGGCCGTCGGAGCGCAGCGCGACGTGCATCAGGCCGTTGTCGAGATCGGACAGGGCACGGCGGCCGGCCGCTATGTTCTTCAGCGCCGGGGCCGGCGGGCTCTCGGCGGCGACCGCGGTGACCGCCGCGAGCGCGAGCGGGCCGACCTCGACGAGGGCGGCGACCGTGGCGCGCGGCCGTACCCGGACCTCGACCCGCCACGCCTCGACGGCCGTGCCCGCCACGCCCGCCGCAGCCGCGCGCACCTCGGCGACGTCGAAGACCAGCCGGGAGGTCGGGGCCAGCTCGAAGCCGATCGTCGCCGTGCCGGGATCGACGTACCAGGCGGCGATCTGGCGGCCATAGAGCTCGCGGCCGTGGATCTTGCGCAGGAAGAGGTCGAGGGCGGCGGCCGGGACGAGCTCGTCGGCGATGGTCTCCTCGACGGTGTCGAGGATCTGGTGCGGGACCACTTTGCCCGAGGCGGTGCGCGGGGCGTGGCCGGCCGGCAGGTCGAGGGTCACGACCTCCCGGCGACGCTGCGGGGACGGGTTGAACAGCAGGTGCCCGCCGTCCGGAACGGTTTCCGCGATCGGTCCCAGGACGAGGTCGACGACGCCGTGCCCGAGATCGCCGGCCTCGGCGATGCGCGCGGCGACCTGGTCGGCGGTGGCGTCGACGCCGCATCCGGTGACGCTGTCGTGGCAGGAGGAGTCGACCAGGCGCCGCCAGGCCAGATCCAGGAAGGGCTGGTACGCCGAGCGCGTGCCGTAGAGCGCGGCGACCGGCTCGGCGTACCGCTCGACGAGGCGCTCGGCGCGACTCAGGGCCTGCTTGAGGCCGACGCGGGAGGACAGGACGCCGGGCAGGATGTTGGCCCGGGAGTGGGAGCGGAGCTCGCCGTGGACGGTGACGGCACCGGGGGCCGGGGGATCCAGGGCGTCGAAGAACCCTGCGAGGGTGTCGAGCCGGACCCGGAGCGGCTCCCCGGACGCGCCTTCGACCAGATCGGCGAGACCGTCCACCGGCGCCGAGTGGTCCGTCCCGTACATGCCGAGCATCGGCCCGTCGGGCTGCCAGCGTCGCAGCGCCCGTACATGCTCCTCGGCCCGCCGCCGCACCACCGCCGCGTCGGGCTCGCCGAAGACCCCGGCCGCGCCGCCGTACCCGCCCTCCGGGAGGTAGCGGGTGCGCAGCGCGGTGCCGTCCGGCGCCTCCCACCAGAATTCCGTCGTGTGCACCGCTTCGGGGACCCCGCGCCACACACACGCGTGCCCGATCCCAGCCAGGCGCAAGATCTGGGGCAGCTGCGCCGCGTGCCCGAACTGGTCCGGCAGGTACCCGACGAGCATCGCGCCGCCGAGCTCGTCGGCACGCCGCGATCCGATCTCCAGGTTGCGGATCAGGTTCTCGCCCGAGCACAGGAACGAGTCCGCCAGCACGCGCCAGGGTCCCAGCGCCAGCTGCCCGCGGCCGGCCAGGTCGAGCACCAGCGCTTCCTGATCGGGGCGGATCTCCAGGTAGTCGTCGATCGCGGCGGTCTGGCCGTCGAGGGTGAAGCGGGCGCGCGGGTCGGCGGCGAGCTGGGCCAGCACCCGGTCCAGGACCGTCACCAGACGGAGGCGGAAGCGCTGGAAGGGCTGGTACCACTCGCGGTCCCAGTGCGTGTGCGGGACGACGACCAGCTCGTTCATGCGGTCTTGCCCAGGGCGTGCAGCACGTTCAGCGCTGTGCGGATGTCCGCCGCGCCCTCCGCGGCCCCGCTCAGCGCCGGAGCGCCGGCGGTGACCAGTTCGTGGAACGCCATCAGTTCGCGCTCGAAACCCGAGTCGGCGCCGAAGAAGTAGGGGTTGGTGAAGGACAGGTCGTGGGTGCCGGCTTCGGTGTGCACGCGGACGTGTTCCTCGTATTCGGGATAGTCGGGCAGGAAGTGCCAGCGGACCGTGTAGCGGCCGTGGGGGAGCGGGCCGGAGAACTCCAGCGAGCCCGGCTCGCCGTCCCGGGCGCCCCAGGAGGCGGCCGTGTCGACCTCGAGTTCGCCGACCCCGGCCAGCAGCCGGATCAGCGCCACGTCGTGGCACGCGCTGTCGAGCACCGCGCGGTACTCCCAATGCGCGCGGGCCCCGGTGTGCTTCGGCGCCGGCGCGGGAACCGGAGCCCAGTCCGTCGCCGGGAAGCGCTCGGGCGGATGCAGGACGCTGACATCGATGTGCCGGACCGTCGAGGCGTCGAGCGCACCGAGTGCCGCGGTCACGGCGGGGTCGTACTGCTTCATGTAGCCGAGCATCAGCCGGTCGCCGGCCGAGGCGACGAGGGCGGCCTCGTCGAGGGAGTGCGCGAGGGGCTTCTCGCAGAAGACGGGATAGCCGCGCTTGAGCGCCTCGACGGCCAGCGCCGCGTGCGAGCCGGAGGTCAGCAGCAGCACCGCGTCGAACTCGCCGCAGCCGAACAAGCTGCGGGTGTCGGCGAAGACGCCGGAACCCGGGACGCGCAGCTGTCGGGCGATGTCGGCCGCGTAGCCGGGCTGGGAGTCGCAGACGGCGGTGACGGTGAAATGCCGGTCCAGCTTCGCCAGCAGCGGCAGATGGACGTGCCGCGCCACGTGTCCGAGGCCGACGACGGCGACCCGGACGGCCGGGGTGTCGGAGTCGTCCGCCATCACACCCCCAACCCCGCCAGCACCGCCCGGTTGTGCCGCATGTCCCCGATGATCCGCCCCAGGTCCTGCCCGCTGTCCGGCACGTCCTGCTCGACCACGATCCACCCCTCGTACGCCAGCGCCCGCAGCGCGTCCAGGAACGCCGCCAGGTCCAGACGCCCCTCGCCGAGGCGGCAGAAGGTGCCGTCGGCCAGTGCGTCCTTCACGTGGACGTGCCGCACGCGATGCCCCCACCGGGCCAGGGTCGCCAGCGGATCGCCGCCGGCGGCCAGCAGGTGCCCGGTGTCCAGGCACAGCTCCAGCTCCGTCAGCTCCAGCAGCCGGTCGATGTCGTCCGGGGTCTCGATGCTGGTGTCCAGGTGGTGGTGGAACACCGGCTCCAGACCGTGCTCGCGGCAGCGGGAGGCGGCGCGGTAAGCCTGCCGGACCAGCAGGCCCCAGCCGGCGGCGTCCAGCGGACCGGACGGCGGGCAGGCCAGCGTCGGCTTCGGCGCGAAGCTGCTCATGTCCGGGTACCGGTTGCGGGCGCGCAGCAGCCGTGCGGTGTCTTCGAGGGCTGACAGGTCGTCCGCGAAGCCCTCGTGCTGCCCGAACCTCAGGTCGTGCCAGCCTCCGGCCAGCGCCGGGGCGGAGTCGGGGCCGGCCAGGACTTCGTCCAGGTAGCCGTGCGGTCCCAGATCGGTGCCCTCGTATCCGCAGTCTGCCGCTATTCGGGCGTACTCGCGCGCGCTGATGACCGGGTCGGCGGCGGAGTAGATCCCGAAGTTCACCGGCGCGGTCGCCACCTTCACCGGCCAGGTCCGCGGCCGCGGCCCGGCTTCGGTCACGCGCACAATGCCACCACCTCGTTGCGCCAGGTCTCCAGCCGGTACATGCCCGACTGCCGCGCCGGGAACGACTGCCGGCCCGAGGCGTCGGCGCGCACCACGACCCGGGTCTCGTCCGGGCGCACCAGGATCAGGCCGTCGGCGTCCAGCGTCGTGATCTCGTCGCCGCAGCGCAGCACCAGCGGTCCGGTGCGGTCGGCGGACAGGGCGGTGCGGCCCGCGGCGATGCCGGCCAGGATCGCGGGGCTCGAGCACTCCTCGGCCAGCACCCAGGTGATCGGCGCGCCGAGCGAGGCCGGCGTGCCGCCGGGCTCGTGGAAGTCGCTGCCGCCGACCGGGATGATCGCCGCCGGATGCCGCTTCATCCAGGCCAGCGGCCAGCCCCAGGTCCGGTCGAACCAGGACCAGTGCCAGATCTCCGCGATCGAGGGCTGCGTGGTCAGCTGGTGCCGCCACGCGCAGTCCCCGGCCAGCGGATGGTTCACCGAGAACAGCGCGCCGGCCTTCTCGGCCTGCTTCATCCACTGCGAGGCCGGGCGCCGGAAGTCGATCCACTCCTCGGAGCCCCACACGTTCGCGTGGCCCAGATCGGTCGTGACCTCCTGCCCCGGGATCAGCGTGACGCCGGCAGCCCCGGAAGCCTTCTCCAGGAACGGGTAATGGCTGATCGTGTTGTGGTCGGTGACGGCCAGGAACTCCAGACCGGTCTCGGCCGCGAGCCGGGCCAGCGCGTCGATGGTCAGCGTGCCGTCGCTGTGCTCGGTGTGCGCGTGCAGGTCCCCGGCATACCAGTGCATGCCGTCGACGGCCGGCAGTTCCCGGGCCGGCGGCCGTTGCAGGGCCCTGACATGGTGGTGGCCGAGCTGCCGGTCGGCCTGCTCCGCCTTGTCGGAGAACGTGATCTCCAGCGAGTACCGGACGCCTTCCGGCGGGACCCGGTGCAGCCCCAGCCACACGTGCCACACCCCGGGCAGGATCTCGCCGGCCAGATAGCCCGGCGTCGAATGCCGGGCCCCGACCGCGAACTCCTGCCGCGCCCCGCCGGACCAGCCGCGGAAGCCCTCCGGGCCGGCACAGCCGAGATCCAGGACGGCGCCGGCGGACCGGTCGTAGTCCAGCCGGACCCCGATCCGCGAGACGCCCGGCGGCACCTCGAACGGGACCGGCCGCAGCTGCTGCCGCAGCCGGTCCTCCAGCCACCACACGCCGTCCAGCCGCATCAGCCCACCAACTCCCCATCCGCGTACAGCAGGGTCCGGTCTCTGCGGGGCAACGCCCACACAGTGGCTTGGGGTTCCGGCTCGTCCTCCTCGGCCACCACGACCTGCACCGCGGTCCCGGCGACGTCCAGCGTGAGCAGCAGCGAGCTGCCGAGGTTCTCGGCGACCTCTACCGTGCCCCGAAACGCCCCGTCGCGCGGATCCGCCGATACGCGGAAGTACTCCGGGCGCGCGCCAAGGACCACCGCGGTGCGTTCGGCCAGGCGCTCCCCGGCCCCGTCAGGCATCGCGATCTCGGAATCTGCGACCAGAACGCGTCCGTCACGGACAACCCCCTCCAGCAGGTTCATCGGCGTGGAGCCGATGAAAGAAGCCACAAACGTGTTCGCCGGCCTGCGGTACACCTCGCGAGGAGTCCCGAGTTGGCGGATACGGCCGGACTGCATGACTGCGATGCGGTCCGCGAGCGCCAGCGCCTCGGCCTGGTCGTGGGTGACGAAGACCGTGGTGGTGGCGAGCTCGCGTTGCAGTCGCTTGAGGAACGTCCGCGCCTCCAGCCTGAGACGAGCATCAAGGTTCGACAAGGGTTCGTCAAAGAGAAAAACGGACGGCTCAGCCGCCGTGGCGCGGGCCAGGGCCACTCTCTGCTGCTGTCCGCCGGACAGAGCACCCGGTCGGCGCTCCAGCAGACCGGCGGTGGTCTCGGTGCCGGTGAGGCCCAGTTCGGAGGCGGCGGCCAGCACGGCCTCGCGTTGCCGGGCTTTCGGGACGCCGCGGACGCGCAGCGGATAGGCGATGTTCTCCGTGACGGTCATGTGCGGGAAGAGCGCGTAGTCCTGGAACACCATGGCCACCCCGCGTTTGCCCGGCGGCGTGCGGGTCACGTCGGCCTCGCCGATGTGCACCGCGCCGCTGTCCGGCGTCTCCAGCCCGGCCAGGGTCCGCAGCAGGGTGGTCTTCCCGCAGCCGGAGGGGCCCAGCAGCGCGAAGAACTCTCCGTCCTGGATCGTCAGGTTCAGCGCGTCCAGCGCGGTGACGCCGCCGCCGGCGTCGGCGAAGGTCTTCGTCAGGTCGATGGTGCGAAGCTGTGCCATTTATGAAACCCCTGCCACGAAGCGCTCCTCTACCGCTTGATCCCGCCGTGGAAGCGGAACCCGTAGCGATGACTGACGAACAGGTACAAAAGGATCACCGGGATCGAGTAAAGCAGAGAGAAGGCCGAGATCAGCGCCAGGTCCGGCTGGCCGCCCTCGGTGTAGAACGTGTAGAGCACCACCGAGGCCGGGTACTTGTCCGGGTTCCGGACCAGGATGTACGGGATCAGGAAGCTGCTCCAGACGTTCACCACGGCCCAGACCGTCACCGTGGCCAGCCCGGGGCGGATCATCGGGAGCACGATGTGCCGCATGATCTGGAACGGCGACGCCCCGAACACCCGCGCCGACTCCTCGTACGACTTCGGCGTGTTGTCGGTGAAGTCCTTCAGGATGAAGATCGCCGCCGGGAGCAGGCCGCCGGTGAACACCAGGATCACCCCGAGGCGGGAGTCGATCAGGTGCAGTTTGAACGCCAGCTGGAACAGCGGCACCATCGCGGCCGTGCCGGTCACGATCGAGGACAGCAGGAGCAGGGCGTAGAGGATGCCGTCGCGGCCCGGGACTCGCACCCGGCTCAGGGCGTACGCCGCCGCCGCTGCGAACCCCACTGTCAGCAGAGCCGTACCCCCTGCCAGCAGTAGAGAGTTCCACAGCGACGGCAGCGCATAGGGATCCTTCAGCAGGACCGAGAAGTTGTGAAGAGTAAACGAGCTTATGCTCACGTCCAATGTGGGGTGCGCGTTGAAGGGCGCCGAGGCCAACCACAGCATGGGCAGCGCGAAGAAGCCCAGCAGCACCGACAAGAACGTGTAGCGGGCGATTTTCGCCACCACCTCGCCAGGGGTGCGCTCCCTCATACGGCACGCTCCCGGCGCCGCTCGCGCAGCAGTCGCAGGTACACCAGCGCCACGACGAGGTTGATGACGAGCATCAGCAGCGAGATCGCGGCCCCCAGGCCCATCTGCCCGTCGAACAGGGCGGTCTGGTAGATGTACACCGGCAGGATCTCCGACTTGCCGTTCGGGCCGCCGGCGGTGATCTGGTACGGCGTGAAGTCGTTGAACGTCCACAGCGAGATCAGCAGCAGGTTGGTCAGGATGTGGCCGCGGATGTGCGGGAAGACCACGTCGCGCAGCTGCTGCCAGGAGTTCGCGCCGAACATCCGGGCCGTCGCCAGCTGCGAGGGCGGGACGCCGGTGAGCGCCGCGCTGTACAGCAGCATCGAGAACGCGGTGCCGCGCCAGATGTTGAACACGATGATGACGGCCATCGGGTGCTCGATGGCCCACGCCGTGCCCGGGGTGTGCAGGAGGGCGTTCAGCGTCCCGGCGTCGCGGTCCAGCATCGCCACCCACAGGAACGCCACCACCGAGCTCGGCAGGATCCAGGCCAGCAGCACCAGCGCCTCGATGAGCCGCTTGAGCCGGCCCCTGGCGTCGCGCAGCATCCAGGCGATGGCGAAGCCCAGCAGCGCCTGGCCGATCACGGCCGAGAACAGGACGTACTGGAAGGTCAGCCACAGCGAGTGGCGGAAGTCCGGGTCCTGGACGACGTTCGTGTAGTTCTGCAGGCCCACGCTGCGCGGATGCCGCGCGGCGAAGCCGGTGAGCCGGTAGTCGGTCGTGCCCAGATACAGGGTCCACAGGGCGGGGAAGACCAGGAACGCGGCGACGACGAGCAGGGCGGGTGCGGCGATCGCCGCCGCGCCGGCCCTGCCGAGCCCCGCCGGATCCTCAGCTCCCGGCCGCGACGCTGCTCGCGCCAACGAGGCCCTCCAACGCCTTCTCGTAGGCCGCCGCGGCCTCCGCCGGGCTCTTGCCGCCGACCACGTCCGCGACCGCCTTCTGGACCAGGCTCGAAACGTCGTTGTACGCCGCCTGCGAGGGCCGGAAGCTGGTCACCGGCAGCACCTTGCTGGTGGCGAACTGGAGCATCGGGTCGTTGGCCAGCACCTGCTGGTTGACGTCATCGCGCGCGGTGAGCAGCGGCGCCCCGCCGATCCGGGAGATGGTCTCGGCCTTGGAGTTCAGGAACGCCAGGAAGTCCCAGGCCGCCTGCGGATACTTGGTCTTGGGGTTGATCGACCAGTCGGAGCCGCCGGAGTAGGACACGAAGCTCTGGCCCTTGACGCCCGAGCCGGCGTTCTCCGACGGGATCAGCGCGTAGCCGACGTCGGTGTCGCGATCCGCCATCGGCGCGGTGCCGCCGGTGGGATTCAGTACCGAGCGCCACATGTAGTCGGACTCGGCGTAGATGCCGATCTTGTCGGCCGCGAACTCGGTGAACGACTTGTCGCGGCCCTTGGCGTCCTCCTGCAGCACCGGGTCGCCGAAGCCGCCGCCGTAGATCTTCTGGTAGAAGCCGAGCGCGGTGGTGAAGGCCGTGCCCGCCTTCATCCACTTCCCGTTGGTCCACAGCGTGCCGCCGGCTCCGGCCAGCAGCGGCAGGAAGCCCTGCATCGTGGTGGCCTCGCCCATCGGGACGCCGCCGTCCCACTGCACCGGGGTGACCCCGGGCAGGGCCTTGAGCTTGGCGGCCGCGTCGTAGATGTCCTGCCAGCCGGCGGGCTGCCAGTCGGTGGGCAGTCCGGCCTGCGCGAAGAGCTTCTTGTTGTAGAAGATGACGCGCGCGTCGGTGCCGTTCGGGACGCCGTAGCGCTGGCCCTGGTACTCGCCGAGGGCCTGGACCGACTGCGAGATCTGGGACCAGCCGTCCCAGCTGTCGACCTGGGTTCCGGCCACCTGGTTCAGGGGCTTGAGATACCCGGCGTCGGCGAACTCGCCGACCCAGATGCCGTCCAGCGAGAAGACGTCGTCGCCGGTGCCGGACTGCAGGTCCAGGGCGAGCTTGGACTTGTAGGCGTCGTCGTCGACGCCGTTGGGCCGGAAGGTGACGTGCGCGGTGATCCCCTTGGCCGCCTCGGCCTTCACGAAGTCCGGGATCAGGGTGCCCTGGATCCACTTGGCCTCGTTGCTGTTCTTGCCGCCGGCGATGTCGTTGGCGGTGATCACGAGGGTGGGGTTCTTCGGCTGGTTCGAGGAGTTGACGTCCGCCGGTCTGGGGCTCGACGACGAACTGGAGCAGCCGGCCGCCAAGGCCGCCGCGGCGCCGATCGCGATCAGGGCTCGGAGTTGTCTGGAGTGTGCGGATTGTGCTCCCATCGGTGCCTCCGCGGGTGTGCGTCAGTGCTCGGTGACTGTGACTTCCAGGCTGTACCGGGACGCGCGGTAGATGTGGCTGCCGAACTCGACCGCCCGCCCGCTGTCGTCGAACGCCGTGCGCTCCATGGTCAGCAGGGCCGCGCCGCGCCGTTCCTCGAGCAGGGCCGCCTGTTCGGCGTCGGCCGTGCAGGCCCCGATCCGCTGCCGGGCCACGCAGATGCGGATGCCCGCCTTGCGCAGCACTTCGTACAGGCCCCGGTTCTCCAGCAGCTCCGCGGTCAGCGGCGGCACCGGCTCGGGCAGCCAGTTGCGCATCACCGCCAGCGGCTCGCCCAGCGAGCGGCGCAGCCGCACCACCTTGGTCACCGGCGTGCCGGCGGCCAGCCCGAGCGCCGCGGCGGCCTCCGGCTCGGCCGGGACGTGGGCCAGCAGCAGCACGTCGGTGGCCGGTGTCCGGCCGCTGCGGGCCAGGTCGTCGTGCAGGCTGGTGAGCTCCATCTCGCGGCGCACCGGCATCGGCAGGATCTGCGTGCCCACGCCGCGCCGCCGCACGATCATGCCGCGGTCCACGAGGTGCCCGATCGCCTGCCGGATCGTGGGCCGGGACAGCCCCAGCGACTCGGCGATCTGCACCTCGGAGTCCAGCTGGTCGCCCGGAGCCAGCTCGCCGGTGCGGATCGCCTCGGCGATCTGTTCGGCGACCTGGAAGTAGAGCGGGATCGGGGAGGAGCGGTCCACCTCGATCCGCGGTCGGATCCCCATGGGGGTCAGTATGCTGCGGTCACTTTGTCCGGACAACAGGTTGACCGGCGAACACCGTACTGCTATGCAGCAAGCGGGAGGCGGTATGGCACAGGTCGACATCACACCCGAATCGGCAGGTTGGAGCTTCGCGGGACTGAAGACCGCGGAGTTCGTCGGTTCATATCAGTTCTTTTCCTCAGGAGACGAGGCGTTAGTCCTGCCGCTGTCCGGTTCGTGCAGTGTGCGGTGCGGATCGGAGGAGTTCCTGCTGCGCGGGCGCGAGGACGTCTTCGCCGGCCCCAGCGACTTCGCCTACGTCCCGCGCACCAGCATGGTCCGCCTGACCGCGGTGGGCGGACCGTGCCGGGTGGCGATCCCGACCGCGCGGGCCGAGGCCGACCTGCCGTTCCGGTACGGTCCGCGCGAGGCGGTGCCGGTGGAGCAGCGGGGGGCCGGATCGGCCGCGCGCACGCTGCACAACTTCTGCGCGCCGGAGGCCTTCGAGACCGACCGGCTGCTGGCCGTGGAGGTGATCACCCCGGGCGGGAACTGGTCGTCCTGGCCGCCGCACAAGCACGACGAGGACGTCGAGGACGGGGAGCGCGCCAAAGAGGAGATCTACTACTACGAGGGCGGGCCGGGATACCAGCGGGTGTACTCCTCGGCGGCCGGCGAGATCGATGTGCTGCGCGAGGTCGGGGCCGGGGACGTGGTGCTCATCCCGCACGGCTACCACGGCCCGTCGATGGCCATGCCCGGCTACGACCTGTACTACCTGAACGTGCTGGCCGGCCGGGACCGCGGGCCGGCGCGCTCGATGGCGTTCAGCGACGATCCGCGGCACGCCTGGGTGCGCGAGACCTGGACCGCCTGAGGGAACGGCGCGTCCAGGCGCTTCGCTGCGGCGGGCCCCCGCCGGGGGCTCAGATGATGCGGATCTCGTCGTTCGAGTGGTCGTGCCCGCAGCTGTCGCCCTCGTAGTGGTAGTCGCGCTGTCCCAGCTGCACCACCCGGAACGACTTGCGCTCGACCACCTTCTGCAGGTGCCGGACGCCGCTGGCCCCGGCCGCCACCACCGCGACGACCGCGGCCACGACCGTGACGCCGATCACGGCGAAGCCGCCGGTCACGTGCCCGAACACGATCATGAACAGCGCGACCAGGATCGAGATCGGCACGGCTACCAGGAGCAGTACCGCGATCGTGGTGAGCAGGATCAACGGCTTGGCCGACGGTGCGCGGTCACCGTCGTGGCTGATCGTCGTTCTCATGGCCATGGCTCATCCCTCTCGGCTGCGGCCCGAAGACGCGTTGTATCGCGTTAAAGTGTATCAACGAGGAGGGCGCCTCCGCTTGTTCCCTTTCCAGGCCGCGATTACGTCACGCCCACCCGTCGCCCACCGCCGCCCGTTAAGGAGGCGCTACGCGCCGCTGGCAGAATTCTAGAGTGATCTCCGACATCGTCGACTGGTTGTCCTGCCCGCATTGTGCCACCGCCTTGATCGTCGAGGAGTCTTCGGGCGTGCGGTTGTTGTGTGAGGAAGGGCACGCTTTCGACGTGGCGCGGCCCGGCTACGTCTCGCTGCTGGCCGGGGGCGGGGTGCCGGGTACCGCCGACACCGCGGAGATGGTGGCCGAGCGCGCCGCGTTCCTCGGGGCGGGGCACTATGACGGGATCGCGGATCTGATCGCCGATCTGGCTGCCGACGCCGCCGACGGTGCGGCTGACGACGACAGCTGCGTGCTCGACCTCGGCGCGGGCACCGGTTACTACCTGGCGCGCGTCCTGGACCGGGTCGATCGGCCCGGCATCGCGCTGGACGTCTCCAAGCACGCCGCGCGGTTGGCTGCCAAGGCCCATCCCCGCATCGGGGCCGTCGTCGCCGACGCGTGGGCCGGGCTTCCGGTCCGCGGCCGTGCCGCCTCGGTGCTCCTCAACGTCTTCGCGCCGCGCAATCCGCGCGAGATGCGGCGTGTGCTGCGCCCCAGCGGCCGGGCGATTGTCGTCGTGCCCGAGCCGGACCATCTCAGGGAGCTGATCGCCGAGTACGGTCTGATGGCCGTCGACGACCGCAAGCCGCAGCGGTTGCGCGAGCAGTTCGCGGACCGGTTCGAGGTCGAGTCGGAGCATCCTTGCAAGACGGTGCTGTCCCTGTCCGCCGATGAGGTGTCGCGTCTCATCGGCATGGGCCCGAACGCCTGGCACGAGCGGGCCGAGGAGGTCCGATCGGGCGGTGCGGCAACGGTTTCGGTCCGCGCCTACGTCCTGTCCCCGAGGTGAGCGTGGCAGCATGTCCGGCATGCAGATCGCGATGACCAATGCCATCCAGGCCGGGACCGTCCACTACCCCGCGTCCGACGGTGCCGAGATCGAGGCCTACCTGGCGGTGCCGCAGGACGGCGGGCCGCGCGGCGGCGTGGTGCTGATCCACCACCTGCCGGGCTATGACGAGGCCACGCGCGAGTTCGCGCGCACCTTCGCCGTCCACGGCTACAACGCGGTCGTCCCGAACCTGTACAGCCGCGAGGGCGGCCCGGGCATCTCGCACGAGGACGCGGCGGCCGCGGTCCGCGCCGACGGCGGCGTCCCGGACGAGCGGCTGATCGCCGACATCGGCACGGCGGCGGAGTACCTGCGGGCGCTGGACACGGCCAACGGCAAGGTCGGTGTCATCGGGTACTGCTCGGGCGGCCGTCAGGCCCTGCTCGCGGCGTGCGGCCTGGACCTGCAGGCGGCGGTCGACAACTACGGCGCGTTCGTGATGTCGGACAGCCCGGCCTCGGTCGGCCTGCGCGCCACCTCGGTCGGGGACCGGCTGCCGGACCTGTCGTGCCCGCTGCTCGGCAACTTCGGCGCCGACGACACGCATCCCTCGCCGGAGGAGACAGAGCGTCTGGCGGCGGCGCTGGACAAGCTCGGGAAGACGTACGACTTCAAGACCTACGAGGGGGCCGGGCACGCGTTCTTCAACGTGAACCGGGTCGCCTACCGGCCGGAGGCGGCGATGGACGCCTGGGACCGGATCTTCGAGTTCTACCAGGAGCACCTGGGCTGAGGAGCACCCCGGCCGAGGAACGCCCGGGCTGAAGCGCGGGTCCGGCTTCCTCAGGGCTCTATGAATGAATCAGAGCCCTTCGAACAGGGCGCTCACCGACTCGCCGTTGTGGATCCGCCGCATCGCCTCGGCCAGCGCCGGGGCGATGGAGAGCACGGTGAGCTTGCCGGAGTCGGTCAGCTCGGTCGGCGGGATCGGGACCGTGTTGGTGCACACGATCTCCTCGACCTCCGGCTGGTCCGACAGGCGCTTGAGGGCGCCGGCGGCGAACAGGCCGTGCGTGCACGCCACGCGCACGCCGCGGGCGCCGAGTTCGCGCAGGCGCTCCAGCAGCTCCATGACGGTGCTGCCCTTGGCGATCTCGTCGTCGAGCACGATCACGTCGCGTCCGCCCACGTCGCCGATCACCGAGCTGATCGCCACGGTATCGCCGGCGAAGCGCTGCTTGGCGCCGGCCGCGACCGGGACGCCGAGCAGGCGCGCGAAGGCCGCGGCCTCCTTGGCGTTGCCCAGGTCGGGGGAGACCACGGTGGTGTTGGACAGGTCCGAGCCGCGGAAGTGCTTGGCCAGCTCGCGCAACGCGTTGAGGTGGTCGACCGGGACCGAGAAGAAGCCGTGCACCTGCGGGGAGTGCAGCGTCATCGCCAGCACCCGGTCGGCGCCGGCGGCCACCATCAGGTCGGCCACCAGCCGGCCGCCTATCGAGATCCGCGGGGCGTCCTTCTTGTCGCTGCGCGCGTACGAATAGTGCGGCACCACGGCGGTGATCCTGGCCGCCGAGGCGCCGCGCGCCGCGTCGCACATGAGCAGCAGCTCGACGAGGTGTTCCTGGACCGGCGCGACCAGCGGCTGGACCAGGAACACGTCACGCTCGCGGCAGTTGGCCTGGAGCTGGACCTCCAGGCAGTCGTTGGCGAAGCGGCTGACCCGCACCGGGCTCAGCGGCGTCTCCAGGTGCGCGCAGATCTCCGCGGCCAGGGTCGGATGGGCGCTTCCGCTGAACACTGCGATGTCGCGCATGCCTGCATGGTAGCGATCACCCACCGGGGCCGATCAACCCCCTTGCGGCATTCCGCCAGAGGTCCCACCGGCCTCCGGGCGGTTCTGGGCCTGCGTGTTCTGGGCTGGTGACGAGGCCGGGCCCGCGGCGCCGGAAGCGCCGGCCACGGCACCCTCCGGCAGGTGGCCTTCGGGCGTCATCGCGTCGACGACCTGGGGAAGCGCGGTCGCCATGGTCTGCGCGGCCTGCTCGTTGGTCATGCCGAGGGTGTTGGCGACCTGCGAGATCTGCTCCGGCCCGAGCGCCTGCGTGATCTGCTCCCCGCTGACCGGCTGGTTCGGCTGGTCGGCGCTGACCCACGACCTCGCCTGCGAACCGGCCCCGGCCCCCTTGAGGCCCTCCATGAGCTTCGACAGACCACCGCCGGCGAGCAGTCCGCCGATCATCGGCGCGAGCTTCTGGATCATGCCGCTGCTGAGCAGGTTCCCGAGCCCGCCGGCCCCGCCGCCGCTGGGCGCCGCGCCCATGGCGTTCGCCGGCACCGGGGCCTGCTCACCTGTCTGGCCCTGCTGCGTAGGCTGCGCCTGCTGTTGCTGCTGCTTGCCCATGAGCTGGTTCAGCAGCGCGGTGATGTCGAAACCGGCCATGTCGCGAGCTCCTGACACTCGGGCCGCGCCCGCCCGGCGGTCACGCGCCGCCGCGGCCCACGTCCCAGCCTCGGGCAGGTCGGTTGAGGCCGCCACCCGAGGACGGTTCCGGCCCCGACCGTCGCAGGTCGGGACGGCCGTCACCCCCTCCGCGCCGTCCGCTCCGCGTCCTTCACCAACTCCGCGGCCTTCTCCCCGATCACGATCGCCGGCGCGTTCGTGTGACCCCGGATGATCGCCGGCATCACCGAGGCGTCGGCCACCCGCAGCCCCTCGGTGCCGCGGACCCGCAGTTCCGGGTCCACCACCGAGTCGGGGTCGGAGCCCATGCGGCAGGTGCCGACCGGGTGGTACAGCGTCTGGGCGTAGCGGCGGATCGAGGCCTCGTACAGTTCCTCGCCGGACAGGTCGGGCAGCAGCATGTAGCCGTCGTTGTAGCGCGCCAGTTGCGGCGCGGCCGCGATCTTCTCGCAGAGGGCGACGCCGCGGGTCAGCGTCGCGTAGTCCAGACCCTCCGGGTCGGTCAGATAGGCCGGGTCGATGGTGGGGGCGGCGGTGGGATCCAGGGTGGACAGGGTGATCGTGCCGTGCGAGGCGGGTTTCTGCAGGACCGCGCTGATCGTGAAGCCGTGTTCCTTCGGGCGGGTGAGACCCTCGTCGAGGAAGGCCACCGGGGCGAAGACCACCTCGATGTCCGGCAGGTCCAGGTCCTCGGCGCTGGTGGTGTACAGGTACGCCTCGCCGACGTTCGACGACAGCAGACCCTCGTGCTTGGCCAGGTAGCGCGCGAAGCCGGCCGGGGTGCGGCCGCTGATCAGGGTCTTGGTGTTCTTCGCCTTTACCACTATGCCGGCGGCCAGGTGGTCGCGAAGGTTGCGGCCGACCTCCGGGAGGTCGGCCACGATCTTGACGCCGCGCCGCTTCAGGTGGTCGGCGGGGCCGACGCCGGAGAGCATCAGCAACTGCGGGGTGTTCACCGTGCCGCCGCACAGGATCACCTCCCGGCGGGCCGCCACCGAGGCGATGCGGCGGCCGTCCAGGTAGCGCACGCCGGTCGCGCGGCGGTCGTGGAACAGCACCCGGGTGGCCAGCGCGCCGGTGTGCACGACCAGGTTGGGGCGCGAGCGCGCGGGCTTGAGGTAGGCGTCGGCGGCCGACCAGCGGCGGCCCTCGTGCTGGGTCACGGCGGTCTGCGTGCCCGGGACGCCCAAGGCCGCGCACGCCTCCAGGAAGCGGGCCGTCAGCGGATGCGGCGAGCGCAGGTCCTCGACGCGCACCGGGCCCGTCGCGCCGTGCTCGGCGCCGTCCGGGGCGGCGGTGAAGGCCTCGACGCGGCGCAGCGCGGCCCCGAACTCGTCCGGGCCCCAGGCCGGGCCCGCGGCCGCGGCCCACTCCTCGTAGTCCGCCGGGTGGCCGGGCACCCACATCATGGCGTTGATCGACGAGGACCCGCCGAGCATCCGGCCGCGCGGCCAGTAGATCCGGCGCCCGCCGAGCTTGGGCTGGTTGACGGTGCGGTAGGCCCAGTCGACCTTGCTCTCGAAGAGCTCGGAGAACGCGGCCGGGATGTGGATCAGCGGGTTGCGGTCCGCCGGTCCCGCCTCCAGCAGCGCCACCCGGCAGCCCGGGTCCTCCGACAGGCGCGCGGCCACCGCGGATCCGGCTGAGCCGGCTCCGACGACGACATAGTCGTAGACACTCCCGGTATCGGTCTGTGCGTCGTCGGTGGCCATGTCTACGACGTTAGACCCGCGATGTGCCGATGAGTAGTCCTGGCGGGAGCATCCCCTCCGGCACGCTCTCCAACGCCGTGAGAATGGCTTGCGCCAGGTCGTAGGCCGCCTGCGCGGTCAGCTCCACGGCGATGCGCGCAGACGGCCCGCGCTCGGGATTGCGCAGGTCGATGTTCAGCGTGTGCTCGTCGGTGGCGTGCACCGGATGGTCGTAGTAGACGCTGGCCTCGGTGACGCGGATCCAGTTCGGGGTGCCCTTGGCGCTGCCGGCCACGGCCAGCTTGAAGGTCTGGTAAGTGCACATCGGGACGGGATCCTCACAATCGGTAGTACGAACACCAGTTGTAGACATACGATGACGCTCTGCATTCGCCCGTCGAGCGTAGGGGATTCCCGTGTTCCGTCACGCGATACGCCAGAAGCGCCCCGCCGAACGATTATCCAGTCGCGCCAGCCTGTCCAGTGTCGAAGAACTCTCCGAGGAAGCGGATCGCTTCCTGCACCAGTGCTACACCGAGCTCGGCCGCACCGCCGAACTGCCCGGCCGCCGCCGCGCCGTGGCCGCCGCGATCGCCGCCGACGGCAGCTACGACCACACCTTCGCCGAACTCGAATACGGCGCCCGCGTCGCCTGGCGCAACTCCTCCCGCTGCATCGGCCGCCTGTATTGGCAGTCGCTGAAACTGCGCGACCACCGCCGGACCGACCGGCCGGTGCGGATCGCGGCGGAGTGTGTCAGGCATCTGCGCGAGGCCACGAACGAAGGCCGGATCCGCCCGACCATCACCGTCTTCGCCCCGGATCGCCCCGGGCTTCCCGGCCCGCGCATCCACAACGAACAGTTCGTCCGCTACGCCGGATACCGGGTCGAGGACGGCGGGGTGGTGGGCGATCCGCGCAACATCGCGCTGACCGACACCGTGCGCACCCTCGGCTGGTACGGCCACGGCACGGCCTTCGACGTCCTCCCGCTGGTCATCGAGGCCCCCGGATACCGGCCCTATGTCCATGTGCTGCCGCAGGACTGCGTCCTGGAAGTCCCGCTGTCCCACCCCCGGCACCCCTGGTTCGCCGACCTGGCCCTGCGCTGGCACGCGGTCCCGGTGATCAGCGACATGTGCCTGGAGGTCGGCGGCCTGCACTATCCCTGCGCGCCGTTCAACGGCTGGTACATGGGCACCGAGATCGGCTCCCGGAACCTCGCCGACGCCGACCGCTACGACCTGCTCCCGACGATCGCGGCGAACCTCGGCCTGGACACCACGACCGACCGCACGCTGTGGCGCGACCAGGCCCTGGTCGAGCTGAACGTCGCGGTCCTGCACTCCTACGAACAGGCCGGCGTCACCATCGCCGACCACCACACCGAGGCGCACAGGTTCCTGAAACACGTGGCCAAGGAGGAGCGCGCCGGAAGGGTGTGTCCGGCGGAGTGGTCGTGGATCGTGCCGCCGCTGTCCGGCGGTGCCACGGCGGTGTTCCACCGGTACTACGACGAGGCGGACGTCCGGCCGAACTTCGTCCGGCACGAACCCTGAAAGTCCGCGGCAACCTCATCGGCCCCCCGTCGCGTCAGGAGGGAGGGCGCCCGCTCGGGCGTCGTCCTGGCCTGGCGGCGACGGGGGAACAAGGTGCGAGAACCGGAAGGTTTCAGGGAGTTCCTGGCGGCGCGCCAGGCTCCTCTCCTGCGCGCCGCCTGGGTCCTGACCGGTGACGTGCACCTGGCCGAGGACCTGCTGCAGACCGCGCTGGTGAAGGTGCTGCCGCGCTGGGAGCGGCTGGCCTGCGACGGCGCGCTGGAGCCCTACCTGCGCAGGACGATGATCACCACCGCGACCTCGTGGTGGCGGCGCAAGTGGCACGGCGAGGTGCCCTCGGGGCACGCGCCGGGCTGGGAGCCGCCGCGCGACGGCGCGTGGGGACTCGGGGGATCGGCCTTCGACGCCGTGGACGACCGCTCGGTGCTCGGCGCCGCGCTGCGCGCGCTGCCGCCGCGGCAGCGCGCGGTCGTGCTGCTGCGCTACTACCTCGACATGTCCGAGGCCGAGACGGCGGCGCAGTTGGGATGCAGCACGGGGACCGTGAAGAGCCAGAGCTCGAAGGCGCTCGCCGCCCTGCGCACCCGGCTCACCCGAACCCAGCGAGCCCAGGAGGTCTCGGTATGACGCACGAAGGCGGCTTCGACGAGCGCTTGGACGGCGGCCGCGGTGTCGCGGGCGCAAGAGACGGGCGGGGCGAGATCGAGGACCTCGAGGACCTCGACGACCTCGAGGACTTCGACGGCCTCGACGAACGGGTCCGCGAACTCCTCATGGCGGCCATACCCGACTTCTCCGTCACGCCGGCGCTCGGCGACCGCGCGATGGCCGGCGCCGCACGGCGCCGGGCCGTGGCGAGGGCGCTGGCCGGCGCCGGCGCGGTGGCGGTGATCGCCGTCGCGGCGCTGGCCGTCGTGCCGCTGGCCGGGTGGGGAGGCGGTCACGTATCAGGGGTCGCCGACGCCAGGATCGCTCCGGGTGCCTACGCCGCGTCCACGACCGCGGCCCCTTCGGCCCCCACGGCGACGTCTTCGCCTTCGGCCTCGACGGGGGCGCCCCTCACGCCGCCGCCGACACCGCTGATGCCACCGCCGGCGACACTGTCTCGGTCAGCCACCCCGGTGACGGACCCCAGTTGGTGGAACGCACCGAAGGAGAAGGCTGTCGACCGCGTTCAGAACGCGCTGCAGTCCAGCCACCAGAACTCCTTCATGGGAGTCGGCTTGACCGGCCAGGACTACACCAACGGCGGGTTCGACGCCGCGTCCGTCTATGACGCGAGCCCGATCGTCGTGTACCGCAAGCCCTACACCGACTCGTCGCTGGCGGCTGCCGCGATTAGCGCCGCCGCGCCGTTCAAGGTGGTGTTCCAGGACACGGTTCTGGACGCCTCCGAACAGTGGTTCCTGGGCCACCGGCTGGAGCAGGACACCGACTACTGGAAGAACCAGGGCGTGGTGTTCGCCACCTCGCTCCAGTCGAACGGCACGATCACCATCTTCGCCTCGGATCCGGGCACGGTCGTTCCCCTGCTGGAGCAGCACTACGGCTACAACGGCCAGGTGTTCGTGGGGCGCACGTTCCCCTTCCAGTCAGCCGGGAACTAAGGCCGCCGCCACCCCCCCACAGACCTACCTACAGATACAGCCCCGTCCCGCTGTCGTCGCCCGCCGAGGCGACCGGCTCGTTCCCGTCCCGGGCCGCGATCAGCTCGGCCAGCGTCACCCCGCCGATCGGGCCGCCGGAGCCCGCGGCGCCGCGCCCGAGGCGCGCGGCCGCGACCCGCGACGGGTCGGCGCCCTCGCGGTCCAGCCAGGCCAGGGCCTCGGCGCGGGGGAGCGGGCCGACCTCGATCTGCGCCAGGCAGCGCCCGGGCCTTATGACCGCCGGGTGCAGGCTGGCCAGGTTCTCGTTGGTGGTGATCGCGACCAGGACGTCGCGGCCCTGGCCGAGCAGGCCGTCGGTGAGGTTCAGCAGCCGGGACAGGGCCTGGCCGCTGGTGGCCTTGGCCTCGCCGCGGATCAGCTCGTCGCAGTCCTCCAGCAGCAGCAGGCGCCAGCGGCGGCGGTTCTCCTCGTCGTCGCCGTGGCCGTGGTACTCCACGCCCATCGCGACTTCCATGAGGTAGCCGGGGGAGGAGAACAGGGCGTCGGGGTCCAGGACGTAGTCGACCTGGCACCAGTCGCGCCACTCGCGGGCCAGGGTGCGCAGCGCGGTGGTCTTGCCGGTGCCGGGGGCGCCGTGCAGCAGGATCATGCGGCCGGCGGCCTCGGTGCGGCGGACCGCCATCAGCTTGTCCATGGCGGTTGCGGCCGAGGCCGCGTAGTTGTTGCGGACGGCCTCCCACGGCTCGGCCGTGATGGTGCGGACCGTGCGATACGGGCCGCGCTGCGGGGCCGCGTACCAGAAGCCGACGGAGACCTTCTCCTCCTCCGGCTCCTCCTCGGCGGCCACGCCGTCGGTGGCCTGCTCCAGGATCTTGGCCGCCAGCTCCGGGGTCTCGGCGACCACGGTGACCTCGCCGCCGCCGCTGGACCAGCGCACCGAGCGCGCCGTCCAGCCCGCGCCGGCGGTCAGGCAGGACTCCCGCTTGTCCTCCACGACCGAGCGCAGGACCCGGCCCTCGGCCGGGACCAGGGTCGCGTCCTCGCGCAGCGCGTCCAGGCGGGCGTGCCGGGCGTGCGGCTGCACGCCGGTGGTGAACGGGGTCAGCAGCAGCGCGTCCACCACGTCGTACGGGGTGTCGGAGTCGTCGATGGTGACCCGGAACGGCAGCCGGTCTCCGGGATCGCTCGAGGGGTCGCTCGAGGGGTCGCTTGCGGTGTCGGTCTCGGTGCGCCTGTCGGATGCCGAGGCCGGCGGGTGTCCGTCGGGGTCGGGAGCCGGGCGCGTGGCAGGCCCCTGAGGGCGCTGGCGGGGCAGCGTCATGCCCTCGATGATCCCGCCCGGCGGTGCCCGGCCACAACACGTTTGTCGAGGTTCGTGGCCAGTCGGCGTGCCGCGAGGGTTGTTTTACCCGCGCTTTGCCGGGGCGGGGACCGGTCCCGGTGCGGGCGAAGATACGATGACCGACCATGAGCTCGCCCGACAACAACACACCATGGGGGACGCCCCAGTCACCGTCCGGCGCCGCGCAGCCGCCTTATATGTCGCCGCACCAGTCGTCGTCGCCGCAGGACCCCGGGCAGCCTGCGCCGCCGCCGATGGCCCCGCCCGGCAGCCCGGCCCCGCCGCCGATGATGTCGCCCTACGGGATGCCGCTCAACGGCGGCGGTCCCGAGGGACCCGGCGGTTTCGGTCCCGGCGACCAGGGCCCCGGCGACCTCCGCCGGCGCAGGACCCTCATCGCCTCGGCCCTGGCCGTGGTGGCCGTGGTCGGCATCGGCGGCGCGGTCGCCTTCATGAGCGGCGGATCGCCCCACAAGAAGCCCGACGCCGCCTCGCTGGCCGGCGCCGGCGCCTCCGAGTCCGGCAGCAACGCCGGCAACGGCTCCGGGGTCGTCGCGAACGGCAACGGCAAGCCCGACGGCGATGACATCGCGGCCGGTTCGACCAACGGCGCCCAGGGCGACGCCATGCCGGGCAACCCGGCCTCGACCTCGACCGGCGGCGCCACCACCGGCGGCCAGCAGGGTCAGTCCACGAACGGCGGCGGTTCGACCTCGGCCTCCGGCGGCGGCACCTCCACGCACCCCGGCAGCCCGGCGACCTCGCACTCCGGCGCCCCGGCGCCGTCGAACCCGGCCACCAGCGCGCCCAAGCCGATCACGCCGGTGACCACCGCGCCGCCGCCGCCGAAGACGACCACCACGGCCGCCAAGCCCTCCAGCGACTGCACGTACCTGGACCTGCCGGCCTCGCAGATGCCGGACATCAAGCAGGGCACGACCAACACCAACGCGGTCAAGCAGCTCCAGTGCCTGCTCAAGAAGTCCGAGCTGGGCATCAAGCCGCTGGCGATCGACGGCTCCTGGGGCTCGGACACGCAGTCGGCGCTGACCGCCTTCCAGGGCTGCAACAACTCCCCGACGGTGCACTCGCCCGGCGGCACCCCGCCGTATCCGAAGCTGGCCGTGGACGGCGACGCCGGCCCGCAGACGTGGGCGGACCTGTACTTCTGGGACAACCAGTACTTCAACGGGACCGCGTACTACTGCAACGGCACCCGCTGAGCACTGGGCCTGAGCACTGAGCACTGGGCATTGAGCACTGAGTACCAAGCAGGCGCGGCGCCGGGGGGACGGTGACGGCACCCGCGCCGCGATGGTAGGCATGGCCCTGTGGCCGTGCCTGTTCTGATCTTCGTGGGTTTCCTGGTGGCCCTCGCCGTCGCCGGGATCGTCGCCAACGTCCGGCGCCGGCGGGCGCTGTTCGCGATGGCCGCCGTCAACCGCTGGGACCTGGTCAAGAACGACCGTCAGCTGCCGGAGAGCTTCGGCGGCCCGCCGTTCACCGAGGGGCACGGCCGCGTCGCGCGCATAGTGTTGCGCGGCCACCACAACGGCCGCGCCATCCTCGTGATCGACTACGAGTACAAGACCCCCGGCAGCGACGGCGACGACACGCACCACTACTGGGCCGCCTGCGTCGACGACCTTCCGGCGCCGCTGCCCGCCCTGGAAGTCGTGCCGCGTACGGGGCGGAAGAACCAGATCGGCGGCCCCGGCCTGCTGTCCGGCGCGCCGCAGTTCGTCCGTGGCGATCCGGCCTTCGACCAGCGGTATCTGGTCACCACCGCGAGCCCCGAGTTCGCCGCCGATCTGCTGGACCCCAAGGTGCTGCGGCTGATCGCCTCCTGGCCGGACTTCTGCTGGCGCATCGAGAGAGACAGGCTTCTGACCTGGGGCAAGGGGACCGTTAAGCCGCACTGGGTGCAGACCAGTCTCAATATGCTGGTGACGCTCGCCGAGACGTTCCCGCAGGAGGTGTGGCGCCCGGCGCGGGGGTGATCCGTGCCCGGCCACGCAGTTCGACCCGTCTGTCATGGGATGATCAGGTGTCATGACGGCGCAACACCTTCTGTTCCTTTTGGGCGTCCCGTTCTTTTCCGTCGTGGTGTCCGCGATCGCCCGGCGGTTCGACCTCAACGGCCCGCTGGTGCTGGTGGCTGTCGGGCTGCTCGTTTCCATCGCGCCGTTCATCCCCGACTACACCCTCGAGCCCGAGTTCGTGCTGATGATCCTGCTGCCGCCGCTGCTGTACCAGGCGGCGGTGGAGACCTCGGTGCCCTCGCTGCGCGAGAACTGGTCGGCGGTGCTGATCCTGTCGGTGGCGATGGTGCTGGTCACCACGATCCTGACCGGTTTCGCGATGCATTGGCTGATCCCGGATCTGCCGCTGCCGGTGGCTTTTGTTCTGGGCGCGGTGCTCGGACCGCCGGACACGGTCGCGGCGATCTCCATCGCCAAACGCCTCGGACTGCCGCGCCGGACCGTCGACGTGCTGGTCGGCGAGGGGCTGTTCAACGACGCCACCGCGCTGACCGCGTTCCGGATCGCGCTGGCCGCCGCGGTGGGGGAGACCGTCACCGTCTTCGACGCGATCGGCCGGTTCGTGCTGTCGGCGGCCGGCGGCATCGTGATCGGCGCGGTGGTGGCGATGGTCTGGGACCCGATCCGGTTCCGGATGCGCGATCCGCGCGCCGAGAGCGCCATCTCGCTGATACTGCCGTTCGTCGTCTACATCACCGCCGAGGCGGTGCACGTGTCCGGCGTGATGGGCGTCGTCATCCTCGGGCTCTACCTCGGCCATCGCCGGGTCCGGGCCGGCTACGCCACGCGCATGCTGGACACCGCGCTGTGGGACGTGATCGTGGAGATCCTGGAGTCCACGGTCTTCGCGCTGATCGGCCTGCAGCTGATCCCGATCCTGCGGGACGTCGGCCACTGGAGCGCCGGACAGCTGATCGGCTACGGACTGGCGGCCTTCGCGATCGTCGTGGTGGCGCGGTTCGGCGGGGTCTTCACGTTCGGCTACATCGGCCGTTTCCTGCTGCACCACATGCGCCGCGGCGGAGCGCTCGAGCCACCGCCGGCCCAGACGCAGCGGCCGAGGATCCTGCTCGTGGTCGGCTGGGCCGGGATGCGCGGCGTGGTCTCGCTGGCAGCCGCGGCGGCCATCCCGCTGACCGACAACCACGGCGCACCGCTGCCGGACCGCGAACTCGTCCAGTTCCTGACACTGTTCGTGGTGCTGGCGACCCTCATCGTCCAGGGCCTGACCCTGCCGCCGCTGATCCGCCGGCTCGGCGTCGAGGCGAAGGACGAGGAGCGCGAGGACGCGTTCGCCTACTGCAGCGCGATGGGAACCGCCGCCAACGCGGGCCTGGCGCGCCTGGACGAGTTGGAGGCCACGCTGCCCGATCCGGCCGTGGACCGGATGCGCGGCCAGGCGCAGTGGCGCGGCGAGCGGGCGAAGAAGTACGCGATGCAGGTGGCCTCCGGCAGCCCGAGCGCCGGCGCGGCGGCGGTCGACGACGCGCGGCGCTCGATGCTGGACGCCGAGCGTGCGGCGATCGAGCACCTGCGGGACACGCGGGAGATCAACGACGACGTGTACCGGCGGGTGCTGCACCAGTTGGACCTCGAAGAGGCCTACATGGAGCGGCGGTAGCTCCAGTCTGCTGGAACGACGAAGGGCCGGGCGTTCGCCGCGCGGCCCTTCGTCGCTGATCGTCGTCTCAGTGCCCGAGCATCATCGAGACCAGCTTGACCGCCACCAGCACCGTGGCCACGGCCAGGTAGGTCCGCAGGACGGCCAGCCCGACGCGCGTCCCGGTCGAGAACCGCACCTGCCCGAGTTCCTTCAGCGGCGGCGTCCGCCAGTCGTCGCGCCCAGAGCGGTCGACGGCCTCGGCCGCCCGGCCGGCCCGCAGGGCCTTGACGGCCATCCAGCCGCCGAGGGCCAGCGCGACCAGCAGGCAGCCGGCCAGGATCGCCTCGATCTGCCCGGCGGTGATGTTCTGGTCCAGCACCGAGCCGGTCAGCACCAGCGACAGCGCCACCAGGACCGCGATCACGGCACCGGTGAACACGGTGGTCTTGCGGCTGTTGACCCAGGGCCCGAGGACTTCCTTGTCCACGCACAGCAGCAGCAGGTACACCGAGGCCGAGGGCAGCAGCACGCCGGCCAGGGCCTGCACCCCGACGGTCAGCACGCCCTGCACGTGGTCGCTGGCGACCAGCACGATCACCGCGGCGAAGGCGATGATCCCGGCGTAGACGGCGTAGAAGCCCTTGGCCTGCTTCACCCCGCGGTGCAGGGAGTGGTTGATCTTCAGGCAGTCGCCCATCGCGTAGGCGGTGGACAGCGAGACCGCGAAGGCGCCGATGATCGAGGCGTCCAGCAGGGCCACCGCGAACATGTCGCCCAGCACCCGGCCGCCGTAGACGGTCAGGCCGCGCGCCACGTCGGCGGCGTCGGTGAAGGACCCGGCCAGGTGCGCGGCGGCCACCGCGCCCAGGCCGATCGTCGCCGCCGCGCCGACCACGACCACCACGATGCCGATGCCCAGGTCGGCCTTCTCGTACTTCATGAAGCGCGGGGTGATGCGCTTGTCGATGACGTAGCTCTGCTGGAAGAACAGCTGCCAGGGCGCGACCGTGGTGCCGACGATGCCGATCACGACCAGCATCACGGTGGCCATCTGGCCCGAGCCGCCGGGCAGGACCGGGGTGACGAAGCCGTGCGCCATGGTGCCGGCGCCCGGGTGCGCCATGATCGAGATCGGGATCAGCAGCAGCGACCCCACGCACAGCGTCAGCGCGATCCGCTCGAAGCGCTGGAACGACCCGCTCATCGCGGCCGCCACGATGACCAGCGCGGCCATGATGACCGACGGCACCTTGGGCAGTCCGAGGTAGCCGGTCGCCAGCGTGATGCCGATGAACTCGGTGACGAGTGTCAGGGCATTGAGGATGAAGAGGTCGATGACGCTGAACGCGCCCCAGAACTTCCCGAAGCGCTCGAAGATGAGCCGGGCGTGCCCGACGCCGGTGACGGCACCCAGGCGCAGCACCATCTCCTGGTTCACGTACAGGACCGGGACCAGGAGCAGCAGCGTCCACAGCAGCTTGGTGCCGTAGTCGTGCCCGGCCTGCCCGTAGGTCGCGAAGGCGCCGGCGTCGTTGTCGCCGACCATCACGATCAGCCCCGGGCCGACGATCGCCAGCAGGGTCTTGAGCTTGGCCGACAGACCGGTGCGCGCGTCGTGGTCGCCGAGCTTGATGGTGCCGAACGCGCCTTTGATGTCGCCGACGTGTGCGTCGTCGAGCACCGCGCCGTGGTGGATCTCGCGGACTTCGCTGTTCAGCGTGGCCGTGGTCATGGGAACACCCCCTGCTGCCGAGTAGGAGCGGCTGGTCGGGTGGCACGCGTCTACCCCGCCGGCAGCGGTGGGGCCTGGTCGGGCCCCGGTACGGCCGGGTGGTGGCAGAGGTCTGGTGCGGTTAACGCGCGCCGAGGAAAGGACGGTGGGCTGGGTCGTGCGCGATGAGGGGCCGACTGTGGCCCGACCTACTACCGGATTTCATCGCTACCACCTCCCGGCCCGCCGTGGCGCCGCGGCGCCTGTGTCTGCCCGGATCCGCGCTTCGCGGCGGACCGGTCCTACTCGACACCTCGGGGAGGCTCACCCGGGAGGGTCCGCGTCGGCCGCCATTCCACGGCAACGCCAAGACGAAGTCCCGGCCACCTCTCTCGTCAGAGCTTCGGCACTTCACGGCGTAGCGTCAGCTGCGCAGCCACTTGGGATCACCCCTTAAGCCGAGGAGATCTGTCCTGATCCGGAGGGTCTCTCGACCGATGGGATCAGTGGCCTTTGTCCGTGAAGACGCCTCACCGAACGAGGTGTCCTAACGGAAACAAAGGATCCTCTCGGGACGCGGGGCGTGTCAACTCGCCTCGTCACAGGTGGGTAACGATATGGTAACGGCGGCAACTTAATGGGGGATGCCAGGCGTTTGCGGGTATCAGTGTTTACCTGTTGTGTGCTGGTGCGGTCCGTCCGCGGGGCCGGGGGCTCGGATTTATTACAAACCCCGGGAGCGGCGCCGATGCGGTGCCACAAGACGCCGCACATAGCATGCAAGGGTGTTTAGAGAGCCGATCACTACAGCGCGCCTGGTGCTGAAACCCTTAGCGGAGTCCGACGCCGACGAGATGGCGGGGGTGCTTGCTGCCCCTGAGCTCTATACGTTCATCGGAGGAGAACCGCCGACGGTCGAGGGTCTGCGGGCCCGCTATGCGCGGCTGGCATTAGGGCGTTCGCCAGACGGTTCGCAAGAATGGGTGAACTGGATCGCCCGCCGCGTGGCGGACGACGCCGCGGTCGGCACCGTGCAGGCGACGGTCGTGGACGGCGGCCGACGCGCCGACGTGGCGTGGGTGATCAGCGCGTCGTGGCAGGGCCGCGGATACGCCGTCGAGGCGGCGTCGGCGCTGGTCGGGTGGCTGCGGGAGCGCGGCGTGACGGAGATCCGCGCGAACATCCACCCCGCGCACGCGGCCTCGGCGCGGGTGGCCGAGCGGATCGGCCTGGCGCCGACCGGCGAGCTCGACGACGAGGGCGAGCAGATCTGGCGCGCGCAGGGCACGCCGGGACAGATGCTGGACGAGGAATCGGAACGGACGGAGAAGACCCGGTGATCGAACTGAAGACGCCGCAGGAGATCGACAAGATGGCGGTCACCGGCCGGTTCGTGGGCGAGACCCTGGCCGAGCTCGCGGAGCTGGCCAAGCCCGGCGTGAACCTGATGGACCTGGAGCAGCGCGCCCGGCGGCGGATCAAGGAGCGCGGCGCGGTGTCGTGCTACTGGGACTACGCGCCGTCCTTCGGCCGCGGCCCGTTCCGCAACGTCATCTGCCTGTCCGTGAACGACGCGGTCCTGCACGGCCTGCCGCACAAGTACACGCTGCGCGACGGCGATGTCCTGACCCTGGACTTCGCGGTGTCGATCGACGGCTGGGTCGCCGACGCGGCCCGCACGGTGGTCGTCGGCACCGCGAGCCCGGAGGACGCCCGCCTGGTCGAGTCCACCGGCGTCGCCCTGGAGGCCGCCATCGCCGCCGCGCAGCCGGGCAACAAGCTCGGCGACATCAGCGCGGCCATCCACGCGGTCGCGACCGAGTACGGCTACCCGGTCAACATGCAGTTCGGCGGCCACGGCCTGGGCCACACCATGCACGAGGACCCGCACGTGGCCAACGCCGGCCGTGCCGGCCGCGGCCTGGTGCTGCGCCCGGGGCTGACGCTGGCGTTGGAGCCGTGGTGGTCGGCCACCTCCAGCGAGATCTACACCGACCCCGACGGCTGGACGCTGCGCTTCCAGGACGGCTCGCGCGGCTCCCACTCGGAGCACACGATCGCCGTCACGGAGGAGGGCCCGCGGGTGCTGACGCGGGTGGACTAACCAGCCGCGGCAGCGGGGGTCTCCAGAGCGGCGCCGGTTTGACCGGCGCCGCTCGCGCGAGTCAAGCCAAGAACTCGACCTCGGGGAAGGCCGGCGAAGGCCGGTCGAGCAGGTGCTCGTCGTGCCCCCGGATGAAGCGGTCGAAGTACGCGCGCACGTAGGTCCGCGCGGCCAGCACCGAGCGGGCCGGGTCGATCGTGCCGATCAGCAGCTCCACCTGGCTCGGCGGGAAGCCGACCGCGGCGGCGGCCTCGGGCACCAGGGACTGCAGGTCGGTGTAGGAGTTGTGCGCGGCGTCGGCGAGCCGGAGGAGCTTGTGCCAGCCGCGCAGGTGCGACCACGTCTGCACCCAGCTGGGGTCGTCGGTGAAGTCGTGCAGCTGCGAGCACATGAACAGGAACGGCCGGTCCAGCCCCGCGCCGAGCACCGGGCCGTACAGGGAGCCGTCGAGGTTGATCCCGGCGCGGATCCGGCGGTCGTCGAGCATCGCCCACGCGGTGGTGGCGCCGCCCATGGAGTGCCCGAACATCCCGATCCGGGACAGGTCGAGGACTTCGGCCAGGCCGTGCGGCAGCGGGCGGTGCTCCACGTCCGGGTTGCGGCCGGCGGCGATCGCGCGCAGCTGGTCCAGGACGAATCCGGTGTCGGCGGCGCGCACGGAGACCGCTTCGGTGGCGATCTGCGGGGTCTCGTCCGCCGGGATCGTGCGCGGTTCGACGTGGCCGTCGGGGAACTCCACCTCCGAGCTGTCGTGCGTGTGGTCGATGGTGACGACCACATAGCCGTGGCTGACCAGCTCCTCGGTGAGCGTGGTGCAGGCGTCGCGGTCCCCGCCGGAGCCCGGGGAGAACAGCAGCACCGGACGCGGTCCGCCCCGGAGGTCGGCGCGCGCGCCGTCGTGGCCGTGCGTCCAGGGGACGGCCAGGATGCCTGGCGGGATCGCGCTGTCCTGGAGATACAGGGCCCACGCGTTGGCCGGCAGCCAGGGCATCAGCGCGTGGCCGTCGACGTCGCGGGCCGGGTACCAGATGCCGATCATCAGCTCGCGGAACGGATGCGTGGGCACCCACGGATCGCGGCGCGAACGGTCGATCAGGTGCAGGGAGACGTTCCCGACCCGGTGCGGGCCGGTCGGTGCGGGCAGTGTCAGCTGGACCGGGCCGGAGGACGCCGCGGACGTGGTGGACGTCGCGGCAGCGGTGGCGGCGCGCGCCGGTGCGGCGGTCAGCGTCGGTACGGCGGCGCCGAGTCCGAGCGCGGCCAGGCCGGCCAGGGTGGCGCGCCGTCCTGGAGCGAAGCCGGGTTGCGAGGTGGAGAGCTCGGTGGTGCGGTGTACGGACATGGGTTCTCCCATCCGAATCGCCGATATCACAGAACTCTGATGTACCAGATGGCGGGCTCGGGCGCGGCCGTCGGTCCGTCTCGCCTGTTGACACCGCCCCCACCTCGGCGGGACGATGGAAACCGAACGTTCGGTCGGTTGAGAGGTGGGTGCCGTGACGGCCGAGGCCAGGACGCGGGAAGCGGCGGCAGCCGCCCCGGAGCTGCAGGAGCGCTTCGACGGGCTGATCGCCGCCGATGAGCGGATCGAGCCGCGGGACTGGATGCCCGAGGCGTACCGCAAGACGCTCGTGCGCCAGATCGCGCAGCACGCGCACTCCGAGATCATCGGGATGCAGCCGGAGGGCAACTGGATCACCCGGGCCCCCTCGCTGCGGCGCAAGGCGATCCTGCTGGCGAAGGTGCAGGACGAGGCCGGGCACGGCCTCTACCTCTACGCGGCCGCCGAGACCCTCGGCGTGGACCGCGCCGACCTGCTCGACGCGCTGCACAACGGCCGCCAGAAGTACTCCTCGATCTTCAACTACCCCACCCTGACCTGGGCCGACATCGGCGCCATCGGCTGGCTGGTGGACGGCGCGGCGATCATCAACCAGATCCCGCTCCAGCGCTGCTCCTACGGCCCCTACGCGCGGGCCATGGTGCGCATCTGCAAGGAGGAGTCCTTCCACCAGCGCCAGGGCTTCGAACTCCTGTACGACCTCGCGCACGGCACGCCCGAGCAGCACGCGATGGCCCAGGACGCGCTGGACCGCTGGTGGTGGCCGTCGCTGATGATGTTCGGCCCGCCGGACGCCGAGTCCTCGCACTCCGCGCAGTCCATGGCCTGGCGCATCAAGCGGCACTCCAACGACGAGCTGCGCCAGCGCTTCGTCGACATCAGCGTCCCGCAGGCCGAGGCCCTGGGCCTGACCATCCCGGACCCGGACCTGCGGTGGAACGAGGAGCGCGGGCACCACGACTTCGGCGTGATCGACTGGACGGAGTTCCAGGAGATCCTCGCCGGCAACGGACCGTGCAACCGGCAGCGCGTCGCGACGCGGGTGCAGGCGCACGAGGACGGCGAATGGGTACGGCAGGCGGCGTTGGCATACGCGGCCAAGCACAGTGACGGCGAGAGGGATGTGGCGGCGGCATGAGTAGCGGTCTGCCTCTGTGGGAGGTCTTCATCCGCGGGCGGCGTGGGCTGTCGCATCAGCACGTCGGGAGCGTGCACGCCTCGGACGCGGAGATGGCGCTGCGCAATGCGCGGGATCTCTATACGCGGCGCGGCGAAGGCGTCTCCATCTGGGTCGTCCCGGCCGCCGCGGTCTCCGCGTCCTCCCCGGATGAGAAGGAGCCGTTCTTCGACCCGGCCGCGGACAAGGTGTACCGGCATCCGACGTTCTACCGGATCCCGGAAGGTGTGAAGAACCTGTGACCGCCACTACGGGATCCACTACTGCGGAATCCACTCCGCTGGTCGCGCAGTACGCGCTCCAGTTGGGCGACGACGCGCTGATCCTGTCGCACCGGCTGTCGGAGTGGTGCTCGCACTCGCCGGAGCTGGAGGAGGACGTCGCGCTGGCGAACCTCGCCCTGGACCTGCTGGGCCAGGCGCGAACGCTGCTGACGTACGCCGGTTCGCTGGAGGGTGCCGGACGCTCCGAGGACGACCTGGCGTTCCTGCGCACGGAGCGGGAGTTCCGCAACGTGCTGCTGGTGGAGCAGCCCAACGGGGACTTCGCAGTGACGATCGCACGGCAGCTGTACTTCGCGACGTACCAGAGCGAGCTGTACACGGCGCTGTGCGACTCCACGGACCCGGAGCTGGCCGCGCTCGCCGCGAAGGCGGTGAAGGAGGTCGCGTACCACCGGGACCACGCGGTGCAGTGGACGCTGCGCCTCGGGGACGGCACCGAGGAGAGCCACCGCCGCATGCAGGCGGCGCTGGAGCTGCTGTGGCCGTACACGGCGGAGCTGTTCGCGCCGGACCCGGTGGTGGCGGCCCTGGCGGAGAGCGGTGTCGCGGTGGACCCGCGGACGCTGCGGCCCGCCTGGGAGGCGGCGGTGGCCGGCGTGGTCGAGGCCGCGACGCTGGCGATGCCGGCCGACGGCTGGCAGCCGCGCGGCGGGCGCGAGGGGCGGCACAGCGAGGGGTTCGGGTTGCTGCTGGGAGAGATGCAGGCGCTGCACCGGCAGTATCCCGGGGCGAGCTGGTAGCAGCACAGAGCAGCAGACGGCGACAGGAGCGAGGCGGAGGTGGTGACGATGGCGGTCGAGGAGCACGTGGCGCTCGACCTGGCGGAGCTGGAAGCCGCCGCGTCCGCGGTCCCGGACCCGGAGCTGCCGGTGGTGACCCTCGGCGACCTGGGCATCGTCCGGGGCGTGGCGCTGGCCGACGACGGTGCCGTCGAAGTCAGCCTCACCCCGACCTTCGTCGGCTGTCCCGCGACCGAGGCCATCGCCGCGGACGTGCGCGCGGCCGTCGGGGCCCGCGTGCCGGATGCCGAAGTGCGTACCCGCACGGTCATGTCGCCCCCCTGGACCACCGACTGGATCAGCGCGGACGGCCGCCGCAAGCTCGCCGAGCACGGCATCGCCCCGCCGACCGGTCAGGCCCGGCACACCGGTCCGGTCGCGGTGACCATCGGCCGGGCGCCCGCGGTGCGGAGCTGCCCCCGCTGCGGCAGCACCGAGACGCGCGAGCTCAGCGCGTTCGGCAGCACGCCGTGTCAGTCCCTGCGCGCCTGCCGGGCGTGCGGGGAGCCCTTCGGGGCGATGAAGTCCCTTTGATCGAGTCCCTTCTCGAGTCCCTTGTGAGAGTGCTGTGACCATGCTTCCTGTCGTCGGGTTGGACCGGCTCACTGATGACGCCGTGCGTGTCGTGTTCGGCGTGCCGTCCGGGGAGCGGGAGGCGTACCGCTTCGCGCCGGGGCAGCATGTGACGGTGCGGCTGGAGCTCGACGGGGTCGAGGCCCGGCGGGCCTATTCGCTGTGCGCCGCGCCGTACGGCGAGGGCGAGGCGCGGCTGAGCATCGCGGTCAAGGAGCTCGGGCCGGGCGGGTTCGGGGAGGTCGCGGCGCGCAAGCTGGGCGTCGGGGACCTCGTCGACGTGCTGGTGCCGGCCGGGCGGTTCGTCCTGCAGGAGGGGCCCGAGCACGTCGGCATCGTCGCCGGGAGCGGGGTGACGCCGGTCCTGGCCATGGCCGAGGTCGCGTTGGCCCGCGGGGATCGCTTCACGCTGATCTACGGCAATCGGACCGCCGCCTCCGTCATGTTCCTGGAAGAGCTGGCCGACCTCAAGGACCGCTACGCCGAACGGCTGATGGTGCTGCACGTGCTCTCGCGCGAGCCGCGCGAGGCGCCGCTGCTGACCGGGCGGATCGACGCCGAGCGGCTGCCGGAGCTGCTCGCCGCCGCGGCGCCGGGGCCGGACGCGCACTACTACCTCTGCGGGCCGATGGCGATGGTCGACACCGCGAAGCAGGTGCTGGCCGAGCGCGGCGTGGGCCGCGGGCACGTGCACTTCGAGCTCTTCCACGCCGAGGACGCGCCGCCGCCGGCCGCCTACGCCGAGACCGCCAAGGTGCTGGCCGAGGGCGATGTCGAGGTCACCGTCACCCTGGGCGGGCGCCGGACCGAGCTGGCCATGTCCAAGGACGACGACTCGGTCCTGGCCGCCGTCCTCAAGGCCCGTCCCGACACCCCCTACTCCTGCACCGGCGGCGTGTGCGGCACGTGCCGCGCGAAGATCGTCCAGGGCGAGGTCGCGATGGCCCACGACTACGCCCTGGAGCCGGAGGAGAAGGCCGAGGGCTTCGTCCTGGCCTGCCAGTCCCGCCCCCTCACCCCGGCCGTGGAGCTGGACTTCGACGCCTGAGCGGGCGCCGCCTGAGCGGGCGTGCTAGTTGGCCTGCGAGACCAGCCACTCGTCGAGAGTCTGCGCGGTCTGCACCCGGCCGACGGCCTCGTCCCGCCATCCGTTGTCGTTCCGCCAGCCCCCGCCGCGGGAGGCGGCCCAGGAACCGGCCGCTCCGGCCGCTCCGGCGGCCCCGGCTGTCGGCGTGCCCCGCCGCCCGCCGGCGGCGTCAGGCGCCTCCGGGACGGCCGTCCCCGGCCCCGCCGGCCCCGGCGGGGGCACCGGCACGCCCTGCCCCGCCCCCGGCTGCCACAGCCCGTCCATGCCGCCGTACGCGTCGAACCTGATGCTCGCCAACGGGACGTTCAGCTCCTGCAGCCGGGCGATCGTCGCCCGGACCATCGGCACGGACCCGGACACGTACACGTCGTGCCCGGCCCAGTGCTCGAAGAACTCCCCATGGCGCGCCACCACGTCCGGCAGCATCCCGCGCTCCCCGGGGTACCGCGGATCGTGCGACACCGCCGAGACCACCGACAGCCATCGGCGCCGGTACGCCAGCTGTTCGAGGACCGCCAGATCGTAGAGCTCGTCGTCGTGACGCGCCCCGTAGAACAGCCGCACCTGCCGGGTGGTGTTCCACTTCGCCATGTCCTCGACCATCGCCTTGATCGGCGCGAGTCCCGTGCCGCCGGCGATGCATAGCAAATCCCGCATAGAGGTCGTGCTGCACAGCATCGTGCCCGAGGGCGGCCCTAAGCGGACGGTGTCCCCGACCCTCGTGTGGTTCACCAGTGCCGTCGACACCCAGCCCGCGGGGATCGCGCGCACATGCAACGTCAGAGTGTTGTCGGACCGGGGCGCGTTGGCGATCGAGAAGCGCCGCCACACTCTGGGCCAGCGCTGCGTCTCCAGCGACAGGTACTGCCCTGCGCGGAACGCATAAGGAGCGTCCGGCTCCAGTGTCAGTACGGCGATGTCCGGAGCGCGCAGCTCGTGCCGGACCACCCGCGCGGTCCACCACGCGGGAGACTGCTGCGCGTCCTCCTCCGCCGCCTCGATCATCGTCCCGGCGATGAGCTGGTACGCCGCCAGCCAGGCGGCGTCCATAGCGGGGGTCCAGGCGGTGCCCGCATAGCGTTTCAACGCTGATATGAGGCACCGCCAGACCACGTCGTAGTGTTCCGGCTGTGCGCCGTACTTGCGGTGGTCGCGGCCCAACTCCCTGAGATACCCGACCAGGTTGTCCGGGTGCTCGGCGTTGCCGACTATGTGCACCAGGGCCTGGAACAGGCGGTCGCGCTGGGCTTCCATCATCGGCGGGAACATGTCCCGCGCCGCCGGGCATTCGGTGAAGACCAGCGCGTAGAAGTGGGAGACGACCTTGTCGGAGTCGTCGGCGACCAATGCGAAGCTCTCCCGGATCAGCGCCGGCACGCGCGCCGGATCCAGGTCGGTGCCGCTTGCTGTTTCCTGCCGCACCATCTCTAGCGCCCCCAAAGCCTTCCGCCGGGCTCCGTGACCCCTGCGTCACGGAGTGCATACCCAGCGCAAGCAGTTACCTTAGGCTTCGGCGGCGTCGCGGAATGTTGAAGTCCGGTGGAAGTCCGGTCTGATAAGGGAGGGATTGTCCGCTATGGCGCGGGGAAAAGTCCTGGAAGTCCGCCGGGAGTCCGGGGCTCGCGGTGAAGCCGCGGCGCTAGCGGGAGGGTTCCTGGCGCATCAGGGTGACGCGGCGGCTCAGGATGGCCTCCGCGGTGGCGCGTCCGTCCGGCCAGCGGCGGACGGCGATCCAGTCGTCGGTGAGGGGTCGTCGGAGGGGGTCGGCTGCCATCGAGAGCAGCAGGTTGGAGCCGTAGGTGGCTCTGAGGGTGCCGTTGCCGGTCTCGGTCGTACACCCGCCTTCGCCGGCTTCCGTGACCAACGCCGGTATGAGGTCGGCGCCGGCGGCTTCCTGCAGGATCGCGAAGGCCTTCTGGTGGCCCTCCGTCCAGCCCAGCGCCCGGAGCCGCTGTGAGCCCATCGGAGCTGCGGTTGACACGTATGCTGTCCCAGCTTTCACTGTTCTGTCCGGTTCCTATCGACCGGGGGTTCAGGTCCATCGCCTGTCCCGGTATCTACCGAAATCCCGGAAGATCGCTTCATGGTACGTACGCCTCCGACTCATTGTCGTGAGGTTTTCCTGCCAGCTCAGTCCTCCGTAGGAAACCCTTCCGGAGCTGCGGGTGTGGCATCCCGTTGAGCCGCGACGCGCTGGCGCAGTGCGAGCCTCGCCAGCCACAACCGCCGCGAGGGCCACACTTGTTCCACGGCCGCGTTCAGCGCCGCGCCCAGGAGTACGGCCAGCGCCGTGACGTACAGCCAGACCAGGATCGCCACGGCCGCGGCGAGTCCTCCGTACAGCGAGTTGGTCGAGTTCGTGTCCGAGAAGGTGTTGGAGACGTAGTCCCGCAGCAGCGCCGATCCGCCGAGCCACAGCAGTAGCGCCAGGACGGTGCCCGGCAGGTCCTGCGACCACGGCGTGCGCACCGGCACGGCCAGGTGGTACAGCGTGTTCAGGAATGCCGCCAGCACCGTGAGCATCAGCGGCCAGTACACCGCGTGGATCAGGTCGGTGATCGGCGGGAACGCGCTGACCAGCAGGTCCGGCCCGATCACCAGCAGCGGGAGCGCCACCGAGCCCAGGATCAGGCCCAGCATGTACATGCCGAACGCCAGCAGGCGGGTCCGCACTATGCCGCGGCGGCCCGACAGCCCGTAGGCGATCGTGATCGTGTCGACGTACACGTTCATGGCGCGCGACCCGGCCCACAGCGCCAGCAGGAACCCGATGGAGATCAGCTCCGGGTGCCCGTTGGAGGTCAGGTTCGTCAGCAGCCCGTCGAGCTTCTGCACCCCGGGTCCGGACAGCATCGTGCTGGCGGCGCCGTCGATGTGGTGCTTGATCTCGTTGATCCGCCCCGCGCCGATCCAGCCGTTCAGATAGCCCAGCGTGCCGGCCAGCCCGATCGCCAGCGGCGGCAGCGAGAGCAGCGCGAAGAAGGCCGCCTCGGCCGCCAACCCGGTGATCCGGTAGCGCATGCAGATCGCGAAGGTGATCCTGGTGACGGACCACCAGTTGCGTGCCTGCGCGCGGAATCGCTCGCGCAGTGCGGGCCGATGCTGCTGCTCGGCCTGGTCCGGCTGCTCCGGGACGACGGTGTCGGCTTCGGAGCCGGAGCCTGCGGGCAGGTCCAGCACTGGGCGCATACGCGGGTCCTCGGGTCCGACGGGTGGGTTCACGGGCGACCGGGTCGTTGTTACTTACTGGTAGCGAACAGAAGGATCGGGTACTACGTTAACGGCAGCACGACGCAGTACCAGCATCACGCCGAAACGGAGATGACCGGCCCATGCCCGAAGGCACCCTCGTCGGCCCCGCCGACGAGCCCCAGAACCAGGTTCCGCCGCTGGCCGGGTACAACGCCTACACCGCCGACCCGTCCCTGGCGGCGGCCGTCTCGCGGCTGTTCGGCACCGGTTCGGCCACCGACACCGAGCTGATCGGGCTCGGCGCGCTCGCCGGGTCCCTCGAGGCCCGCGAGTGGGGCCGGCTCGCCGAGGCGAACCACCCGGTGCTGCGGACCCACGACCGCTACGGCGCGCGCATCGACGAGGTCGAGTTCCACCCGGCCTGGCACAGCCTGATGACCGTGGCCGTCAGCCACGGCATCGCCGCCGCGCCGTGGCTGGAGGACGCCGGCACCATGCGGCACACCGCCCGCGCCGCCAAGATGCTGGTTTGGGGCCAGACCGAGGGCGGCCACCTGTGTCCGGTCTCGATGACCTACGCGGCGGTCCCGGCACTGGCCGCCGACCCGATGCTGGCCGCGGAGTGGACGCCCCGGCTGGCGTCCAAGAGCTATGACTTCGGCCTGCGCGACCCCGCCACCAAGGCCGGCTGCCTGGCCGGCATGGGCATGACCGAGAAGCAGGGCGGCTCCGACGTCCGCGCCAACACCACCAGGGCGACGCCGGTCGCCGGCTCTGACCGCGAGTACACGCTGATCGGCCACAAGTGGTTCACCTCCGCGCCGATGTGCGACGTGTTCCTGGTGCTGGCCCAGGCCCCCGGCGGCCTGACCTGCTTCGTGATCCCGCGCGTGCTGCCCGACGGCACCCGCAACTCCTTCCGCCTGCAGCGCCTGAAGGACAAGCTGGGCAACCGCGCGAACGCCTCCTCGGAGGTCGAGTTCCACAACACCCGCGCCTGGCGGCTGGGCGACGAGGGCCGCGGCGTGGCCACCATCATCGAGATGGTCGCCATGACCCGGCTGGACTGCGTCACCGGCTCCGCCTCGCTGATGCGCGCGGCGCTCGCCGAGGCCGTGCACCACACCAGGCACCGCATGGCCTTCGGCCGGCTGCTCGCCGACCAGCCGCTGATGCGCAACGTGCTGGCCGACCTGGCGCTGGAGTCCGAGGCGGCGACCCTGACCTCGCTGCACCTGGCCGCGGCCACGGACGCCGGCTCCGACGAGGCCGCGCGCAAGTTCCGCCGGATCGGCCTGGCGGTGGCGAAGTTCTGGGTCACCAAGCGCTGCGCGCCCTTCGCGGCCGAGGCGCTGGAATGCCTCGGCGGGAACGGCTACGTCGAGGAATCCGGCATGCCCCGCCTGTACCGGGAGGCACCGCTGAACTCCATCTGGGAGGGCTCCGGGAACGTCAACGCGCTGGACGTGCTGCGCGCCCTGGGCCGGGAGGCCGGGGTGTGGGACGCGTTCTGCGCCGAGGTCGGCACGGCGCGCGGCGCGGACGCGCGCTTCGATGCGGCGTTCAAGGAGCTCAAGGACGAGGTGGCCGCGGTGGACGAGGCGGGGGCGCGCCGGTTCGTGGAGCGGATGGCGCTGCTGCTGCAGGGCTCTTTGATGCTGCGCTACGCGCCGGCCGAGAACGCGGACGCCTTCGTGGCCTCGCGGCTCGCCGGCGACTGGGGCCGCAGCTTCGGGACACTGCCGGGCGGCCTGGAGATCGAGAAGATCGTCGGGCGCGCGCTGGCGGTCTGACCGCCTTCGTCGGACGTCGGCGGCCTGAAGGGGATCAGCGGGCCGCCACCAGATCCGCGTACTCGGGGTGCTTCTCTATGTACGCGGCGACGAACCAACACCGGGGCGCGACCTTGAGACCGCGTTCCCGCGCGTCGTCCAGCGCGGCCTTCGCCAGCTTCCCGCCGATGCCCCGGCCCTCGAACTGCGGCTCCACGACGGTGTGCGGCATGACGGCCACGCCGTCCTGCACGGTGTACGCCAGGACCCCCGCGAGCGCCCCGCCTATCCGCGCCTCGTAACGCTTGCGGTCCTTGTTGTCGACCACCGTGACCTCGTCGCTCACAACCCGCCTCCGGTTCCCTCTACGATCTTCAGTAGTGTTCGCATGAGCGTAACCGGGACGGCGTCTATGCCCGTCTTTCGTGCCCGTCGGGCTGCAGGAGGCAGAAGTGACAGTGGACGGCGTGGGGCTCCGGATCCACCCCGAAGTGATCGAGGCGCTGGAGTCGGACACCCCGGTCGTGGCGCTGGAGTCGACGATCATCAGCCACGGGCTGCCGCGTCCGGACAACCTGCGGGTGGCGCGCGAGATCGAGCAGACCGTGCGCGACAACGGCGGGGTGCCGGCCACCATCGCGGTGGTCGAGGGCAAGCCGTGCATCGGGCTGTACGCCGAGGAGCTGCGGCTGATCGCCGAGTCCGACGACGTCGTCAAGCTCGGGGTGCGCGACCTGGGCGTGGCCGCGGCCAAGCGGCTGCACGGCGCGACGACCGTGGCGGCCACCGCCTCGCTGGCCGCGCAGGCCGACATCGACGTCTTCGCCACCGGGGGCCTGGGCGGGGTGCACCGGCAGGCGCGCGACACCTGGGACGAGTCCGCGGACCTGACCGCGCTGTCCCGGATCCCGATGGCCGTGGTGTGCGCCGGGGTGAAGTCGATCCTGGACGTGCCGGCGACGCTGGAGCGGCTGGAGACCCTGAACGTCCCGGTCTTCGGCTACCGCACCACCCAGTTCCCCGGCTTCTACCTCGCCGACTCCGGCCACGCGCTGGAGTGGAGCTTCGACTTCGCCGAGGAGGTGGCCGAGGCGGTGCTGCAGCACTGGCAGCTGGCCTGGCCGGCGGTGTCCAGCGGGGTGCTGATCGCCAACCCGATCCCGGTCGAGGACCAGCTGGACCCGGCCCTGCACGACCGGATCCTGAACGACGCGCTGGCCGCGGCCGAGAAGCAGGGGGTCGCCGGCAAGGACGTCACGCCGTTCCTGCTGGAGTTCTTCCACCGCGAGACCGGCGGGGAGTCGCTGCGCGCGAACGTCCTGCTGGTCAAGCGCAACGCCGAGCTGGCCACCCGGATCGCGGCGGAGATCATCAACGCCGCGCCGAACCAGTAGCGGACGCCGTGGTGCCCACGTCCGGCGCGGCGGCGCCGATCCTGGTGGTCGGCGACCTGATGGTGGACGTCGTGGCGCGCCTGGACGGGCCGCTGGTGGCGGCCTCGGACAGCCCCGGGCGCATCGCGATGCGCGGCGGCGGCTCGGCGGCCAACACCGCCTGCTGGCTGGCCGCCACCGGGGCCGAGGCGCTGTTCGTGGGCTGCGTCGGCGACGACCTGCCCGGCCGCGAGGCCGCTGAAGCGCTGCACACGGCCGGGGTCCGCACCGTGCTGAAGGTGGACCCCTCCCGCCCCACCGGCACGGTGGTGGTCCTGGTCGACCCGACCGGCGAGCGCACGATGGTCCCCGACCCCGGCGCCAACTGCGCCCTGACCCCGATGGACCTGCCGAAGGACGAGTTCGTCCCGGGCCGCCATCTGCACCTGTCCGGCTACACGATCCTGAACCCGGCCAGCCGCGCCGCCGGCGTCGCGGCCCTGGACCTGGCCCGCCACCGCGGCATGACCACCTCGGTGGACGTGGCCTCGGCGGGCCCGCTGGCCGCGGTCGGCCCGGACCGCTTCCTGGACTGGATCGGCGACCCCTTCATGCTGATCGCCAACCGCGACGAGGCCGCCGTCCTGACCGGCATCGACGACGACCCGGTGGCCGCCACCATGGCCCTGACGGAGCTGTGCGACCAGGTGGTGGTCAAACTCGGCGCCGACGGCGTGGTCCGCCACGACGCCCTGTTCGACCGCACGATCCGGGTCCCCGCCGAGCGCCTGCCGCCGGGGCAGCTGATCGACACGACCGGCGCCGGCGACGCGTTCGCGGCGGGATACCTGGCCGCGTGGATGCGCGACGAGGACCCGGAGGAGGCGCTGGCGGCCGGGTGCCGGCTGGCGGCGCGGGTGATCCGGAAGGTGGGCGGGCGGCCTTAGGGGGCTGGCATCCTTTGGCCGGTGTCCTTCCTCCAGCTGACCGCGATCATCGTCGACGACTACGACGAGGCGATCGACTTCTTCACCCGCGCTCTGGGCTTCGAGCTCGCCGAGGACTCGCCGTCGACGACCGATGACGGCCGCCCCAAGCGCTGGGTCGTCGTCCGTCCGCCGGGCGGCCAGACCGGTTTGCTGCTCGCGCGCGCAGACGGGGAGCGGCAGACCGCTGCGATCGGCGAGCAGTACGCCGGTCGGGTCGTCGTCTTCCGCGACATCGCCGGCAATCGCTGGGATCTGCTCGGCCCGGCGTCAGGTTGATGTGGTTGTGGTTGAGGGCAGCAACGGCCTCATGAAGCTGCGTTCGTAGCGGAGCACGCAGCCGCTCTCGTCCCTGATCTTGTCCGCGGCGATGAAGTCGGGATGGTGGCCGAACAGTTTCCGGTACTCCTCGTACGCCGCGAGGCTCGGGAAGCTGAACAAAGCCAGGGCCTTGTCGCTCGCGCCCTCGGCGGGCAGGAAGTACCCGTGGTGCGTTCCACCGTGGGCGTCGACGAGCTCCATCCAGCGGGTGGCGAACTTCTCGAAGGCGTCGGTCTTCTGCGGATCGATGACGTACTCGACTACACAGGTGATCATGTCTTCAGCGTAGCCACGGTCTGGCGTCAGTCCGACTCGCCGACGTGGAACTCCTTGCGGGCCGCCACGAAAGTCGACACCGCCCAGCACGCCGCCGTCGCCGCGACCACCAGCACCGCCGGCAGCAGCGGCAGCCGCGCGCCCTGGTCGCCGGGCGTGATGCCGCGGATGGCGGCGTTCACCGGGGAGCCGGTGGTGACCAGGACGGTGATCGCCAGGATGCCGGCGATCGGGATGGCCCAGGAGGCGCGCACCAGGATCGGCGGGTTGCACAGGGCGCCGACCGCGCTGCCGGCCAGGGCGCACAGCGCCATCGTCAGCAGGCCCGCGGCCAGGGCGGTCGCGGGGTGGACCGTGCCGACCGCGGCCACCATCGCCGCCGCGCCGCCCGCGGCCAGGACCAGGCCGCCGATCGCCGCCGCGGCCAGCGCCGCGAGGTGCGGGCGGCGCGGGCCCACGGCGCCGGCCACGCAGTGCCGTGCCGCCTCGGGTTCGGCGGTCAGGGTGGCGCGCGTCAGCCAGGCCACGGCCGGGACCAGCCCAGCGCCGGCATAGCCGAGGGCTTCGCCGACTTTCGCCGAACCCTGCGTCCCGATGCTCACGATGGCCGCGTAGAAGATCGTCGCGGGGAGCCAGCGTCCGGAACGCATCAGCAGCGCCACGTAGTAGCGGATCAGCGCGGGCATCAGGACTCCTCGGTCGCGCGGATCTGGGCGGAGGCCTGGGATACAGCGACGATGTGGACCTCCGGGCCGAGGGCCAGCAGGCGCCTCAGGACATCGTCCGAGAGCGCCGCGTCGGCCACGATCCGGTGCCCGTCGGCGCTGACCTCGGCCTCCGGGAGTACCTCGGCCAGCGAGACCGTGTCCGGGACACCGGTCACCTCGACGACCATCCGGCCGGCCGGTGTGGCCACCACTTGGTGCGAGGCGAGCAGGGCGCCGTCCCGCACCAGCCAGCGCTCGTCCGTGGCGTCGGCCAGCCGCGCCGGATCGTGGTCCACGAACACCACGCAGGCCCCGTCCCCGGCCCGCTCCCGCACCACCGCCGCCAGCTCCTCGCGCGCGTCGGTGTCGAGCCCGGTCCACGCCTCGTCGAGCACCAGCAGCTCCGGATCGCCGAGCAGCGCCTGCGTCACCGCGATCTTCTGCGAGGTCCCCTTCGACAGCTCCTTCATCGCGGTCCCGGCGAACTGCCCCGCCCCGAACCGCTCCAGCCATCGCATGCCCTGCGACGCCGGGACGCCGCGCATCCGCGCGTGGTGCCGCAGGTACTGCTCCGCGGTGAACGGCAGCGCGGAGGGGAACCGTTCCGGCACGTATCCGGTGGACGGCCGTGCGCTCACCGTGCCGCGGGACGGCTCCGCGATCCCCGCGATCACCCGCAGCAGCGTCGACTTCCCGCTGCCGTTGTGGCCGTGGATCCGCACGACCGTCCCCGGCCGCAGCTCCAGCCGCACATCACGAAGCACCCATGGCCCGCCGACCCGGTACCGCTTGCCGATCCCGTCGAGAAGCACGGAACCAGTGTGCCCGCATCGCCGGCCGCTATGGCGCTCGCAGAGTCCTGCCAAGGCGCCCGCGGCGAACACCGGCGAGCCCGTTCCGCTACACCACCAGCCGCAGGTGCCGTTCCGCGGCCCGGATGCGCACCGTCTGCCCCCAGCCCAGGGCCAGCCGGTCGGCCTCGATCCCGTCGCCGAACACCACCAGCGACTCGCCCTCGATCCGGACCGTCAGCTCCTGTCCGCCCGGAAGCATCCCCTCCGTCAGGGAGGCCCCGGTGGTGGGGGACGGCCACGCCTCCCGTACGAACCACCCCAGCTCCGGATCCGTCGGCCCCGGCAGCGTGATCTGCCGGGCCCGCTGCCGGGCGATGGACAGCAGCCAGCCGGTGGCGCCGGTCCCGGAGCCCACCAGCAGCCCCGAGGACGAGTGGTGCTCCTCCTCGCCCCCGGGCGTGCTCAGCAGGTACCGCGCGGACTGGTGCCCGGAGTGGCCCAGGTAGACCTCGTTCAGCGCCAGTAGCGACTCCCCGTCGTCGGTGGCGGCCGAGACCATGGTGCGGGCCTCGACGCGGGCCCGGCCGGCGCCGATCCCCGCGAGCAGGGACTCGAAGTCCTTGGGGGAGTGGCGGACCAGGACCCCCATGTTGCGCCCCGGGTCGGGGTCGATCCCGATCACCGGCTGGCCGTCCAGGTACTTCGCGGTGTTGGCGACCAGGCCGTCCTGGCCGACCACCACCACGACGTCCTCCGGTTCGAACAGGAACCGCGGGAGGTCGGCGCGCTCGACCGTTCCGCGGCGCCACTCCCTGGGGATGGCTGCGGAGACCGCCTGGACCGCACCGCTCAGCATGTCGTGCCGCTTCTTCACCGAGGACAGCGAGACCCCGCGGCGCTTCTGGACGAACTCCGCCTGTCCCCACGTGCCCTGCTCGGCGACGATCTCGTCCCGCTCGCTGTGCCGGTGCACGACGACCACCCGCGGTGCCACGGACACGGCTCAGGACCCCATGCCCTGAGCCGCGCCCGAAGCGCTGCCCGAACCGTTCGCGAGCTTGGACAGCAGACCGGTCACCACGTCCGGGGTCAGGTTCACCGTCCCGATCTCTGGCAGCTGGCCGGCGAACTCGCGCAGCGCCAGCGCGAACAGCACGTTCCGGTCCAGCCCGGCGTACGCCGCCAGCTTCGCCGCCTCGTTCTCGGCCTGGGCCGCGCCGACCGCCCGCAGGTCCTCGACGTTCGCCGAGGAGCGGGTGCGCAGCGCGTCGGCGTCCGCCTCGGCGACGATCCGGGCCCGCTCGGCGTTGGCCGCGGTGGCGATCCGCGCGCGCTCGGCCTCGCCCTCGGCCGCGATGCGGGCCCGGTCCGAGTCGCCCTCGGCGGCGATCCGCGCCGCGGCCGCCTGCTCGGTGGCCCGGCGCCGCGCGTTGGCGCCCTCCTGCGCGACCAGCTGCTCCTCGCGCGTGGCCAGCTCGATCTTGCTCTGCAGCTCGTTCTCGGTGATCGCGCGCTCGCGCTCCACCGCCAGCGCCCGGCGCTCGAACCCGGCGCGGTCCGCCTCCTGCTGGATCAGCTCCCGGGTCGGGGTGCGCAGGGCCCGCTCCACGTCGGCCTCCGGCTTCACCGCGACCACGCGGACGCCGAGCACGCCGATGCCGGTCTCGGCCAGGCGCTCGTCGGCGGCCAGGCCGGCGGTGACCCGCTCCTGGACCGCCGCGGTGCCCGAGGCCAGGGTCTGGGCCAGCTCCAGGGTGGCGACCAGGGTCAGCGCGTGCTGCTGCGCCAGTTCCGTCAGAAGGGTGGCGACCTGCTCCAGCGGGGTGGTGCGCCACTGGCCGGAGACCGGGTCGACGGCGAAGTCCAGGCGGCGGGTGGCCACCGTCGGGTCGACGAAGCGGTAGGTCATCGAGGCTTGGACGGTGACGTCCTGGAAGTCCTTGGTGCGCGCGTGGAACAGCATCGGCAGCTCGCGGTCGTCCACCGGCACCTCGGCCAGCACCGCGGTCAGCGGCCGGAACCAGAACGCCTGGCCGGTGCCCTCGTGCGCGACCTTGCCGCGCCGCAGGTGCACCACGTGGTTGGTCGGGCTGCCCCGGAAGTGGCTCCAGAACAGCCGCCTGGTGATGTCCGCCATCTCTCCCCCAAGAAGTCGAAAGCGCGAGTACTCGCAGCGTGCAACGATGCTGCGACGCTAGCCCCTCGCCAGTCTTATCGTCAAGTTGACGAAATATACTGGACGTCGCAATGTCCGCATACTCGACCCACAGGCCCGCGCGACGCTCCGACCTGCGGGTGATCATTCCGACGGGTGACATCGGGCCGACTATCGGCTAAGAATCCTCAAGTCCGCCCGCGGTGCGGCCGACGACAACAACATGAGCATTCCTACACACATGACCGGGACCGTCGCGCCCGTCGACACCCTTCCCGCCGCCCCGAACCCCGTCGCCAACACCCTGGCCGCGGCCGCCGGCGGCTCCATCGGCGACTCCTACCTGTCCCTGCGCGCCGGCACCCAGGCCCGCGGCCTGCACGGCCAGCTGGTCCAGCAGCTCGGCCGGATGATCGTGGCCGGCGAGCTCGGCGCGGACCGGCCGCTGGTGCCCGAGGAGATCGGCCGCCGCTTCGAGGTCTCGCGCACCGTGGTCCGGGAGTCGCTGCGGGTGCTGGAGGCCAAGGGCATGGTGACCGCCCGGCCCAACGTCGGGACCCGGATCCGCCCGGTCCCGGAGTGGAACCTGCTGGACCCGGACGTGATCGAGTGGCGCGCGGCCGGCGTGGCGGGCCTGGACCAGTGCCGCGAGCTGGCCGAGCTGCGCTGCGCGTTCGAGCCGCTGGCCGCGCAGCTGGCCTCCGGGAGGCTCTCGGAGCCCGCCGCGGCCCGGCTCTCGGAGCTGGCCGTGCTGATGAAGCAGGCCGCCGCCAACGGCGACCAGCCCGGCTACGCCAAGATCGACGGCGAGTTCCACGCGCTGCTGGTCGCCGAGTGCCCGAACCGGATGGTGGAGCACCTGGCGCGGGTGGTGACCGGGGCCGCGGAGAGCGCGGGCATGCGGCGCCGCTCCTGCGGGCCGATGAGCGACGGCGGCGCGGCGGCGCACCAGCGGCTGGCCGACGAGATCGCGGCCGGCGACGGCGCGGCGGCGGCCAGCGTGATGCGCGCCATGCTGGCGGCGCAGCTGGAGGAGCAGGCTCCGGCCTACGGCCTGCCGGGGCAGCGCGGGCAGTGACACAGCCGGTGATCGAGCCGATCCGGTGGCGTGACACCGGATCGTGATCAGTGGTGCGGGGCACCGCCGTGTCGGGGGACGCCGAGAGGCGTTCTGAAGGCGGTGCCCGCCGATTACCGGCTAACCGGTGCCGGGGGAATACATCGGCGTGCCACAATGCTATGTCGCGTGCAATGCGGAACGACCGGGTGCGACCGGCCGGATCCGCGGCGCGATCGGAATCTTCCACACGAACCCGACACAGAGCAAGACGGGCCGCCGCGCGTGAACCGCGCTCGGGCCGTATCCCGGCTCACGTCGGAAGCGGGTGGTTGCCATCCAGTAGCGAGAGGGTTTTCGTGTCGGCCAGCACTTCCCGTCCACTGCCCGCCGAGATCGCCGAGTCCGCCCACCTCGTGGCGCTCATCGAGCGGGGCAGGGCGCAGGGACACATTGCCGCAGACGAGGTACGGCAAGCCTTTGAAGAGGCGGACATCCCGATGGCCAAGGCCAAGAGCGTCATGCGGGCTTTGACCACCGTGCTGCACGAGGAGGGCGTCGACCTGACGGTCAACGCCATGCAGAGCGCCGGGGTCGCGCGCAAGCGCGTCGCCGCGGCGAGCAAGACCGCGGCCAAGAAGACGACCACGGCCACGGCGGCCAAGGCGACGACGGTCAAGAAGGCCGCCGCCAAGACCGCCGCCCCGGCTGTCGCGGCCGCCAACGGCGCCTCCGGCGATGCAGAGACCGAGGCCGGCGCGGCCTCGGCCAAGAAGACCGCCGCGGTCAAGAAGACCGCGGCCAAGAAGACCGCCGCGGCCAAGGCCGACGGCACCGACGGCGAGTCGGGCTCCGGCCCGGCCAAGAAGGCGGCGGCCAAGAAGGCCGTGCCGGCCAAGAAGACCGCCGGCAAGAAGGGCGACGGCGAGGACGGCGAGGACGTCGAACTCGAGGAAGAAGTCGACCTGGAGATCGAACTCGACGACGAGGACGGCCCCGACATGGAGGCCGCCACGACCGACGAGGAAGGCGAGGAGACCTCCGAGACCGACGGGGCCACCCCCGGCGAGGACAAGGAGGAGGGTTTCGTCCTGTCCGACGACGAGGACGACGCCCCGGCCCAGCAGGTCGCCTCCGCCGGCGCCACCGCCGACCCGGTGAAGGACTACCTCAAGCAGATCGGCAAGGTCCCGCTGCTCAACGCCGAGCAGGAGGTCGAGCTCGCCAAGCGCATCGAGGCCGGCCTGTTCGCCGAGGAGAAGCTGAACGACGGCGAGCCGCTGACCCCGGAGTTCCGGCGCGAGCTGGACATCATCGCCGAGGACGGCCGCCGGGCCAAGAACCACCTGCTGGAGGCGAACCTCCGCCTGGTGGTCTCCCTGGCCAAGCGCTACACCGGCCGCGGCATGCTGTTCCTGGACCTGATCCAGGAGGGCAACCTGGGCCTGATCCGCGCGGTGGAGAAGTTCGACTACACCAAGGGCTACAAGTTCTCGACCTACGCGACGTGGTGGATCCGTCAGGCCATCACCCGCGCCATGGCCGACCAGGCGCGCACCATCCGCATCCCGGTCCACATGGTCGAGGTCATCAACAAGCTGGCCCGCGTGCAGCGCCAGATGCTCCAGGACCTCGGGCGCGAGCCCACCCCGGAGGAGCTGGCCAAGGAGCTGGACATGACGCCCGAGAAGGTCGTCGAGGTCCAGAAGTACGGCCGCGAGCCGATCTCCCTGCACACCCCGCTGGGCGAGGACGGCGACAGCGAGTTCGGCGACCTCATCGAGGACTCCGAGGCGGTCGTCCCGGCCGACGCGGTGTCGTTCACGCTGCTGCAGGAACAGCTGCACTCGGTCCTGGACACGCTCAGCGAGCGCGAGGCCGGCGTGGTGTCCATGCGCTTCGGGCTGACCGACGGCCAGCCCAAGACGCTGGACGAGATCGGCAAGGTCTACGGGGTGACGCGCGAGCGGATCCGGCAGATCGAGTCCAAGACGATGTCCAAGCTGCGGCACCCGTCGCGCTCGCAGGTTCTGCGGGACTACCTGGACTAGGAGTCCGTGGTTCGAAAAAGTGCGGCCGTCCCGGAAGGGGCGGCCGCACTTCGTTGTGCTCACTCGTCTGGATGAGCTTGTGCACGAGGCCAGGGCCTGCCCGTTTGCCGCGAATATTATGCAAGCGTAATATCTGGAGAAAGGTAAACGTGCGTGAGCTACAGCTTGGAGATGGTTCCTGAGGTCCGGGCTTGGCTGCATGAGTTGCGCAGGACCGATCGATCGACGGCGCTGCTTGTGGGGCAAGCCGTTTCGATGGTGCTGGAAGCCGGGCTGGACCCTTGGCGGACCGCATCCATGGTGCGTGGCGCCGGGCGGTGCTCCTGGTCGCAGGAGACAAAACGGGGCAGTGGAATGCTTGGTATCGCGTCGCCGTACCGTTGGCGGAGGCTCGCTACGCCGCGTATCTGAAGGAGCAAGAGGGGCGATGAGCACCCACAGCTATGACCGGCAGGGGTTCCTCGACGAGTTCTTCCCTGAAGCCCAGGACCAGGTTGAGATCGCCGCCGGCGTGGAGCGGTTGCGAGCGGAGCAGCGCGCCTTCCGCCTCGCCGAGATGCGGCGGCGGATGGGGTTGACCCAGGTCGAGGTGGCGGACCGGATGGGGATCAGCCAGGGGCGCGTCTCCGCGATCGAGCACGCCAAGGACGGAGCTACCGAGCTGCGCACGCTGGCCGCGTACGTCGAGGCGCTGGGCGGTCGCCTGGAGATCGTCGCTGACTTCGGTGACCAGCGTTTGGTCTTCTCTGAACCGGGCGACATGACCGCCGCATGACCAAAAGTGATGAAGGAAACACTCTTTGCGATCATGTGTGACTCAGCTCACAGCGAAGGCCCCGACTCCGTCATCCGGAGTCGGGGCCTTCCGCAAGAGCAGTAGCCGTTATCGGATCGTCCGTTACAGGTCTACGCAATCAGGCCGGGTCGTGCTGCGCTTCAGGTCAGCGCTCTTCCTCGGCGGCGGCGGTCTTGGATTCTGCGGTCAGCTGGTCGGAGAAGTCGTGTATCTCGATAGCGACCTTAGCCAGGCTCTCGTTGTACTTCTTGCCGTGGTGGGCGCAGAAGAGAAGCTCGCCGCCACCCAGGACGACGCGCACGTAAGCAGCGGCTCCGCAGCGGTCGCAGCGGTCGGAGGCCTTGAGCGGCTCAGTCGGGGTCAGGACTGCAGTGGTCACGGTCGCACCTGCTTTCTGTGTGGTACCCGGAACAACATCAAAGCAGGCGTTCGGTGTTCCCGCGCTAGTGATTCGGCGTCGAAAGCGTCACGTTCGCTGAGAGCGTACGGGGAAAGGGGGCGAACCGTGAGGAAACTCAACGTTCGGTGTCACCGCCGGCACGGAGGGTGAGCCTTCGTGCCTCAGAGTGTTGTGCCGGTCACATGGACTCGCCGGGGGGAAGCTCCCGGTACGCTGGCCCTGCCGTCGCTACCATTGATGCGAAACTGTGTTCGAGTGACGAGAGTCGATCATGAATCGACGAGGGAGAGGAAGGTCCGCAAGTGAGTGCGCAAGGCAGGCCCGCGCCGTCCGCCGACAAGGATGGCTCCTACACCGCGCGGCACCTCCTTGTCCTCGAGGGACTCGACGCGGTCCGCAAGCGGCCGGGCATGTACATCGGCTCGAACGACGGCCGGGGTCTCATGCACTGCCTGTGGGAGATCATCGACAACTCGGTCGACGAGGCGCTGGCCGGGTTCGGGGACAAGATCGAGATCGTCCTGCACAAGGACGGCTCGGCCGAGGTCCGGGACCAGGGCCGAGGCATCCCGGTGGACGTGGAGCCCAAGACCGGCCTGTCCGGCGTCGAGGTCGTGATGACCAAGCTGCACGCCGGCGGCAAGTTCGGCGGCGGCTCCTACGCCGCCTCCGGCGGCCTGCACGGCGTCGGCGCCTCCGTGGTCAACGCGCTCAGCTCGCGGGTGGACATGGAGGTCGACCGGGCCGGCAGCGTGCACGCGATCTCCTTCCAGCGCGGGATCCCCGGCGTGTTCGACGGGGACGGCCCCGAGGCGAAGTTCAAGCCCGAGTCGGGGCTGCGCAAGGTCGGCAAGGTCTCGCGCGCCAAGGGCGCCGCGCCCACCGGCACCCGCACCCGCTTCTGGCCGGACCGGCAGATCTTCCTGAAGGACGCCGAGTTCGTCCTGGACGAGCTGTACTCCCGCGCGCGGCAGACCGCGTTCCTGGTGCCGGGCCTGACCATCAAGGTGGTCGACGAGCGTGACGGCGGTCACAACGAGGAGGTCTTCTCCTACGCCGGCGGCATCTCGGAGTTCGTGGAGTTCCTGGCGCCGGACCGCCCGATCACCGACACGCTGCGCTTCACCGGCTCGGGCAAGTTCACCGAGACCGTCCCGATGCTGGACGACCAGGGCCACATGACCCCGGCGGACATCGAGCGCGAGCTGTTCGTGGACGTGGCGCTGCGCTGGGGCACCGAGTACGACACCGTGGTCCGCTCCTTCGTGAACATCATCGCCACCCCCAAGGGCGGCACCCACCTCGACGGCTTCGGCCGCGGTCTGCTGAAGGCGGCCAACGAGCAGCTGCGGGCGGCCAAACTGCTGAAGGTCAACGACGACGACGTGATCCGCGACGACGTCTTCGAGGGCCTGACCACGGTGGTCACCGTCCGGCTGGCCGAGCCGCAGTTCGAGGGCCAGACCAAGGAGGTCCTGGGCACCCCGGCGGCCAGGCGGATCGTGGCCCGCGTCGTGGAGAACTCCTTCAAGGAGTTCCTGACCTCGGCCAAGCGCAACGACAAGCCGATGGCCCGGGGCGTGCTGGAGAAGATCGCCAACGCCGCCCGGACCCGGATCACCGCGCGCCAGCACAAGGAGGCCCAGCGCCGCAAGAACGCGCTGGAGACCTCGGCGCTGCCGGCCAAGCTGGCCGACTGCCGCTCCGACGACGTCGACCGCTCCGAGATGTTCATCATCGAGGGTGACTCGGCGATGGGCTCGGCCAAGGCCGCGCGCAACTCCGAGTTCCAGGCGCTGCTGCCGATCCGCGGCAAGATCCTGAACGTCCAGAAGTCCTCGATCGCCGACATGCTGAAGAACGCCGAGTGCGCGTCCATCATCCAGGTCGTCGGCGCGGGCTCGGGCCGGTCGTTCGACATCGACCAGGCGCGCTACGGCAAGGTGATCCTGATGGCCGACGCCGACGTCGACGGCTCGCACATCCGCTGCCTGCTGCTGACGCTGTTCCACCGGTACATGCGGCCCATGCTGGAGGCCGGCCGCGTCTACGCCGCCGTCCCGCCGCTGCACCGCATCGAGGTGATCGGCGCGGGCCGGGCGAAGAACGAGTACATCTACACGTACTCGGACAGCGAGATGCGCCGCACGGTCGCCGAGCTGCTGAAGAAGGGCAAGCGGATCAAGGAGCCGATCCAGCGCTACAAGGGCCTGGGCGAGATGGACGCCGACCAGCTGGCCGAGACCACGATGGACCCGCGCCACCGGACCCTGCGCCGCATCACCGTGGCCGACGGCGAATCCGCCGACAAGGCCTTCGACCTGCTGATGGGCAACGACGTGGCGCCCCGCCGCGAGTTCATCATCAACTCGGCCGCGGTCCTGGACCGATCCCGGATCGACGCCTAAGCGATGGCGGCGGGCGGGGGGCCGGCGGCGCCGAGCACGGTGCTGCCCGCCGGGCGGGGCGGCGTGTGCCGCGCGGTGGTGGGCTGGCTGACCGAGCCGGCCGCCGAGCGCGACGCCGCCCGGGTGCCGCGGCTGCTGCTGGTGACCGGGCCGCGCGGCGCGGGCAAGACGTTCACGCTGGCCTGGGCGTCCTCGGAGCTGGCGGTGCTGGCCGAGGCCGCCGACGACGAGCGCTTCGCGTGGGTCTCGGCGCGCGGGCTGACGCCGCGGGTGCTGGCCTGGCAGCTGGCCGGGCAGCTCGGCGTGGCCGTGGCGGACACCGCGGCGCTGGCGCCGGCGCTCGCGGCGCGGCTGCGGGGCAGCGGCTCGGAGACCGGCGAGGACTCCGGGAAGTCCGGCGGGTCGGGGTTCGGGCCGGGGATCGCGGACGGGGTCGCGGCTGACGGGCTGAGCACTGGTGCTGCTGGTGGGCTGAGTGGCGCGGCGGGCGGCGGTGCTGCCGGCGGCCGGCCGGCCGGCCGGGATGCCGACGCCGATGCCGGGGCCGAGGCCGATGCCGCCGCCGGTGGATCAGCTGCCGGTGGATCGGTTGCCGACGGATCGGCCGCGGACGGCCACCCTGGTGCCAGTGCCAGTGCCAGTGCCAGTGCCGGTGCCGGTGCCGGTGCCGGTGCCGGTGCCAGTGCGCGTTCCCGCGTGCCGGGAAGCCGGTCGGCGACGTGGGACCTGTCGGCCGGCGTCGCGGAACCGCTCCACGAGGCCGGCCGCTGGTCGCGAGTCACGATCCTGATCTCCGAACTCGATCTCGCCGGACACCTGCGCGACGGCTCGGCCCGTGAGGCGGTGCTCGCGCAGCTGATCGCGCCGCTGCTGGCGGTGCCGGGCGTGCGGCTGATCGTGGAGTCGGCGCACGCGGACGTGGTGGACGTCGCGGCCCGCGCCGACAGCTCGGCGACCGTCATAGACCTGGGCGAGCACCGCTGGACCGACCGCGCCGAGTTCGCGGCCTGGCTGGACGACCTGGTCCCCTCCGGCGGCGCCGCGGCCCCGCAGGCGTATCCGAACCCCACCAAGGCCCGCGAGATCCTGAGCCTGGCCTCCAAACGGCACGCCGGCCTGCTCGCCGCCAGCGACGAGCGGCCCTGGAAACTGGCGGCGGTCCCCTTCGACGTCGCCTTCCGCGAGGGCATCGCCGACCAGATCGTCCTGGAACCGGCCAACCTGGTCCTGGTCCAGCAGCCGGCCCTGTCCACCGCCATCGACGCCCTCGGCAGCGCGGTGGCCCCCGGCACCCGCGCGGCCTGGCGGGTCGCGGGCCAGGCCCTCACGAACTCGACCACGGTCCCGGAGCGCGCGGCCATCCTGCACGGCGCCGCCCTGGCCGTCGGCGACCACGCGCTGGCCGAGGCGGTGGCGCCCTACACTCGCGGCACCCGGCCCTCCGACGGCGCCCCGGTCGGCGACCCGATCCCCTGGCTGACCCGCTGGGCCGGCTGGCGCCCGCTGCCGCCGGACACGCCGCGGCCCACGCCCTGGCCGGGGCCGGTGGCGGCACTGGCGGTGGCGGCGGCGGGGGTGGCGCAGGCAACGCCGACCATCGCCGGTCTGGCCGCCGCCGGCGGTCCGGGCGCCGGCTCGCAGGTCCCCGGTCCGCTGGTCGCCGGTTTGGCTGCCGTCGGCGGTCCGGATGCCGGCTCGCAAGTCGCCGCTCCGCACAATGCCGCCGGTTCGGCTGTCGCTTCGGCCGCCGGTTCGCCCGCCGCCGGTTCTGCTCCTTCGGCGGGTGCCCACGGCCCGACCGTCACCGTGCCCGCCCCCGCCGCGGCCCCCGTCGCCGAGGCCGCCGAGCCGGCCCACGCCGGCCCCGGCATCCTCCTCACTCCCGTCGCGGCCTCCCCGGCCGGCGCCTGGCTCCCCGATCCGGAGCCCACGCCGCCGGAGGTGCTGGTCGCCATAGACGACCTGGCCCGCGCCTACCGCCTCGATCCCCGTAGCGGGCGCATCGTCGGGCGGCCGGCGTCGCCGGTGATGGTGAAGGCCCGGGCCGCCGCCGTGGTGGACGCCTCGCCGAGCCTGGTGCTCACCGACTCCAGCCGGCGGCTGGCCGCGCTGGGGCCGACCGCGCCGCGCAAGGCCGTGGCCGCCGTGCGCGATGTGCTGCCGGACACCGCCGTGACCGCGGTGGCGGTCGCGCGGGACGCGTTGGTGTTCGGGGCCGGCGACGGCCGCGTGCATGTCTGGGACGTCGACACCGAGGAGCTCATCGCCGATCCCGAGGACCAGCACTCCGGGGTGGTGACCGCGGTGTCGGCCATCTGGATGCCCGACATGGACGTGCTGTTCGCGCTCTCCGGCGGCCAGGACGGGACGTTCCGGCTCTGGGCCGTGCCCGCCGACGCCGGCCTGCTGCCGGTGGAGGACCGCGGCGTGCCGGTCACGGCGGTCACGGCCGCGCTCACGGAGGTCGGCCCGGTCGCCGCGGTGGCCTGGGCCGACGGCTGCGTGACGGTGTGGGACCTCGCCGAGGCGCGCACCGGCCGGCCGATACCGCTCGGCTGGGCGCCGAAGGCCCTGGCCCTGGCCGGCGACGGGCTGCTCATCGCCGCCGGCGACGACGGGCTCATCGCGATCGACCTGCACCTCGGGGACTTCTTCGAGGACTGAGGCGCAGGTCGGGACCTGAGGCGCCGCGGTCGGGACTGAGGCGCAGGCCGGGGCCTGGGGCGCGGCGGTCGGGGCCCGAGGCGCAGCTCGGGCCCTGAGCCGAACCCCTACCCCAGCAACCCCTCCCGCAGCGCCGCGATCTCCTCCGCGCTCACCCCGTGCGCCAGCAAGTACCCCTCGGCGCTCCCGAACCGCTCGCGCACATGCGCCAGCGACCCGGTGATCAGCTCCTCGGTGATCACATGCTGGTAGATCACATCCCCCGGGTCCGCCGACAGCCGCGCGTGCGAGAGCAGATAGTCCGCGACGATCTCCTTCTCCCCGACCCCGAGCACGTCCAGCACCAGCGCCACCAGCACCCCGGTCCGGTCCTTGCCCGCTGTGCAGTGCACCAGCGCCGGCAGCGCGCCGGGACGTGCCAGCGCGTGCACCGCGCCGGCGAACGCCTCGCCGCTGTGGTCCAGCCACTCCAGGTACAGCTCGAAGAACGTTCCCGCGCCCTCGTTGTCCAGGCTCGGCGCCACGTTCACCCGCTCCACCGCCAGCTCGCCGAGGTCGTCCGGCCACGCCGCGATCTCGAACGGCTGCCGCAGGTCCACCACCGTCCGCAGGCCGATCGAGGCCAGCCAGGCGAGGTCGGCGCCGGTCGGCCGGTTCAGGCGGGCGGTGCGCAGCAGCCGCAGCGGCTGCACCACCGCCCCCGAACCGGTCGGTATCCCCCCGAGGTCGCGTGCGTTCTTGATCCCGCTCAGCGGCAAGTCGCTCATGTCACCGGATCTTATCGACGGCCTCCACCCGCAGCTCAAGCGGTGTGCCGTCGGCCTTCCCGCAGCTTTCCGGACGCGGAACGGCGGCCAACGAGCCGGTGACCGACACCGCGAACGCCCGGCCGTCCTCGTGCTCGACCACCGCCGTCCAGGCCGGCGCCGGATCCGGGGCCGTCCGCGTCACCGACACCACGTCCAGCGCGCCCTCAGCCGTCTCCTCGAGCGCCGACCGCACCGCCAGCTCCGCGACCTGCCCGGCCCGCGGCCAGGTCGACCGCCCCCGGCAGCCCGCCACCGCCATCCGGCCGCGGCGCGCCTCGGCCAGCACCCCGGTCGCCGAGACCGCGTCCAGCCGGCCGTAGGAGTATCCGGACGGCAGCACCACCGCCGTCGGTGCGAACCGGTGTCCGCCCAGGTGCGTGATCTCCCACACCGCCGGGAACGCGGCGTCCGCCCCCGGCCCCGAGGCCGAGTCCAGCGCCTCGGCCGCGACCGCCACCTGACGGCCGCGGGTCGCGCAGCAGGCGTCGCGCTTGCCGTTGGTGCAGACCCCGAGCAGCGGTGTGCCAGGGAATCCGGCGTCCAGCGCCGCCACCGCGCGCCGGTCGCCGGCGCCCAGCGCGGCGAAGTCGATCTTCAGCAGGTCGGTGGGGTACTCGACCATCCCGGTGGCCAGCCAGGTGCGCTTCGGGTGGGTCGAGGCGGCGAACCAGCGGCGGTGGCGCGGCGCGGCGTCGTGGTGGTCCTCGACTCGGCGGATCAGGGCCGGTCGGACCCCGGTCCCGGCCGCGCGGCCCTCCAGTTCGGCGCCCAGCGCCGGGTCCAGGCGGCTCTCGGTGACGGCGGCCCGCCCCCAGGGTCCCGGCTGCTCCACCAGCAGCCACGCCGTGGCCTCGGCACCGGTCCCGGCCAGCGGCTCGTCCAGCTCGCGGGACAGCACCGAACACGCGTGGGGCTGGGGAGCAGGAAGTTGATCGTCGCGCATGCCCCCGACCATAACGCCCATCGCGCACCCCCACACCGCTCGCTTTTGTGCGGAGCCGGGTTCACGATGGTGATGGCGAGACAGATCGGGGGGTGCTTCGAACAGCGAGGTGCGCACCATGTCCGAGAGTCCCAAGCTCGCAGCGGCTGAGAACGACGAGGCTTCCCAGGCCGCCGGCCCCGAGGCCCGCCGGTACGGCTTCCCCGCCGTCCACGACCACGAAGTGGTCGCGCTGCGCACCGTCGCGCGCGAGGACTGGGAGTCCTCCGCACCGGGACGGATGCAGCTGCTCCGATGGCGCGAGGGCTCCGGCGCGCTGGTCCGCGACCTGCCGTTGAGCCGGCTGTACGTCTGGGCCCGCGCGGGCCGGATCAGCTTCGGCGGCGCCGACGGCCGGACCGTGGACGTGGTGCTGCTCGGCGAGCCCGAGACCGAGGGCCTCAAGCTCGGTGCGCCGTGGCCGCCGAACCACGACCGCGCCCGCACCGCGTCCAACCTGGCGCACGGCGCGGTCACCGACCTGAAGAACACGGTCACCTTCCCGGTCTCCTTCCCGCGCATGATGCGGGTCAGCGGCGAGCGCAACGCGGTGCTGGACTCGATCGTCGCCTGGTGCAAGCGCGAGGTGCCGGACGTCCACATCATGCGCGGCTGGCTGCGCGGCTCCGAGGGGCCCTCGCGGCACCAGATCCGCGGCACGCTCCACAAGGGCCTGCTCGGCGAGCCCGGCTGGATGCCGGACACCGTCGGCGCGCATCCGGCCGGATGGTCACCGTTCCATAACGACCGCAACGGAGGCAGCGAGCCGGCTCGTCCTAACGCGCATGAGCACCCTTCAGGAGCTTGAGCTCGCGGCGGCGCAGCCGAAATCGGTCTACGGCGAGGACGCCAAGATCGTCTGCGACAACCTGGTCCGGATCTACAAGACCGACGGCATCGAGGTCCAGGCCCTGCAGGGCCTGGACCTCCTGGTGCGGGCCGGGGAACTGGTCGCGATCGTCGGGGCCTCCGGCAGCGGCAAGTCCACGCTGCTGAACATCCTGTCCGGGCTCGACACCCCCACCGCCGGCGTCGCCAGGGTCGGCGGGTACGACCTGCTCACCATGAAGGGCCGCGACCGCCTGCGCTACCGGCGCGAGACGGTCGGCTTCATCTGGCAGCAGACGGCGCGAAACCTGCTGCCCTACCTGAATGCCGCCGACAACGTCGCGCTCCCGATGGGCTTCGCCGGCAAGAAGCGCAAGTACGCCCGGCGCCGCTCCGCCGAGCTGCTGGACCTGCTGGGCGTCGGCTACTGCGCCGGCCGGCGCCCGGGGCAGATGTCCGGCGGCGAGCAGCAGCGGGTGTCGATCGCGGTGGCGCTGGCCAACGACCCCGAGGTGGTGTTCGCCGACGAGCCGACCGGCGAGCTGGACTCCGGGACCAGCCAGCAGGTGTTCGACGCGCTGCGCACCGCGAACGAGGAGCTGGGGGTCAGCATCGTGGTGGTCACACACGACCACGAGGTGACCGACCAGGTGCAGCGCACCGTGGAGATCCGCGACGGCCGCACCTCCACCGAGGTCCTGCGGCGCGGCGACGGCGCGGCGCCGGCCGAGCAGTTCGCGGTCCTGGACCGTGCCGGCCGGGTGCAGCTGCCGAAGGAGTACGTTGATGACCTCCGCATGAAGGACCGGGTGCGGCTGGCGAAGAACCCTGATCACATCGGGGTCTGGCCGGACCTGGCGCAGGGTTCTGAGGGTGCTGCCGGTTCCGTGGACGAGAGGGCGTAGTCCGGTGGGGGACATGATCGAGGTCGAGGGGCTGCGCCGGACGTTCGGTTCCGGGGAGAACGCCGTGCACGCGGTCGAGGACGTGTCGTTCACGGTGCCCGAGGGGCAGCTGTGCGCGATCGTCGGCCGCTCCGGCTCGGGCAAGACGACGCTGCTGAACCTGATCGGCGGCCTGGACAAGCCGGACGCCGGCCGGATCGCGGTGGACGGCAGGCAGCTCGCCGGCCCGGGGCGCAACCTGGGGGAGAAGGAGCTGGCGGCGCTGCGGCGGGACCTGTTCGGCTTCGTGTTCCAGTCCTTCGCCCTGATCCCGATCCTGTCGGCGGCCGAGAACGTCGGCATCCCGCTGCGCCTGCGCCGGACCCCGGTGGCCGAGCGGGAGCAGCGCGTGGAGCTGCTGCTGAACATGGTCGGCCTCGGCGGGCACACCAAGCAGCGCCCCGGGGAGATGTCCGGCGGCCAGCAGCAGCGCGTGGCGCTGGCCCGGGCGCTGGCCAACTCGCCGCGGGTGCTGATCGCCGACGAGCCCACCGGCCAGCTGGACTCCGAGACCGGCCGCGCGGTGATGCGGCTGCTGCGCGCGGTGGTCGCCGCGGAGAACGTGACCGCGCTGGTGGCCACCCACGACCCGCTGATGATGGAGCTCGCCGACCGGGTCATCACCGTCGGCGACGGCAGGCTGCTCGCGGACTCCGACGCCGAGAGCGCGGGCGTCGGGGTCGCGGGCGTCGGGGCCGCGGGCGTGGGGGCCTGACCCCGGCAGACTCACTGAGTCCACAACGCAACCCCCGGTTTGCAGATGAGAACGCAGACCCCGGACCCCTCGGCGGACCCCGAGGCGCGGTCCGGTCCGGCTGTGGCAGGCCTTCCGTGTCACCGCCGATGAGGAAGCACCGCCGTCCGCGGGGACTCCGGCCCAGCCACACAGGGGCCGGGGAGACGACCTCCCGCCGCGTGCCTCAGGCCGCAGGACGGCGGTGCTTCCGCCCTTCTCCGTCAGTCTGATGAGTGAACGAGTTCGTCGGCGACCTGGCTGAAGGCCCGCACTCGCGCGGTATCCCGGTCCTCGTGCCACAACAGGCACCATTCGACCGGCGGCGCGCCGCTGATCGGTATGTAGATCACATCAGGCCTCGGATGGTAGCGTCGGGTCTGCGCACCGACCTCGGCGACTCCGCGACCCGCTCCGACGAGCGTCAGCGTCTCCTGAAGCGTCGCCCGCGGCTCGACGAACGTCGTCCGCGCCACATCCGCGAGCGAGACCGTCTCGCGCCGCGCGTACGGATGCCCCAGCGCCACCGCGAGCATCCGCATCTCGCTCACCAATGTCGGGCCCTGAGCCAGTCCCGGTGTCCGGATGCTCAGAACCAGGTCGGCCTCGTCGGCGGCGAGCCAGGGCTCCACATCGCCGAACTGCGCCTCGCGGAGCACGACCTCGCACTCCGGATGCCGCTTGCCGAACGCCTCCGCCGCCCCGGCCAGCAGCTGCCCGGCCGCGGCCCCGACGAACGCCACCCGCAGCGTTCCGGTGGTGCCCCGCCCGGCCTCCATCGTCCGCGTGACGGCCTCGATGATCGCCGTCCAGGCCGGGCGCACCTCGGCGTACAGCGCCCCGCCCGCGGCGGTCAGCTCCACCCGGCGGCTCGTCCGGCGGAACAGTGTCACGCCGAGGCGGCGCTCCAGCTTCGCGATGGTCTGGCTGACGCGGGCCGGGGAGACGTGCAGCAGCTCGGCGGTGCGGCCGAAGTGCAGCTGCTCGGCCAGCGTGAGGAAGGTGTCGAGCTCGTGGCGTTCCAGCATGGCCGTCGGATCCGATCGTTAAGCGTGACTTACCGATCATGACACAACGGGCCATTGGTCGGTCCGGCCCGGCGGCCGACCATGAAGGCATGGACATCGACACCAGGATCAACGAACTCCTCGACCGGCTGGAGATCGCCGACGCGCTCTACCGTTTCGGCCAGGGCCAGGACACGCAGGACGCGGAGCTGTTCGCCTCCGCCTGGACCGAGGACGCCGAACTCGACTTCCGCCCGGCGGCGGCCGCGTGGGGCGGCACCCCGCCGGTCATGGTCGGCCGGGACACGATCGTCACCACGATCCTGACCGGCTTCGCCGGCCGCGTGGACACCACGCACCAGGTGACGAACGTGCGCGCGGAGATCGACGGCGACACCGCGCACGCCACGGCGCTGGTCGAGGCCCAGCACCTGCTGACGGCCGACCACGGCACCCACGCCCTGCTGAAGAACCCGTACCACGTCGAGCTGGTGCGCGACGGATCCCGCTGGCTGATCCGCCGGATGCGCATCGAGAACACCTGGTTCACCGGCGATCCGTTGGCGATCTTCGGGGGCTGACAGCGCCGCGGGCTGACGGCCCGCCCCGAAAGGCAAAAACGGCTGTGGCCGCCACACGATGTGGCGGCCACAGCCGTTCGCACAGCCTTCGGCGCTACCCCGCAGCCGCCGGGCTCGTCACGAACGCGATCGGCACCTCCACCGGCGTCCCCGACCCGTCGCGCCGCGGGTCCAGCCCGGGCAGCGGGGTCGGCGTCCCGTTCTCCGTGCACGCGTAGACCGGCGCGTTCACCGCCCACGCGGCCACCAGCCGGTGCTCGCCCTTGAGGAAGCGCTGGCAGCGCACGCCGCCGGTGGCCCGGCCCTTGGTCGGGTACAGGTCGTACGGCGTGGCCTTGATCGTGGTCGCGGTGTCGACCAGGGCGTCGTCCGAGCCGGCCATGGTGACCACCAGGCCGTCGTGGCCGGGGTCGACCGCGCCGAAGAAGATCACCGAGGCGTCGTCGCCCAGCGTGATGCCGGCCATGCCGCCGGCCGGGCAGCCCTGCGGGCGGACCAGCGCGGCCGAGTACTTCAGGAGCTGCGCGTCGTCGGTGATGAAGACCAGCTCCTCCTCGCCGGTGCGCAGCTCGGTGGCGCCGATCAGGGTGTCGCCGTCCTTGAGCGTGATCACCTCGAAGGTGTCGCGGTTCCTCGGATAGTCCGGGACCACCCGCTTGACCACGCCCTGGAGCGTGCCCAGCGCCAGGCCGGGGGACTCGGCGTTCAGCGAGCACAGGCACAGCACGCGCTCGTCCTCGTCCAGCCGGACGAACTCCGACACCGGGGCGCCGCCGGCCAGGCTCGGCGCCGCCTTCGCGGCCGCCTCCGGCAGCACCGGCAGGTCGATCACCGGGAACCGGATCAGCCGGCCGGCCGTGGTCACCGCGCCGACCTCGCCCCTTATCGTCGAGGTCACGAGCGAGGCGACGGCGTCGTTCTTGCCGCGCTCGCCGCCGGTGCCGATCTTCGTCGCGCCGGAGGCGGTGCGGGCCAGCAGGCCGGTGGCCGACAGCAGGACCACCACCGGGTCGTCGCTGATCTCCAGCGGCCGGGCCTCGAACACCGGCAGCGCGCCCTCGACCAGCACGCTGCGGCGCGGGGTGGCGAACTGCTTGGAGATGGCGGCCAGCTCGTCGGAGACCACCTTGCGCAACAGGGTGTCGGACTCCAGGATCGCCGTCAGGTCCCTGATCTCGCCGGTCAGCTTGTCCCGCTCGGACTCCAGCTCCAGGGAGTCGAAGCGGGTCAGGCGGCGCAGCGGGGTGTCCAGGATGTACGTGGCCTGCTTGTCCGACAGCGCGAACGCGGCCATCAGGTTTTCCTTGGCCGCCGCCGCGTCGTCGCTCTCGCGGATGATGCGGATCACCCGGTCGATGTCGATAAGCGCGATCAGCAGGCCTTCGACCAGGTGCAGCCGGTCCATCCGCTTGGTGCGGCGGAACTCGGTGCGCCGCCGGACCACCTCGAAGCGGTGGTCCAGGTAGACCTCCAGCAGCTCCTTCAGGCCCAGCGTCAGCGGCTGGCCGTCGACCAGCGCCACGTTGTTGATGCCGAAGGACTCCTCCAGCGGCGTGAGCTTGTACAGCTGCTCCAGGACCGCCTCGGGGTTGAACCCGGCCTTGATCTCGATGACCAGCTTCAGGCCGTTGAACCGGTCCGAGAGGTCCTTCAGGTCGGTGATGCCCTGGATCTTCTTGGCCTGCACCAGCTCCTTGACCTTGGCGATCACCTTCTCCGGGCCGGTGTTGAAGGGCAGCTCGGTGACCACGATGCCCTCGCGGCGCGCGGTGACCTTCTCGATCTTGGCGGTGGCGCGCATCTTGAACACGCCGCGGCCGGTCTCGTAGGCGTCCCGGATGCCCTGCTCGCCGATGATCTGGCCGCCGGTGGGCAGGTCCGGGCCTGGGACGAAGCGCATCAGGTCGGCCAGGGTGGCGTCCGGGTGCTTGATCAGGTGCCGGGCGGCGGCCACCACCTCGCCGAGGTTGTGCGGCGCCATGTTGGTGGCCATGCCGACCGCGATCCCGGCCGCGCCGTTCACCAGCAGGTTCGGGAACGCCGAGGGCAGGACCTGGGGCTCCAGCTCCTGGCCGTCGTAGTTCGGCGTGAACTCGACCGTGTCCTCGTCGATGGAGTCGGTCATTATCATCGCCGCGGGCGACAGCCGGGCCTCGGTGTACCGCATGGCGGCCGGCGGGTCGTCGCCGCCGAGCGAGCCGAAGTTGCCGTGACCGTCGACCAGCGGGATGCGCATCGCCCAGGACTGCGCCATGCGCACCAGCGAGTCGTAGATCGCGGTGTCCGAGTGCGGGTGCAGCTTGCCCATCACGTCGCCGACGACGCGTGCGCTCTTGACGTACCCGCGGTCCGGCCGCAGGCCCATGTCGTTCATCTGGAACAGGATGCGGCGGTGGACCGGCTTGAGTCCGTCGCGCGCGTCGGGCAGGGCGCGCGAGTAGATGACCGAGTACGCGTACTCCCGGTACGAGTCGGAGAGCTCGTCGGCGACGTCGACGTCGATGATGCGCTCTTCGAAATCCTCGTCGGGCTCGGGGGTGGTGCTGCGGCGTGCCATCTTCGTGCGGCTCCTGCTTCTCGCGCGGCGATGCGGGTGACGCCCTATTGTTGCGCGTCACTCCGACACCTCGGTGCAGGAGGGCGTACGGGAAGCAACCTCATGGCCGGTCGCACGTCCGAGATCACGGATATGCCGAACGCCGGGGAGGACCGATGAGGATCAAGGCGGTGGCCGGGCTGGCACTGGCGGGCGTGGCGCTCGCGGGGTGTTCTAGCACGTCGGGGGCTGGAACTTCCCGGGCTTCGCCGCGAACAACCACGGCGCGGCGACGGCGCTCGACCAGCAGGACATGAAGCTGCTCGGCGCCTCCGGCACGTATTCCGGCCTGCGGACCGGTTTTCTGGCCGACTACGGCAAGGACCCCCGGGTCGGCTGGGACGCGGTACTGTCCCCGGGAAGCTGAGACGCTGAGACGGTGTCCGCTCACAGCGATCGGCCCGCGTAATCGGGAGATAACGCCCCCGCCCGTCACGCTTCCGTGGGGCATGAGGCCCGCAGCCGGGCCCGCAAGTGTCAGGATGGACTTATGCCCAACGCGAAGCCGCCTTCCTCGTCGAACCTCATCGCCGCCATCGAGCGCAGCGGCTACTACCCCGCGCTGGTGGCCGAAGCGGTGGAGGACGCGGTCGGCTCCGAGGTGGTGCTCGGCCACCTCGTGCACCAGGAGACCACCTTCGACGCCGACGAGGTGCGCCGGCACGTCACCGTGCTGGCCGTGACCCCGACGCGGCTGATCGCCGGGCACACCGACGAGTACGGCTCGGACGACCCGATGGCGCCGGTGCCGCCCGGCTCGCCGGAGTCCGCGGCCGGGGCCAAGGCCTACGCCACCACCTCCACCGAGACCGTGCCGCTGCACCGCATCTCCTCGGTGGTGGTCAGCCGGGTCGTGGAGGACCCGGCCAACCACAAGCCCGGCACCCCGCCGCGCGAGGTGGTCCTGACCATCGGCTGGGGCGTGGTGAGCCGGCTGGACCTGGAGCCGGCCAACTGCGGCGACCCGCACTGCGACGCCGACCACGGCTACACCGGCACCGCCACCGCCGACGACGTGATGATCCGGGTCTCGGCCGAGGCCGACGGCGCCGACGCGGTCGCCGAGACGCTCTCCTTCGCCCGCGCGCTGACCGACGTGGTCACCGAGGCCGGCGCCCGGACCGGGCGCTAGAGGCGCCGAGCCGCGTGATCCTGCCCGCCGCCTCCGGCCCCGCCGGCTCCGAGATCGTCCTGCCCGCCTACGGCCGCGGCGCCCTGTCCGACCTGCTCCCGGCGGTCCTGGCCGCGCTCGGGGTGCCGGGCTCGCCGAACCCGCTGGGCCTGGCCCCGACCCGCCGCGCCTGCGTCTTCCTGGTGGACGGCATGGGCGCCCGGCTCATCGAGCGCAACGCCGAGGTCGCGCCGTTCCTGGCCCGGGCCCTGCGGGCCGGCCGCGACCTGACCGCCGGCTTCCCCTCCACCACCGCGGCCAGCATCGGCTCGCTGGGCACCGGCCTGCCCTCCGGGGCCAGTGGCATGCTCGGCTACCGGGTGCTGGTCCCGGGCACCTCGCAGATGATCAACCTGCTGCGCTGGGACGTGCCGGTGGACCCGGTCGAATGGCAGCCGCACGAGACCGTCTTCGAGCGTGCCGAGCGCGAGGGCATCGAGGTCACCCAGGTCACCGCGGCCCGCTTCCAGGAATCCGGGCTGACCCGCTCGGTGCTGCGCGGCGGCGCCTTCACCGGCGCCGAGTCGCTGCCCAACCGGGTGGCCGGCGCGCTGGACGCGCTCCGGGACGCCGCCGACCGCGACGCCCGGGCGCTGGTGTACCTCTACTACGCCGACCTCGACGCGGCCGGCCACCTCAACGGCGTGGACTCCGAGAGCTGGCGGCAGCAGCTGGCCGTGGTCGACGCCACGGTCCGCGAGCTCGTCGACCGGCTCCCGGCCGGCACCGCGCTCTACGTCACCGCCGACCACGGCATGGTCGACGTCCCCGCCGACCGGCGCGTCGACGTGGACGAGGACCCCGAGCTCCAGGTCGGCGTCCGGCTGCTGGGCGGCGAGGGCCGGGCCCGGCACGTCTACGCCAAGCCCGGCGCGGCGCGCGACGTGCTCCAGATCTGGCGCGAGGCGCTGGAGGACGTGGCGGTGGTGCGCTCCCGCCAGGAGGCCGTCTACGAGGGCTGGTTCGGCCCGCCGGAGAGCGTGGACGACCGGCTCGCGCCGCGCATCGGCGACGTGGTCGCGGCGCTGCTGGAGGACTGGGCCGTGGTCGCCACGCGCCGGGAGAAGCTGGAGTCCCGGCTGCTGGGCATGCACGGCTCGCTGTCCGCGGCCGAGCAGGAGATCCCGCTGCTCGTGTTCGGACCGGACGGGGCTTCCGGCTTGTAGATCCGGGCCCGGAACAGTGCCAGGATGTCGCCCATGCGCCAAGCCCCCTCCTCCCCGCTGATCGACGCCGATCAGCTCGCCGCGGACCTCGCCTGCGGCACCGCGCCGATCCTGATCGACATCCGCTGGAAGCTCGGCGAGCCGAGCGAGTACGGGCACGGGGTGTATCTGGCGGGGCACATCCCCGGCGCGCGCTACGTCAGTCTCGACCAGGACCTGGCCGAGCACCCCGAGGCGCCGGTCGGGCCCCGGGGCCGGCACCCGCTGCCGGACCCGGAGCGCTTCGCCGCCGCGATGCGGGCCGCCGGCGTGCGGGCCGACCTGCCGGTCGTCGTGTACGACGACGGCGACAGCACCCAGGCCGCCCGCGCCTGGTGGCTGCTGCGCCACCACGGCCACCCGGACGTCCGGGTGCTCGACGGCGGCTTCGCCGCCTGGCGCGCGGCCGGCCGCGCGGTCGAGGAGGGCGAGCCGCAGACCCGGGCCGCCGAGGGCGATTTCCGGGCGTCCGGGGCCGGGGTGTTCACCGTCCTGGACCACGACGGCGCCGCCGCGGTGGCCGCGCACGGGACCCTGCTCGACGCCCGCGCCGGCGCGCGCTACCGCGGCCAGACCGAGCCGATCGACCCGGCCGCGGGGCACGTCCCGGGCGCGGCCTCGGCGCCGACCGCCGAGAACGTGGCCGCCGACGGCCGGTTCCTGGCGCCCGGGGCGCTGGCCGAGCGGTTCGCCGGGCTGGGCGTCACCCCGGAGCACGCCGGAGAGGTCGCGGTCTATTGCGGCTCCGGGGTCACCGCGACGCACGAGATCCTGGCGATGGCCGTGGCCGGGATCGACCCGGAGACGGTGGCGTTGTACGAGGGCTCATGGAGCGGCTGGTCGTCCGACCCGTCACGGCCCGTGGCCACCGGCGGGCTCTGAGACGCCCCTCGCGGTTCTGATCTTCCGGTGTGAGACACAGCTCACCAGCTCATCGGACCGGTGGTGTTGACCGACCCCGGCGCCCCGCTGCTAATTTAGGCATGCCTTACTTCACTAAGGCGAACCTAATTTCTTAGTGGACCCGGTCTTCCCGGCGGGCCCAGAAGGGGCGGGGCGCGGTGCTGTCGGATGCCTTCCCGAGTTTCCTGATCGGACTCCGAGAGGGATTGGAAGCCGGGCTCGTCGTTTCCATCCTGCTGGCGTCGCTGGCCAAGGCCGGCCGCAAGGACCGGGCCGGCTCGGTGTGGCTGGGCGTGGCCGCGGCGGCCGCGCTGAGCCTGTCGTTCGCCGCCGTGCTCACCTTCACCTCCGCGCACCTGCCGCCCAAGGCGCAGGACGTGTTCGGCGGCGCGATGGCGCTGCTGGCGGTCGCGTTCGTCACCACGATGGTGTTCTGGATGCGCCGGGCCAGCGCCTCGATGTCGGGCGACCTGAAGGCCAAGCTGGCCGCCGCGCTCGGGGCCAGCGCCGGGATGCTGGTCTTCACGGCGTTCGCCGCGGTGGCGCGCGAGGGCTTGGAGACCGCGCTGTTCCTGTGGACCACGGCCCAGACCGCGCACGACAAGAGCGGTCCGGCGGTCGGCGCGGTCGCCGGCATCGCGGTCGCCGCGCTGCTGTGCTGGGGCCTGTACCACCGGGCGCTGAAGCTGAACCTGGCGCGGTTCTTCAAGGTCACCGGGTTCGTGCTGGTGGTCATCGCGGCCGGCGTGCTCGCCTACGGGCTGACCGACCTGCAGGAGAGCGGCGTGGTCGGCGGGTTCACGTCCTACGCCTGGGACCTGACCGTGCACCTGGACCCGAACGCGTGGTACGCGCAGCTGGTCGCCGGGACGCTGAACCTGACGCCGAAGATGACGTGGCTGGCGGTGGTCGGGTACGTGGCGTACCTGGCGCCGGTGATGTTCTTCTACCTGCGGCCGGCGACTGTGGCGGTCCGCCCGGCTCCCACGAGCGTTCCTCAGACCGCTCCCGACACCGCTCCCAAGACCGCCGAGGCGGCCGCGCCGGCTCAGACCCCTGAAGCCGCTGAACCGGCTGCCACCCCGGCCGCCTCGGCTCCGGCCTCTGCTTCGGCCGCGGCCCCGGCCCCTGCTCCCGCCTCGGCTCCGGCCCCGGCCCAGGCCCGCAAGCCGGCCCCACGCTGGGTGCTGGGCACCGCGGTGATCGCCGTCCCGGCGGTGGCGGCGGTCGCGGTGATCGTCGCCGTCGGACCGGGCTCGGGCACCAAGGGCGCGCAGACCATCGAGGTCTCGGCGGCGTCCTGCGGCAAGGGCTTCGACGGCCTGACCACCGGCGAGCACACGTTCCAGATGAAGAACACCGGCGACGTGGCCGCCGAGGTGTACCTGCTGGACCCCTCGACCAGCGCCGTCTACGGCGAGATCGAGGGCCTGGCGCCGGGCACCACCCGGCCGCTGACCGCGACCATCGGCACCGGCACGTACGCCTGGCGCTGCGTCCCGAACGGCAAGGACGCGGTCACCTCCGCGGCCAAGCGCGCCACCGGCAGCGGCGGCTCCGGCACCGCGGTCGTGCCGATCACCGACAAGGACCTGGACGCCCCGCTGCAGCAGTACCGCGCCTACGTCACCGACCACCTGAACGAGCTGGCCGGCTACACCGACACGCTGAAGCAGGACGTGGACTCCGGCGACCTGGCCAAGGCCAAGCAGGACTGGCTCACCGCGCACCTGGCGTACAACCGCCTCGGCGCCGCGTACGGCACCTTCCAGGACTGGGACGCCAAGATCGACGGCCGCGCCGACGGCCTGCCCGACAAGACCCAGGACAAGGACTTCACCGGCTTCCACCGCCTGGAGTACGGCCTGTGGCACGGCGAGGCGGCGGCGAGCCTGGCCCCGGTCGCCGACCAGTTGGACAGCGACGTCCACGGCCTCATCGGCGACTGGCCTAAGCAGGACTTCGACCCCAGCGACCTGCCGCTGCGCGCGCACGAGATCCTCGAGAACACCCTGCAGTTCCAGCTCACCGGCGACGCCGACTACGGCAGCGGCACCACCCTGGCCACCGCCGACGCGAACCTGGCCGGCACCCGCGAGGTCCTGACCGTGATCAGGCCCCTGGTCCAGGCCCGCGACCCGCAGGGACTGACGCAGATCGACGCCTGGCTGGACCGCTTCGGCACCGCGGTGGACGCCGCCAAGCAGCCGGACGGCACCTGGACCCCGGTGGCGCAGCTGGACCCGGCCGCGCGCCAGAAGCTGAACGGGACGCTGGGGGAGCTGCTGGAGCAGCTGTCGGTGGTGCCGGACCTGCTGGAGATCCGGAAGGCGACGTGAGCGGAGCCTGGCCCCCGCCGCCCGCCGCTGATTTCTGTAGACGAGAGCTTTGAGATGACCGAGCAGAACCAGACGCCTGACGCCGCCGCCGAGCCGCAGCCGGTTGCCGCCGCCCCGGCCGCCGCAGCCACCGCCGCCACCCCGGCGCAGCCCGCCACCTGCCCCTTCGACCACACCGCCTTCGCCCGCCGCGCGATGCTCAAGGGCGCGGCGGCGGGTGTCGCGGGCGCGGCCGTGGTCGGCGCCACCGGCTTCGCGATGAACAAGGCCGCCGCCGACGCCGCCCCGGCCGCCGCGTCCGGCACCGGCTCCGGCCGCGCGCTGCCCTTCCACGGCGCGCACCAGCAGGGCGTCACCACGCCGGCGCAGAAGCACATGACGCTCGCCGTGTTCGACGTCATCGCCGCCGACAAGGGTGAGCTCACCGCCCTGTTCCAGACCCTCACCGAGCGGGCCCGCTTCCTCACCGCCGGCGGCAACCCGCCGGACCTCGGGGTCGGTGCGCCGCCGTCGGACAGCGGCATCCTCGGGCCGACGGTGCCCTCCGACGGCCTCACCTTCACCCTCGCGGTCGGCGCCTCGCTGTTCGACGGCCGCTACGGCCTCGCGGACAAGAAGCCGGCGCGGCTCACGCCGATGAAGACGTTCCCGAACGACAACCTGAACCCGGCCGAGTGCCACGGCGACCTGTCGCTGCAGATCTGCGCCGACAGCCAGGACACCGTCGTCCACGCCATCCGGGACATCGCCAAGCACACCCGCGCCGGCATGCAGCTGAAGTACCGCATCGACGGCTGGGCCAACGACCCGCGCCCCACCGGCGCGCAGCGCAACCTGCTCGGCTTCCACGACGGCATCGCCAACCCGGCCACCGAGCACGAGTTCGACTACCTGGTCTGGGTGCGGCCCGGCGGCCCGGAGCCGGCCTGGACCGCCGGCGGCAGCTACCAGGTGGTGCGCCGGATCCGGATGCTCGTCGAGTTCTGGGACCGGGTCTCGCTGCTGGAGCAGGAGAAGATGATCGGCCGCCGCCGGGACACCGGAGCCCCGCTGGACGGCGGCGCGCAGACCGACATCCCGCAGTACGCGAAGGACCCCAAGGGCGCCAACATCCCGCTGGACGCGCATATCCGGCTGGCCAACCCGCGCACGCCGGAGACCGACCGGAACCGGATCCTGCGGCGCGGCTACAACTACGACCGCGGCTTCGACAACGTCGGCGACCTCGACATGGGCCTGGCCTTCGTCGCCTACCAGCAGGACATCCAGCGGCAGTTCGAGTTCGTGCAGACCAAGCTGATCGACGAGCCGCTGGTGGACTACATCTCGCCGGTCGGCGGCGGCTACTTCTTCGTGCTGCCGGGCGTGAAGGACGCCTCCGACCACTTCGGGAGCGGCCTGCTCGCCTGAGCGCGTATCCTGAGCGCATATTCGGTGGCAGGCTCGCGCGGCCTGTGCGTAGCCTGCCCCCATGCCCATCAAGATCAAGGTCGGCGACGGCTACAGCGATGCCTTCAGCGACGCCGTCGACGTCGCCTTCAGCCGCCCCGGCGACCGGGGCCGCGGCGCCTACCGCCGCCAGCTGTTCGCCGCCGACATCGCCGCCGGCCGGATGATCGCGGCCTACGACGGCGACCGCGTCGTCGGTACGTTCGCGAACTACGAGAACACCGTGACGGTCCCCGGCGGCGCCGCGATCCCGGCCACGGCGGTCTCCTCGGTCAGCGTCGCGCAGTCGCACCGCCGGCGCGGCATCCTGTCCTCGATGATGGCCGCGTCCCTGCGGCAGTCCGCGGACGCCGGCGAGCCGCTGTCGATCCTGATCCCCGCCGAGTGGCCGATCTACGGCCGCTTCGGCTACGGCCACGCCACCGACGAGGTCTGCTACCGCTTCGACAGCCGGCGCTGCGCCCTGGAGCGGCCGCTGCCGGGCACAGTGGACTACGCCTCGGCCACCGAGTGGCTCCAGGAGGCCCCGGCCGTCTACGACCGTCTGCGGGTCGCGACGCCCGGCGCGGTCGAGCGCCGCAACCAGTGGTGGGAGCGCGAAGCGGGGCTGCTGACCCCCGACGGCAAGCCGACCGATAAGGATCAGCTTTTCGCGCTGTACCGGGACGAGTCCGGGACGGTGCGCGGCACCGCCTGCTACTCGGTCAAGGGAGGCGACTGGTCGGGCTTCGTCGCCGACGACCAGGCAACGGCGTACTTCGTCGCCGAGGACCCGGTGGCCCGCGTCCGGCTGCTCCAGTTCCTGTGGGAGCAGGACTGGATCACCACGTTCGAGGTCCGCAGGTTCCCGGCCGACGACAGCTGGCGCCACCTGATGGCCAACCCGCGGATGGCACGCGAGACGGAGCGCTACGACGTCCTGTGGGCCCGCGTGATCGACGTCGTGGCGGCGCTGCAGGCGCGCACCTACGAGAGCGAGGGCCGGCTGGTCCTGGCCGTAACCGACCCCGCGGGCCACGCCGAAGGCGTGTACGCCCTCGAAGGCGGTCCGAGCGGTGCCTCGGTGAAGCGCACCACTGAGAGCCCGGACCTGACCCTGCCGGTCCAGACCCTCGGCGCGCTCTACTTCGGCCACCACGCGGCGACCGCGCTGGGCCGCGTCGGCGAGGTCACCGAGGAGAAGGCCGGTGCGCTGGCGCTCGCCGACCGGATGTTCAAGACCGCGGTCCCGCCCCACTGCGCGACCTGGTTCTGATCCTTCGGCGCTAGTCCGTCGGCCCCGGCTTCGTGGCCCGCTCGTCGATCTCCATCCACGACTGCGGGCGGGCCACGGGCACGAATCCGGCCTTGGCGTACGTCGAGTGCTTGTCCTTGGTCGCCAGCAGGAACCGGTTGATCCCGATCGCCTTCAGGTCCGCCACGATCTCCCGCGACAGCCACGGCCCGACGCCCTTGCCCCGGTAGGCCTCGTCGACGTAGACGTCGCAGAAGTATGCGAAGGTCGCGTGGTCGGTGACCACCCGCGTGAGGCCGACCATGGTCTCCCGGTCGGCGTAGACCCCGTAGACGTGCGAGCCCGCCAGCGAGCGTTCGACGGCCTCGCGCGGGCGCCCCACGCCCCACCAGGACTCCTCGGAGATCCAGCGGTAGACCTTGCCGGCGTCGACCAGGGCCGGGTCGTCGCTGATGAACAGACCGTCCTCGCGCGTCACTTCCATGATGGAAAGTCGATCACACCGGACGGCGGCCGGCCAAAAGCCAAAGACCGGAAAGTGGCCCGGTCTCGACGGGCGAGACCGGGCCACCGGTTGAAGATCCAGTGCCGAGGGGCGAACCCCTCAGTCGCGGCCCTTCTGCTTGCCGCGGCGCGAGCCGAAGACGATCTCGTCCCACGACGGCACCGTGGCCCGCCGGCCCGGCCGCACGCCGTCGGCCTCGGCCTGGCGGTCGGTGGTGCCGACCATCCGCTCCCGGTGCGGGGAGATGGTGCGCGGGCCGAAGATCGCGTCGTCGAAGGCTGAGCCCGCCGACTGCCCGGCCACCGCGGCGATCGGCGCCGGGGCCCGGCTGTCGGAGGCGTCCAGGAAGTCGAAGTCCTCGTCGGGGGCGGAGGCCGGGCCCGGGATGCCCTGCACGCCCGCGGTGCCGTTGGCGGCGGCCTGGGCCGACACGGCCCCCGAGGCCGCGGCGGACGCCGAAGCCGACGCGGGCATCGAAGACGGGTGCCGTTCCACCGACGCGGTCCGCTCGGCGGCCGTGCGCTCGCGCTCGCGTTCCCGCTCCCGTTCGCGCTCCATCGCCGAGCCGGAGCCGTTCGAGGAGCTCTCCGCCGGGCGCCGGCGGGCCTCCAGGTGCACCAGCGAGCCGCCGGCCGAGGAGCCGTTGCTGCTGGGCGCCGGGCCCGGCACCACGGTCCCGCCGGAGAGCACCGAGGCGGCGACGAAGGGGAACATCGGCTGGGAGTCGGCGAGCGCGGCGGCGTCGGAGGACAGCAGGCGCGCCTCGTCGTCCTCGGGCGTCACCAGCCGGCGCGGCGGGTCGAAGGCCCACAGCGCCTCGTAGGTCTCCCCGGAGATCTTGTAGACGGCCTGGACGGTCCACGTGCCTTCGTCGCGCCGCCAGGAGTCCCAGCGCACGGCGGCCGGGTCCTCGGCGCCGCGCTTGGCCAGCCGCTCGCCGACGATCTCCCCGAGCTTCTGCCCGTGGTTCTCGCCCTGGCGGCGTACCTGCGTGTTCTGAGCCTTTTCCGCCATGAAGGCGCGCTCGGCGAGGATCGGTCCCTCGAACCGGCGGATGCGCTCCACGGAGATGCCGCAGGCGTCGGCGACCTCCTGCGCGGTGGCGCCGGCGCGGATGCGGGCCTGGATGTCCCGCGGGCGCAGCTGCCCCTCTGCCTCTATCTCGATCTGGCCCAGCCGGGCCCGATCGCCGCGCACCGCGGCCCGAAGACGCTCGTCGATGGTCAGATGGAATTCCTGACCGTCGTTAGAGCGCAGCACAAGTCGCTGACCGTCGCTGGTGACGGCCATGACGCGGAGCTCAGTCACGAGCGGACCTCCCTTCGACGAGTGCTGCCAGCTAGACCGTACTGCATCGACACGCCGATCGGGTACGGGAAACGGATGAGGTCGCCCGGACAGCAAGGGTTGTCGGTCATTTGTCGTACGCCGTCCAGTTGTGGGATGTCGGTTCTGTGATCCCCCGCAGGAGCAACCGTCCCGCCTTGAACCGGGTACATTCCCAGACATCATGGTCGCCAATCCTCATCTTCCGGTTCTTCTCGACCTCCTCGGGGTCTTCGCCGCGGCCGTCGCGGGGGCTTTCGCGGGTCTGCGCAAGGGCCTTGATCTGGTAGGCATCCTCGTCATCGCGGTCGCGTCATCACTCGGAGGAGGGATGATCCGGGATGCCCTGATCGGGGCCACCCCGGTGGCCGCGATCGCCAACTGGCGCTATTTCGCCACGGCACTCGGAGCGACGGCCGTGGTGCTCCTGGTGACCAGCCGCCGAATGAGTGATTCGAAACTGAAATCGGCAATGGAGGAAGTGCGCGCAAGGGGCGTCCGCTATGACCGCGTCGCAGTGGTCGCCGATGCGTTGACCCTCGGCTTGTTCGCAGTCTCCGGAACTCTCAAAGCATTGGATTACCATCTGCCGGTCTTCCAGGCCGCGCTGCTCGGCACGCTGACCGCGGTCGGCGGCGGAGTGGTCCGGGATGTGCTGGTGAACGAGGTGCCGATGGTTTTGCAGCGGGAGCTGTACGCGGTGCCGGCGTTCGTCGGGGCGCAGCTGTTCGGCTTGCTGGAGGGGCACGGAGTCACCGTGCAGGTGTACCTCGCCGCGGCCGGGTCGGTGGTGATCACCGCGGCGATCCGCTTGGTGGCCGTGTGGCGGGACTGGCATGCGCCCCGCCCCGGCGCTGTCGCATAGAGCCGGGGCGAAGCGCCCTGATACATGTTTCCTACGTGGGATTTCTCATAGGGTGAATCTCAGCTGACGATCACTTTGGCGTCTCAGTTCACGACATGAGTCGTCCAGTTCGCCGGGTTCGTGCCGAGCGAGGTGATCCGGTTCAGCAGCCCCTGCGCGCCGCCGACGGACGCCAGGGGATCCGGGCCGGACTGCTTCGGGTCGTCCTGTACGCAGATGTGCAGCCCCTCGGAGTCCTTGCAGCTGTCGGGGGTCGGGACCGCCTGAACCACCTTGATCCCGGCCTTGGCCACGGCGTCGGGGTCGGGCCCCTGGCTCAGCTTCGGGTTCTGCTGGCCGGTCGGCGTGACCGAGATGGTGAAGTAGTGGCCGGTCCCGGGGCCGGCGTTCCCGGAGTGGTAGGACAAGCCCATGGTGAAACCGTCGGTGCCGACGGTCACCGGGTCGTTCAACATGGCCTCGCCGAGGGTGACACCCGCCGGCAGGCCCTCGACGTGGATCGGCAGGGCCACCTCGGAGTCCTCGGCGGTCGTGGAGTCCGCGACTTTCAGCAGCTGTGCCTTCAGCTCGTCCCCGTGGGCCTGGTAGTCGCCACTGAGGATGAACCAGGACCCGGACGCGGTCTGCCACGCCAGCCTCACCTCCGGCGGAATCGCGGAACTGTCGCCGGGAGTGATGATGAAGAAGGCCTTCGGGCTCCCGGTGACACTCGCCGGCGCCTTGGTCTCGGTCGCGATCGGTGTCGGTTCCGTGGCTGACTTGGTCAGCGCCAGCATCGGCACCCCCGCGGGCATGTCGCCGGAGGCCGGGAGCGGCTTGGTGCTCGCGGTCACGCTGTCGCCGTAGTCGGCCCCGGCCGAGCGGCCTGTGGTCTGGAAGCCGTCGGGGAGCCAGCCGAACTTCGCGATCGCCGGCAGCGGGTCCGTGCCGGTGAACGCCCGTTCGGCCGCCGGGCGGGTCTGCGGGGCGTTCGGCTTCGCCGGCGAGGCGCCGCCCAGCCCGTTCACCACCAGCGCGCAGGCCGCGACCACCGCGACGCCGCCGCCGACCGGCGCCAGCCGCGCGGTGCGCATCCGGCGCCGGCCTTCGGCGCGGGCCCGGCCGATGTCGACGGTGCTGAGCGGGGCGCCGGCGTACTCGGCCTCCGCGAGGTCGTCGAGCGAGGTCTTCAGGTCGTGCGTCATCAGTTCGCCTCCATGACGGGGATCAGGTTCGGATCGAGGAGGGAGCGCAGGTTCGCCAGGCCCCGGGAGGACTGGCTCTTCACGTTGCCCGTCGAGCAGCCCATGACCTGGGCGGTCTGCTCGACCGACATGTCGCAGTAGAAGCGCAGCACCACCGTCGCGCGCTGGCGCGGCGGGAGTTTGGCCAGCGCGGTCTTGAGGTCCAGCCCCAGGTCCAGGTCGCCGGTGAGGGCGGCCCGGTCGGGGTCGGCGTCGGGGGCGGTCTCGCCGCCGCCGAAGCGGTGCAGGATCGTCCACTTCGCCCAGCCGGACCGCTGCTCGGCCAGGTAGGTGTTGACCAGGGTGCGGCGTGCGTAGCCGTCGAGGTTGTCGGCGCGGCGGGCCTTGTGCCAGTACGCGTAGAGCTTGGTGATCGCGCTCTGGACCAGGTCGTCGGCCCGGTGCCAGTCCCCGCACAGCAGGAAGGCGACCCGGCGCAGCCAGGCTTGGCGCGCGCTGACGTACTCGGTGAACTCGGCGTCGCGGTCAGGCTTCGCCATAGGCTTCCCCCTCCGTAATCAGGTGTCCGGACAGTCACCTGATGCGCTCGGACGCGCGGGGGGTTGCACACGGAAGCCGCACCTGGCCGTGACCTCGGCCTACGGGGTGCGGTAGTAGTAGATACGGTGCGGCGGCCACGGACCCCCGGCCGCCGCCGTCGCGGGCGGGCCACTGGTGAATTCGGTGATCAGGTGAATTCGGTGATCAGTGGGCCGCCCGCTCCTGCTCCACGGCGTCGTCGCGGTGCCGCGTCACTGCGTTCGGTCAGTCGATGACCAGGTCGATCTGCGGTTGGTCGGCTCCCAGGTCCAGGTAGCACTCCCCGGGCTCCACGTACTCGGTCCCGCCGGGGCCGTTGATGTGGATCCCGGTGAACACCGCCACGTGCGCCGGCTGCGCCGATCCCTCCCGCAGCACGCCGATCACCTTGTGCGTGTCGGCGGTGATGACGTCGCGCACGATCCGGGTGAGCCCGGCCAGGTCCGGCAGCTCGCCCTCGGGCAGGAACGGCGGGATCCGGTCGCGGAGCATGCCCTGCTCCGGGTCGGCGACGTCCAGGAAGGGGTAGTCGCCGGTCGGGGCGTTGTCGCCGCGCAGCTCGTCGTGCAGGGCCATCAGGGCGCCGCAGGTGTGCGAGACGCCGGGGACGCCGGGGCGCTCCACGTTGCCGATCACGCCCTGGGAGTCGATCCCTATGTGCGGCAGCGCCACCAGCACGAAGCGGCGGACGCCGTCCTCGACCGGGGCGTGGCCCGAGGCGGCCAGCACGCCGGTGCGGCCCAGGACGATCATCCCGGCCAGCCCGGCCATGTTGAAGCCGGCGCCCCAGGCGTCCTGCAGCCGGGCGGTGATGGTGACCGCGAGCTCGTCGCGGCAGGTTGCGATCAGCGGGAGGGTGTTGGCGGCATGGAAGCCGTGCGGCGCGAGCAGCTCGCGGGTGGCGCGCACGAAACCGGTCGCCGGGACGGCGGCCGGGAACGTGGTGCGCAGGACCTTCGAGGCGGCTGTCGGGGTGCTGGTGATGTCGTCCATTGGGACGATTGTCACCGGGGCCGCTCGTTCCAGCCAGCGGCCACCCGGGTGAGCGTGCTCACACGGGAGCGCCCCCCCGGGTTGGTGAAGCACGGCGGCACCCACTAGAGTCTCTTGATGTCGAGATACTTTCCGCAAGCGAGAGCTGGGCCATGGCAATGACCTCCAAGAACAGCTTCGGCGCCCGCGACACCCTCGCGGTGGGCGCGCAGTCGTACGAGATCTTCCGCATCGGGGCCGTCGAGGGCTCCGAGCGCCTCCCCTTCAGCCTGAAGGTGCTGCTGGAGAACCTCCTGCGCACCGAGGACGGGGCCAACGTCACCGCTTCCCAGATCCAGGCGCTGGGCCAGTGGGACCCGAACGCCGAGCCGGACACCGAGATCCAGTTCACGCCGGCGCGCGTGATCATGCAGGACTTCACCGGCGTGCCGTGCGTCGTGGACCTGGCCACCATGCGCGAGGCCGTGGCCGAGCTCGGCGGCGACCCGGCGAAGATCAACCCGCTGGCCCCGGCCGAGCTGGTGATCGACCACTCGGTGATCGCCGACGTCTTCGGCCGCCCGGACGCCTTCGAGCGCAACGTCGAGATCGAGTACGGCCGCAACCGCGAGCGCTACCAGTTCCTGCGCTGGGGCCAGACCGCCTTCGACGAGTTCAAGGTGGTCCCGCCCGGCACCGGCATCGTGCACCAGGTGAACATCGAGCACCTGGCCCGGGTCGTGTTCGACCGCAACGGCCAGGCCTACCCCGACACCCTGGTCGGCACCGACAGCCACACCACCATGGTCAACGGCCTGGGCGTGCTGGGCTGGGGCGTGGGCGGCATCGAGGCCGAGGCCGCGATGCTCGGCCAGCCGGTCAGCATGCTCATCCCGCGCGTGGTCGGATTCAAGCTGCACGGCGAGCTGCCCCCCGGCGCCACCGCCACCGACCTGGTGCTCACCATCACCGAGATGCTCCGCAAGCACGGTGTGGTCGGCAAGTTCGTGGAGTTCTACGGCGCCGGCGTCGCGGCCGTCCCGCTGGCCAACCGCGCGACCATCGGCAACATGTCGCCGGAGTTCGGCTCCACCTGTGCGATCTTCCCGATCGACGACGAGACCATCAGCTACCTGAAGCTCACCGGCCGCTCCGCGGAGCAGCTGGCGCTGGTGGAGGCCTACGCCAAGGCCCAGGGTCTGTGGCACGACGCGGACCGCGAGCCGTCCTACTCCGAGTACCTGGAGCTGGACCTGGCCACCGTGGTGCCCTCGATCGCCGGCCCCAAGCGCCCGCAGGACCGGGTGGCGCTGTCCCAGGCCAAGGACAAGTTCGCCGAGGTGCTGCCGACCTACGCCGCGCAGGGCACCAAGCCCACCTCGGTGACGATGGAGGACGGCACCCAGTTCGCCATCGACAACGGCGCGGTCGTGATCGCCTCGATCACCTCCTGCACCAACACCTCGAACCCGCAGGTGATGATCGGCGCGGCGCTGCTGGCGAAGAACGCGGTGGAGAAGGGCCTGCACGCCAAGCCCTGGGTCAAGACCACCCTGGCGCCCGGCTCGAAGGTCGTCTCCGACTACTACGAGCGCGCCGGCCTGACCCCGTACCTGGACAAGCTGGGCTTCAACCTCGTCGGCTACGGCTGCGTCACCTGCATCGGCAACTCCGGCCCGCTGCCGGAGCCGGTCAGCAAGGCGGTCAACGAGGCGGACCTCGCGGTGGTGTCGGTGCTCTCCGGCAACCGCAACTTCGAGGGCCGCATCAACCCGGACGTGAAGATGAACTACCTCGCGTCCCCGCCGCTGGTCGTCGCCTACGCCATCGCGGGCACCATGGACTTCGACTTCGAGAGCGAGCCCCTGGGCTACGACGGCGACGAGAACCCGGTGTTCCTGAAGGACATCTGGCCCTCGACGCAGGAGATCCAGACCGTCATCGAAGGCGCCATCACCGCCGAGATGTTCGCCAAGGACTACTCCGACGTCTTCCACGGCGACGAGCGCTGGCGCTCGCTGCCCACCCCGACCGGCAACGTCTTCGAGTGGGACGCGGACTCCACCTACGTCCGCAAGCCCCCGTACTTCGAGGGCATGGCCGCCGAGCCGTCGCCGGTGGCGGACATCCACGGCGCGCGCGTCCTGGCCAAGCTCGGCGACTCGGTGACCACCGACCACATCAGCCCGGCCGGCTCCATCAAGGCCGACAGCCCGGCCGGCAAGTACCTGGCCGAGCACGGCGTGGGCCCCCGCGACTTCAACAGCTACGGCTCCCGCCGCGGCAACCACGAGGTCATGATCCGCGGCACCTTCGCGAACATCCGCCTGCGCAACCAGCTCCTGGACGGCGTCGAGGGCGGCTTCACGAAGAACCTGCTGACCGGCGAGCAGACCACCATCTACGACGCCTCCCAGGCGTACCAGGAGGCGGGCATCCCGCTGGTGGTCCTGGCCGGCAAGGAGTACGGCTCGGGCTCCTCCCGCGACTGGGCCGCCAAGGGCACCGCGCTGCTGGGCGTCAAGGCGGTCGTCGCCGAGAGCTACGAGCGCATCCACCGCTCCAACCTGATCGGCATGGGCGTCGTCCCGCTGCAGTTTCCGGCCGGCCAGAGCGCCGCGTCGCTGGGCCTGACCGGTGAGGAGACCTTCGAGATCACCGGCCTGGAGGAGCTGAACAGTGGCACCACTCCGCGCACGGTGAAGGTGAAGGCCGCTACGTCCGGGGGACAGGACATTGAGTTCGACGCGGTCGTGCGCATCGACACCCCCGGCGAGGCGGACTACTACCGCAACGGCGGGATCATGCAGTACGTGCTGCGGAACCTGCTGAAGTAGTAGGAGAAGCAGAGCTCTGAAAAAGCAGCCCTCGGCCCGGTCGGGTCGGGGGCTGCTTTTTTGCTTTGTGCGCTACCCCAACCGCCGCAACTCCTGCGTGGCGACCAGGGCCCAATGCGCATCAGCCCCCGAAGCCGCGCGCGCGAACCACATCCGAGCCTCAGCGGCGTCGCGCCGCCGGAAGGCGATGACGCCGAGGAACACCATCGCCGCCGGCGCGGTGTCGGGGTCGCCGACGGCGGCCACCGCGAGGAACGACAGCCGTGCGCCGGCGAGGTCGCCTTCGGTGTAGGCGTACATCGCCCCGTCGAAGAAGGCGCGGGCCTCCTTGCGCAGGGCGCCGGGAACGGCCGGGGACAGTGAGCGTGCTATCGCGGCGTGGGCGTCGAGGTTCTCGTCGGTCGCGGGCTCGTCGGGTGGTTGTTCGGAACCCAGCGGTATGAAGGGTTCCTCCGGTTCCTTCGGCTCGTCATCCGAGGACATGCCGTCTTCTTACCCTCCGTTTAGCCCCGTGCCCCGATTCTGACAGGGTGAGCATCGACCAGAACAGATCCGCCGTCGCGCATCTCCTGCGGCGGGCCGGGTTCGGCGCGAGCGGGGCGGAGATCGACGCCGCCGCCAAGGCCGGGTACGAGGCGACCGTGGCCGCGCTGCTGGCGCCGGCCGGTGCCGATCCCGGCGCCGCCGCCACGCCGATTCCGGACTTCCCGGCGATGAAGGTGCCCAAGCAGGGCAGTGCGCCGGACGACTACCGGATGGTGGGGTGGTGGCTGGCGCGGATGGCCGCGGTCACCCAGCCGCTGGTGGAGAAGCGCACCTTCTTCCTGCACGGGCACTTCGCCACCTCCGTGCAGAAGGTGAAGAGCCCCGGCTTCATGCTCCAGCAGAACCAGACCATGCGGACGCTCGGCGGCGGCGACTTCGGCGCGCTGGCCCACGCGATGGTGCGGGACCCGGCGATGATGCTGTGGCTGGACAGCGCCGGCAACACCCTGAAGGCGCCGAACGAGAACCTGGCGCGCGAGCTGATGGAGCTGTTCACGCTCGGCGTCGGCACCTACACCGAGGACGACGTCCGCGCCGGGGCCCGCGCCCTCACCGGCTGGCGGCTGGACGCCGACGGCAAGGCGACCCTCGTCCCCAGGCTCCACGACGACACCCCCAAGACCATCCTGGGGAAGACCGCCGACTTCGACGACGCCTCGTTCGTCGACTGGATCCTGCAGCAGCCGGCCTCGCCGAAGTTCGTCACCGGCCGCTTCTGGGACCGCTTCGGCATGCCCGGCCCGATCCCGCCGGACGTCTCCGGCCGCCTGCTGGCCGCCTACGGCCCGAACCGCGACGTCACCGCGCTCCTGCGGGCCCTGTTCCTGGACCCGGTATTCCGCGGACCGCAGGCGCGCTACGCCTTGGTGAAGCAGCCGACCGAGTACATCGTCGGCGTTCTCAGGGCTCTGAATATAAAGGTGGACGCGAGCGCGAATTCCGCGGACACGCAGGTCTTGCGCGCCGCCCTCAACGGCCTGGGCCAGATGCCCTTCTACCCGCCGAACGTCGGCGGCTGGCCCGAGGGCACGGCCTGGCTGACCACGGCCGCGGCCCAGACCCGCTTCGTCTTCGCGGAGTGGGCCGTGACCAAGGGCGACCTGTCGCAGGTCCAGAACAGCAGCCCGTCGCAGCGCATCGACGCCGTCGCGCACCTGCTCGGCGTCGACGCCTTCAGCGACCGGAGCACCGCCGCCCTCACCGAGGTGGTCGCCGACCCCCGGCAGCTGGTCACCCTGGCGCTCGTCGCGCCGGAGTACCTCGCGAACTGACGCCCGACGGAAACTAAGGACTCGATCATGGACACCGTCACCCGCCGCCGCTTCCTGGAGCTGTCCGGCGTCATGTCCACCGGCGCGTTCGCGGCGGCCTGCTCCAGCTCGCACGGCCACCCGGTCGGCGCCCCCGCGCTGACGCCGGGCGGCCCACAGACCTCCGGCGCGCAGCTCGGCGCGGCCGCGCAGCACGCGCCGCTGGCCGCCGGCCAGGGCGTCCTGGTGCTGGTGACGCTGTACGGCGGCAACGACGGCCTCAACACCGTGATCCCGTACGCCGACCCGGCCTACAGCTCCTCCCGCCCCGACCTGGCCTACAGCGCGAGCCAGGTCCTCGACCTCGGCGACGGCCTGGGCTTCAACCCGGCGATGACCGGCCTGCACGAGATGTGGCAGCGCAAGCTGTGCGCGGTCGTGCGCGGCGTCGGGTATCCGCAGCCGAACCACAGCCACTTCGTCTCCATGGACATCTGGCAGACCGCCTCACCGGGCGAGCCGACCGGCTCGGGCTGGCTGGGCCGCTGGCTGGACGCCCAGCCCGACGACCAGATCAGGGCGCTCAAGGCGATCTCTGTGGGCGGGACGCTGCCCCCGCTTCTCGGCGGCACCAAGACCGCGGGCAGTTCGCTGCCGATCGGCCAGTTCCGGCTGCCCGGGTCCGGGCCGCTGGATGCCGGGTTCACCGGTCTGGGGCAGCCGTCGGCGCAGGACTCGCCGGTGGCGGCGTACGCCGCTCGCGACGTCGCCGACCTGTTCACCGTCGCCAAGACCTTCACCCCGGCGCTCGCGTCGGCGGCCGGCGCCGCGGGCGCGAAGGGCGCGAAGGGTGCCAAGGCGGCCAAGGGCGCCGCGAAGGGCGCCGCCAAGGCCGCGAAAAGCTCAGCGCTCGCTCAACAGCTGGACATCGTCGCCGAGTGCATCAACGCCTCGGTCCCGACCCGGGTCTACAGCGTCAGCCTGGGCGGCTTCGATACGCACAGTGCCGAGAAGGGCACGCAGTCGACGCTGTGGGGCGAGGTCGACAAGGCGGTCACGGACTTCCAGAACGCCATCGCCGCCGGCCCGCATGGCAAGAACGTGGTCACGGTGCTGTACACCGAGTTCGGCCGCCGCGTGCACGCCAACGCCAACGAGGGCACCGACCACGGCACCGCCGGCCCGGTCCTGGTCCTCGGCGAGCCGGTGAACGGCGGCTTCTACGGCGCGCAGCCCTCGCTGACCGACCTGGACGACGGCGATCTGAAGTTCAGCACCGACTTCCGCAGCGTCTATGCCACGCTGCTGGACAAGGTGCTCGGCGCCGACCCGGCGCAGATCCTCGGACAGGACCAGCCCCGGATCGCCTTCCTGTAGCGGTAGCGCGCCGCCACCGCTTCACGCGCCGCCATTACCGCCTCACGCGCCGCCGCGCACAGCACCTCGGCGCCGCCCCGCCGTACCCGGGGCGGCGCCGAACCCGTGTTCGCCTGCGGCTCGGCGCGGGTGTGCGACCGGGTGAACACCCTGCGGGGGCCATGTGAAGATCATGTAGAAGGAGGCCGGAAGCGCCAGGGCGGCGCTCAGGCCAGGCTTAGACTCTCTGCCGTATAACTGGAAGCCAGGAGCGTTGTATCAACTGAAGGAGGATCGGGTGGCACTGCTGGAGGCGATCCAGGGTCCGCGCGATCTGGACAAGCTCAGCTCCGAGCAGCTCGCTGAGCTCGCCTCGGAGATCCGCGCTTATCTGATCCCGACCGTGGCGAAGACGAGCGGGCACATCGGCCCGAACCTGGGTGTGGTGGAGCTCACCATCGCTTTGCACCGGGTCTTCGACTCGCCCAAGGACACCATCCTGTGGGACGTCGGCCACCAGGCCTACGTGCACAAGCTCCTCACCGGCCGCCAGGACTTCTCCGCGCTGCGGCACGCCGGCGGGCTCTCGGGCTACCCGGCCCGCGCGGAGTCCGAGCACGACGTGATCGAGAACTCGCACGCCTCCACCGCCCTGGCCTACGCCGACGGCATCGCCAAGGCGCACCAGGTGCGCGGCGTCGCCGACCGCCAGGTGGTGGCGGTGATCGGGGACGGCGCCCTGACCGGCGGCATGGCCTGGGAGGCGCTGAACAACATCGCCGCGGCCAAGGACCGCCCGGTGATCATCGTGGTCAACGACAACGAGCGCTCCTACTCGCCGACCATCGGCGGGCTGGCCGACCACCTGGCGACCCTGCGGACCACCCAGGGCTACGAGCGCTTCCTGGAGTGGGGCCGGGGCATGCTCGGCCGCACCCCGGTGATCGGCGCCCCGCTGTACGAGGCGCTGCACGGCGTCAAGAAGGGCCTGAAGGACGTCGTCGCCCCGCAGGGGATGTTCGAGGACCTGGGCCTGAAGTACGTCGGCCCGGTCGACGGCCACGACATCGCCGGCATGGAGGCCGCGCTGCGCCGGGCCCGGAACTACCACGGCCCGGTGATCGTGCACGCGATCACCCGCAAGGGCGAGGGCTACCCGGCCGCCCGCAACAACGTCAACGACCAGCTGCACCAGGTCGCCGTGGACAGCGACCCGGAGACCGGCCAGCCGCTGGTCCCGGCCGGGAAGTCCTGGACCTCGGTGTTCTCCGACGAGATGGCCGCGATCGGCGCCGAGCGCGAGGACGTGGTCGGCATCACCGCCGCCATGCTGCACCCGGTGGGCCTGGCCAAGTTCGCCGAGCGCTTCCCGGACCGCATCTTCGACGTCGGCATCGCCGAGCAGCACGCGGTCACCTCCGCGGCCGGCATGGCCTACGCCGGCCTGCACCCGGTGGTGGCGATCTACGCGACCTTCCTCAACCGGGCCTTCGACCAGGTCCTGATGGACGCCGCGCTGCACAACGCGGGCGTCACCTTCGTCGCCGACCGGGCCGGCGTCACCGGCAACGACGGCGCCAGCCACAACGGCATGTGGGACATGTCGATCTTCCAGGTGGTGCCCCGGCTGCGCATCGCCGCCCCGCGCGACGGCGCCCAGCTGCGGGCCCAGCTGCGCGAGGCGGTGGACGTCGGCGACGCGCCGACCATGATCCGCTTCTCCAAGGGCGCGGTCTGCCAGGACATCCCGGCCGTGGCCAGGGCCGGCTCGATGGACGTGCTGCGGACCACCGCGGGGACCGAGCAGGACCCGGACGTGCTGATCGTCAGCGTCGGGGCGATGGCCCAGGTCTGCCTCGACGTCGCCGAGCGGCTGGCCGACCAGGGCATCGGGGCCACCGTGGTGGACCCGCGCTGGGTCAAGCCGGTGGACCCGGCGGTGGTGACGCTGGCCGCCGAGCACCGGCTGGTGGTCACGGTCGAGGACAACGTGCGGGTCGGCGGCGTCGGCTGCGTGGTCGCCCAGGCGCTGCGGGACGCCGGCGTGCACACGCCGCTGCGCGACTTCGGCGTCCCGGCGGAGTTCCTGGACCACGCCAACCGCGGCGAGGTGCTGGAGCAGATCGGCCTGACCGGGCAGCGCGTCGCGCACGAGGTCGTCGGTCTGGTCGCCGGGCTCGGCAGCAAGGCTGCGGCCGACGGCGCCGCCGCGTCGAACGGTGCCGCCTCGTCCAACGGTTCGGCACCCAAAGTCACGACTCGGTAGCAGACTGCTGATCTGTACCAGTCTGAAAGATCTCCGGGGGTTACCTCCCCGCCCACCGGCGCGTGGGAGGTAACCTCTCTTCCATGGGCGGCGAGGCGTAGCACGGCGATGGTCGCGACAGACGCTCACACCCAATCCGGACCGGGCCTGAACGGGCCACCGGATCCGGAGCCCTCGGGCTTTCGCAGACTCTGGTGTTCCGCCCGGTTCCAACGGCTCTGGAACACCCCGCAGGCCTCGTGGACGCGTGTCGTCCTTCTGTTCTTCGCAGTCGCCACCATCACCCACCTTCCGGCCTTCAGCCGCACCTTCTGGAACCCCGACGAGGGCTTCCTGGCCACCCAGGCCCGGGCGCTGAACACCGAGAACGGGCAGTTCTACCAGATCATCGTCGACCGCAAGCCGCCCCTGCTGCCGTACGTCTACGCCTGGGTGTTCCGGCTCGTCGGCGACCACGGCCTGTCCACGCTGGTGGTGATCCGGGCGCTGGCGATCTGCGTCCACGTGGTCACCGCGATCCTGATCACCCAGATCGCCAAGCGCCGCTTCGGCCGGCACGGCGTCTGGGCCGGGCTGCTGTACCTGCTCGGCTCGGCCGGCCTGGCGCCGGAGGACTCCCAGGCGGCCTCGTTCGAGGTCTTCATGCTCCCGTGGACCTGCGCGGCGTTCCTGCTCGCCGACAGCGCCCGCCGGCATCCGCGGCGGGCCATCCCGCTGCTGGGTGGCTCCGGCGTCGCGGTGGCGCTGGCCACGCTCACCAAGCAGACCGCGGGCGTCACGATGCTCCCGGTGGCCTGGCGGGCCTGGAAGGACCAGCGCTGGAAGGGCCTGGTCACGATCATCCCGGCCTTCGTCCTGCCGATCGTGGGGGTGGCCCTGTGGGTCGGCTTCGGCGACTTCTTCTTCTGGGTGTTCACCGGCAACAGCGGCTACCTGACCTCGCTGGGCTCGTTCTCCACGATCATGGCGAGGTTCTGGGGCAACTTCGGGATCTTCGCCGGCGCCTCGGCCGCGGCCTTCCTGGCGATCATGTACATGACGGCCCGCAACGGCATCTTCAAGGCCGACGCCGACCTGTGGCTGTGGCTGGCCGGCTCGGCGATCGGGGTCTCCAGCGGATTCCACTTCTTCGGCCACTACTTCCTGCAGATGCTGCCGCCGATCGTGATCCTGGCCACCGGGGCCCTGCACCGCAACGGCTCACGGCTGCGCTGGACCATGCTCGGGGTCACCGCGACCACCGCGACGCTGTTCCTCACCCTGGCCTTCACCTGGCCGCGCACCGACATGGAGCACGACTGGGAGGTGGCCCAGGAGGTGCAGAAGATCGCCGGCCAGGGCCACTCGGAGCCGATCATCGTCTGGGGCATGGACCCGTCGATCTACTTCATGTCCGGCCAGATCCCGGCCAGCCGGTTCATCACCGCCGGCTTCCTGTCCGGCTTCGCCGGCGGCGGCGACCAGGAGAAGGTCGCGCCCATCGTCTACACCCCGAACAGCCCGATCGTGGGCATGGCCCAGGACATCCTGAACCTGCAGAAGAAGGGCCAGGAACCGGAGTTGTTCGTCGACGACTCCTGGGGCAAGCCGTACCAGCCCAAGGACATCGGCGTCATCTCGGACCTGGTCAACAACTACTACACGTTCAAAAAGGGCGTGGACCACACCTTCATCTGGCAGCTCAAGAACCCGGAGGGCCTGCGGGTGTGGGCCCAGACGATAGTCGACAACGGGATGCAGGACGTCTGGGACAAGAACCAGTGGGACTTCCTCAATCCGCCGACGGACAACTGAGCGGGGCGATAATCGACGGTATGGCGCCGACCACACTCACCCGGGACACGCTGAACCGCACCCTGCTCGCCCGACAGCATCTGCTGACGCCGCACAGCGGCTCGCTGGCCGAGACGGTCGAGGCGATCGGCGCGATCCAGGCCCAGTACTGGCCGGCCGTCGCGGTCTCGCTGTTCACCCGCAACGACGGCGCCACCCTGGAATCGGTCTACGACGCCTTCGAACGGCGCGAACTGGTCGTCGGCTCCTCGATCCGCGGCACTGTGCACGCCGTCAGCCGCGCTGAGCACCCGCTGTACGCGGCCGTGTCGGAGGCCACCAACGCCGACGTGCTCACGGCCAAGGCCGAGGCCAAGGACCCCGGCCTGCACGAACTGCGCGCGGCCGTTCTGAAGTTCGCCGCCGACAAGCCGCGCAGCGCCGCGGAGTTCGCAGACTTCGCCGCGAAGTGGGCGGCGGATCATCCGGGGCGCATGTCGGCGGCCAATCTGGAGTACAACGAGTCCCGCAACTGGCGCCCGATCTATCGCAGCAATGCCCTGATCCGCTTCCCCGCGGACGGGAACTGGGCCCCGGCGACCGGCCCCAAGACGTACCTGTACTCGCCGGAACGCGCCGCCGACCCGGACGCGGCGATCGCCGCGCTGGTCCGCCGGCACCTCGCGGCGTTCGGTCCGGCCGCCGCCGACGACGTGGCGGCGTGGCTCGGGCTGAAGGTCACGCGCGCACGCGCCATCCTCGACGGCTTCGACGACCTGGCCGCCTACGCCGACGAGGCCGGCCGCACACTCTATGACATCCCGGACGGCGAGATCACCGACGCCGCCGTGTCGGCCCCGCCGCGTCTGCTGCCGCGCTTCGACAGCATCCTGCTCGCGTACAACGCGAAGCACCGGCAGCGGATCATCTCGCGCGAGTACTGGGAGCGGGTCTACAGCGGCAAGAACCTGCAGATCCTGCCGTCGTTCCTGATCGACGGCCACGTCGCGGGGATCTGGTCGGTGGAGGCGAAGAAGAAGCTCGCGACGCTGACCCTGGAGCCGTTCCACAAGCTGGGGAAGGCCGACACCGAGGCGCTGACGGCCGAGGCGGAGCGGGTGCTGCGGTTGCAGGCACCGGACTCCGCCTCGTACGCGGTCGAGATCGCCGGCTAGACCGGCTAGACCGGCTAGACCGGTGATCGGGAACTCTCAGTACCGGGGCTTCGGGCGCTCCTGAAGGACACCGTCGAGGTAGATGTCGACCTTCTCGTTGTAGACCGCGGCCAGGCCGGCGATCTTCTGCACCTCCGCGAACGGCGTCCGGTAGCCCCAGATGAGGTCGGTGTGGACCTTGTCGCCGACCTGCACCGACCAGTACGTCGCCGCGCCCTTGTAGGGGCAGTGCGTGACGGATTCCGATGGCCGCAGGATGTCCTGGTTCAGCGCGGTGATCGGCACGTAGTAGCGCGGCGGCAGACCGGTCTCGAACAGGATCATGCTGCTCGGCGAGTCGGCCAGCACCACGCCGTCCAGCTCGGCACGGAAGTGGCGGGTGCTGGCCAGCACGTCGATGCGGCTGTAGGGGTCGCGCGGGTGGGTGTAGACCGGCTCGTCCTCCTCGAACCAGTCGAAGGCGTCGAAGTCGAACCGGACCGCGTCCCGCAGCTCCTCCAGCGGTGACTCCGGGATCGTGCGCGCCTTGCCGGCCGCGATCGCGTCGCCGACCAGGACGTCGTGCACCTGCGCGTCGCCCCGGCTCGGCGAGTGCTCGGACTCGCCGGTGGGCTTCAGCTCGGCCAGGACGTCCTTCGCCGGGACGTAGTAGGTCGGGTAGAACGGCTTCTCCCAGACGAGCAGCGGCCGCAGCGTGTCCGCCACCAGCCGGTTGTCCAGATAAAGCCGCACGCGCTTGGCGCCGGTCTCCACTTTCACGCGCCCGCGGGCGTCTGTCCCCATGATCCTGCCGCCTCTCGGATCGGTCATACTCAGATCAGTCACACTCAGTCACGGATGGCGATGCGCAAGCGCCGGAAGCCCTTGCCTTTGTTCTCCACCTTCAACACCTCGATCTTGCCGATCCATCTCGTCGATTCGACATGGGTTCCGCCATCCGCCTGAGTGTCCAGGCCGACGATGTCGACGATCCGCACTTCCGCCAGCTCCGGCGGCACGAGGTTGGTTGCGGTGCGGATGATGTCGGGGATGGCGAAGGCCTCCTCGCGCGGGAGCACCTTCACGTCGATCCGGCGGTCCTGGCTCACCTCGACGTTGCACGCGGCCTCGATGCTCGCCTTGAAGTCCGGCGGCACCTCGGGGAGGTTGAAGTCCATGCGGGCGGTCCCCGGCTCCATGTTCCCGCCGGTGACCAGCGCCCCGAAGTCGCGGAACACGACGCCGGAGAGCAGGTGCAGCCCGGAGTGGGTGCGCATGAGCCAGGTGCGCCGCTCGTCGTCGAGCGCGCCGCGCACGGCGGTGCCCGCGGGCGGGAGCGGGTCCTCGTCGTGCGGGATCAGGACGACGTCGTCGCCCTTGCGCACCCCGACGATCCGGGTCCGGACCCCGCCCCACACCAGTACGCCCTCGTCCGGCGGCTGGCCGCCCCCGCCGGGGTAGAAGGCGGAGCGGTCCAGGACCAGGCCCTCGCCGTCGGACTTCAGGACGGTCGCGTCCCATTCGCGCAGGGTCTGGTCGTCGAGTTCGAGGCGCTGGGTGTGCAGATGCGGAGTCGCCGTCATGCTCCCGAAGAGTAGTCCGGCGGCCGGGGCCGCCGAGGGATGCTTCGGGCGCGTGCCGCGGGCCAATCGCGGATGAGTGGCCCGGTGCCGCTGGCCGGCCTGCCGGGGGAGGCGCTCAGACCAGCTGGTAGCCGGCGTCCTCGATGGCGTCGCGCACCGCGGTGATCTCCAGCGGACCGTCGCTGGTCACCACCGCGCGCTTGCCCGCCAGGTCGATCTCGACGGCGTGCACGCCCGGCAGCGCGCTCAGCGCCTCGGTGACGGCCGCGCTGCAGTGCCCGCAGCTCATGCCCAGCACGCCGTAGGCGACGGTGGTGGGGACCGTGTTGGCCCCGGTTTCGGCGACGGCGGTCATCAGGTGCTCCTGGCAAGCTCGGGTTCGGTTGGCTCCGCCGAGGCTACGCGGGGGGTACGGATCCGTCCGACGCCACGCCGGACCCCGGACTGGATTCCCGCCGAAAGGAGGAGCAGCGCCACGCCGACGATGCCGTCGGCCCAGTAGTGGTTGGCGGTGGCCAGCACGACGGTGATCGTCAGGACGGTGTGCAGCGGTCCGATCCAGCGCCACTTGCTGGAGGACACTCGCCAGACCGTCCAGCCGACCAGGACCGCCCAGATCACGTGGACCGAGGGCATCGCCGAGAGCTGGTCGGGGGAGTTGGCGTCCATCGGGCCGTAGACCGACTGGTGGAAGTACAGCGCGGTGTCGACCAGGTGGGCCTTGGCGATCATCCGCGGCGGCGCCACCGGGATCAGCTGGATCGCCAGGGCGAAGGCGGTCGCCATGGCCATGGTGGTGCGGGCCCGGGCGTAGTGCTCGCGGTGCCGGACGAACAGCCAGATCAAGAAAATGATCATGCAGGTGAAGTGCATCGACGCGTAGTAGAGATTGAAGAACTTCACCACGGTCGGGTGCGCCGGGAAGAACAGGTGCTGGATCCAGTGCTCGCTGGGCAGGAACAGGTCGCGCTCGGTGTCCCAGATCCAGGTGCCCCGGCTGATCGCGCCGTCCACCTTCATCACCGACAGCTGCCCCGCCACCTGCCACAGGCCGAACAGGCCCAGGACGGTCCCCAGCTCCCGGGGGAACGGCATGTACCTCACCAGGACCGGCTTGCCGGAGAGGTACATGGCAGCGGCCAGCACGATGAGGACCCCGCACAGCCAGAAGGCCATCTGATAGGGCATCATCCAGTGCACGCGGGACTCCAGGGGCGGCTTCAGCGGTGATCAGCTGCGATCGGCTCAGCTTAACTCCAGTGGTACGCCGAGTGTCGGCGGCGTCCGGCGAACCAGTGCGCACGCGCTCGGAACAGCCCGTACCCGCACAAACACAGCGGATCTTGACTGGAGCTTTCGCCGTACACCAGGGTATGAGCCAGCACGTCGCAAACCTCTGTAAGTCACAAGGCCGCGGTCACCGTCTCCGTGCCCGCCTTGCGTTGACCTTTAGGTAGGCACACTATGCCCCCGCGTTCCGGCATGCTCACCCTCCAGCAGCTGCGCGACCTCATCTCGGTCGGCCGCGTCGACACCGTCCAGTTGGCCATGACCGACATGCAGGGCCGTCTGCAGGGAAAACGGCTGTCCGCGGAGTACTTCCTCGACGAGGTGGCCGCGCACGAGACCGAGGCCTGCAGCTATCTGCTCGGTGTGGACGTCGACATGAACACCGTCGACGGCTATGAGACCGCCTCCTGGGACACCGGCTACGGGGACTTCGTCCTCAAGCCGGATCTGAGCACCCTGCGCAACGTCCCGTGGGAGCCGGGCTCCGCGCTGGTGCTGGCCGACGTCGTCGACCACCACGGCGAGCCGGTCGCGCAGAGCCCGCGCCAGATCCTGAAGAAGCAGCTGGACCGCCTGGCCGAGCGCGGCTGGACCGCCTACGCCGGCACCGAGCTGGAGTTCATCGTCTTCGACGACTCCTACCAGGACGCCTGGCGCAAGGGCTACCGCGACATGCAGCCCTCGGTCCACTACAACGGCGACTACTCGATGCTCGGCGGATCGCTGGTCGAGCCGCTGCTCAAGCGCATACGCACCGGGATGGCCGGCGCCGGGATGTACGTGGAGTCCGCCAAGGGCGAGTGCAACCTGGGCCAGCAGGAGATCGCCTTCCGCTACCGGGACGCGCTGACCACCTGCGACAACCACGTGATCTACAAGAACGGCGCCAAGACCATCGCCCTGCAGGAGGGCAAGTCCCTCACCTTCATGGCCAAGTACGACCACCGCGAGGGCAACTCCTGCCACATCCACCTGAGCCTGCGCGGCCCCGGCGGCGTCCCGGTGATGGCCGATCCGGAGCGGCCCAACGGCCTCTCGGAGATGATGGAGCACTTCCTGGCCGGGCAGCTGGCCTTCCTGCGCGACTTCACCTTGATGTACGCGCCGAACATCAACTCCTACAAGCGCTACGCGAACGGCTCCTTCGCCCCCACCGGCATCGCCTGGGGCCGCGACAACCGCACCTGCTCGATGCGGGTCGTGGGCCACGGCGAGTCGCTGCGGGTGGAGAACCGGGTGCCCGGCGGGGACGTCAACCCCTACCTGGCGATCGCCGCGATGATCGCCGCCGGGCTCGCCGGGATCGACCGCGGCCTGAAGCTGCCGCCGGAGTTCACGGGGAACGCCTACGAAGCCGACATCCCCCGGGTACCGGACATGCTTAGCGAGGCCGTCGACTACTTCTCCTGGAGCGAGCCCGCCCGGGAGGCCCTCGGCAACGACGTCGTCGAGCACTACATCACCATGGGCCGCGTGGAACTCGCGGCCTTCCAGTCGACCGTGACCGACTGGGAGCGATTCCGTTCCTTCGAAAGGATGTGAGGCCGCGATGCCGGCCCCTCTCATCGGACTGAGCATGTACCAGGAGACCGCTTCGTGGGGCGCGTGGAAGAACGTGCCCGCCTCGCTGCTCCCGCACGCGTACGTCGAGTCGGTGACCCGGGCCGGCGGGGTCCCGCTGTTGCTGCCGCAGCACCTGGAACCCGACTCCGAGGACCTCAAGGCCGAGGCCGAGGAGGTGGTCGGCGTCCTGCACGGCCTGATCCTCACCGGGGGCCCGGACATCGACCCGGCCGGCTACAACGCCGTGCGCCACCTGGACACCGACAGCCCGCGCAAAGGGCGCGACGCCTGGGAGTTCGCCCTGCTGGCCGCCGCGCTGGCGCGCGACCTCCCGGTGCTGGCCATCTGCCGCGGTTTCCAGCTGCTGAACGCCGCGCTCGGCGGGACGCTGCGCCAGCACCTGCCCGACGAGGCGGTGTTCGGCGACGCGCACCGCAAGCAGCTCGGCCAGTACGCCGCGGTCCGCATCGATCTGGACCCGGCGGCGCCGCCCGGGCGCTCGCTGGGCACCCAGATCATCGCCTGGTGCCATCACCATCAGGGCATCGACAAGTTGGGGGAGGGCCTGCAATCCTCGGGCAACGCCCCGGACGGCTTGATCGAAGCGGCGTGGATGCCGGAGAAGGACTACGTCGTCGGGGTGCAGTGGCACCCCGAGGAGGACAGCAAGCCGGAGCTCTTCCGCTCGCTGACCGACGCCGCGACCAGATACGCCAAAGGACGATAGCGCGTGTACGACCTGATCAACCCGGCCACCGGCGCCGGTTTCCGCAGTATCGAGATGACCTCCGCCGACGGTGTGGACGCCGCTGTGATGCGCGCGCGCGACGCCTTCCCGGCGTGGCGGGACGTCGCGCCGGCCGACCGGGCCCGGCTGCTGCGGCGCTTCGCGGAGCTCGTGGACTCCCACACCGAGGAGCTCGCGCGGATCGAGGTGGAGAACGCCGGCCACACCATCTCCAACGCGCGCTGGGAAGCCGGCAACGTCCGCGACGTCCTGACGTATTACTCGGCCGCGCCGGAGCGCTTGTTCGGCCGGCAGATCCCGGTCGCCGGCGGTCTGGACCTGACGATCTCCGAACCGCTCGGCGTGGTCGGCGTGATCGTGCCGTGGAACTTCCCGATGCCGATCGCCGCGTGGGGCTTCGCGCCGGCGCTGGCCGCCGGCAACACCGTGGTGCTCAAGCCCGCCGAGACCACGCCGCTGACCGCGCTGCGGCTGGCCGAACTGGCGCTGGAGGCGGGGATCCCCGAGGGCGTGCTGCAAGTCGTCCCCGGCTTCGGCGCCGAGGCCGGTGCGCGGCTGGTCGAGCACCCGCACGTCCGCAAGATCGTGTTCACCGGCTCCTCGAAGGTCGGCCGCGAGATCATGGCGAAGTGCGCGGCGGACGTGAAGCGGGTGACGCTGGAACTCGGCGGCAAGAGCCCGAACATCGTCTTCGCCGACGCGGACATCGAGAAGGCGGCGGCCGGCGCGCCCTACGGCGTCTTCGACAACGCGGGGCAGGACTGCTGTGCGCGGTCCCGGATCTTCGTCGAGGCCGCGGCGTACGACGAGTTCATGGAGCACTTCCTGACCGCCTGCCGCGGCGTGGTGATCGGCGACCTGCTGGACGACAAGACCGAGATGGGCCCGCTCATCTCCGCGGCGCAGAAGGCGCGGGTGTCCGGCTACGTCGACCGGGTCCCGGCCGACCGCCTCGCGTACCAGGGCGAAGTGCCGGACACCGGAGGGTTCTGGTTCCCGCCGACCGTGGTCTCCGGGGTCGCGCCGGGCGATGAGATCCAGTGCGAGGAGGTCTTCGGGCCGGTGGTCACGGTGACCCCGTTCTCCTCGGAGGCCCAGGCGCTCGAACTGGCCAACCTCACCGAGTACGGGCTGTCCGGCTCGATCTGGACCCGCGATCTGTCCCGCGCGCTGCGGGTCTCGCGCGCCGTCCAGGCCGGCAACCTGTCGGTGAACTCGAACTCCTCGGTGCGGTACTCCACGCCCTTCGGCGGATACAAGCAGTCCGGCCTCGGCCGGGAACTCGGACCGGACGCGCTGGCCGCGTTCACCGAGACCAAGAACGTCTTCATCGCGATCTGAACGCGGCGAAGCATGAACACTCGGCAAACTCAGAACAGGAGCGAAATGACCGAGCGTCTGGCCGGCCGCGTGGCCGTCATCACCGGCGGTACCGGCGGGATCGGGTTGGCGACCGCGCGCCGGTTCGCCGCCGAGGGCGCGCACGTGGTGCTCGCCGACCTCGACGAGACGAGCGGCAAGGCGGCGGCCGAGGAGGTGGGCGGTCTGTTCGTGCGGACCGACGTCACCGACGCCGAGCGGGTGGCGGCGCTGTTCCAGGCCGCCGTGGACACCTACGGTTCGGTGGACATCGCGTTCAACAACGCCGGCATCTCCCCGCCGGACGACGACTCGATCCTGGCCACCGACATCGAGGCCTGGGACCGGGTGCAGAAGGTCAACCTGACCTCGGTGTACCTGTGCTGCAAGGCGGTCCTGCCGCACATGCTGCGGCAGTTCGAGCAGACCGGCCGCGGCGGGTCGATCATCAACACCGCCTCGTTCGTGGCCACGCTGGGCTCGGCCACCTCGCAGATCTCCTACACCGCCTCCAAGGGCGGCGTGCTGGCGATGTCCCGCGAGCTCGGCGTGCAGTTCGCCCGGCAGGGCATCCGCGTGAACGCGCTGTCCCCGGGGCCGGTGAACACCCCGCTGCTCAAGGAGCTGTTCGCCAAGGACCCCGAGCGCGCCGCCCGGCGCCTGGTGCACGTCCCGCGCGGCAGCTTCGCCGAGCCGGAGGAGATCGCCGCCGCGGTGGCCTTCCTGGCCAGCGACGACGCCTCGTTCGTGAACGCCTCGAACTTCCTGGTCGACGGCGGGATCAGCGGGGCCTACGTCACGGCCCTGTGACACTCGCAGATTCCTGGCTTCTTGTAAGGTCTACGCCATGACGAGCAACGTCCCCGAGCCGATCGACCCGCGGCAGCTGCGCGTTTCCGACAACGAGCGCGAACAGGTCGCCGAACGCCTGAGGGTCGCGGCCGGGGAGGGCCGCCTCGCCCTGGACGAGCTGGAGGACCGCATCACCGCGGTCTACACCGCCAAGACCTACGCCGAGCTGGAGCCGATCACCCGGGACCTCCCGGCGTCCGGCTCCCGCCCGGCCGCCGCGCCGGCTCCGGCCACCGGCCGCGGCCGCTGGCGGGTCGGCCGCACCCCGGGCCGCCGCAAGACCTTCGTGGTCATGGGCGGCTCGGAGAACCGGGGCGCCTGGGTGGTGCCGAAGCGGTACACGGCGTTCTGCTGGATGGGCGGCATCGTGCTGGACCTGCGCGAGGCCGAGTTCGAGGACATGGAGGTCACGATCAGCGCCTCCTGCTGGATGGGCGGCGTGGAGATCCTCGTGCCCGAGGGCCTGAACGTCCAGGTGCACGGCTTCGGCTTCATGGGCGGCTACTCCGGCAGCCCGGTCGGCCCGATCGACCCCGACGCGCCGACCGTGCACGTCAAGGGCTTCGCGTTCATGGGCGGCGTGGACGTCAAGCGCAAAGGCCCTCGGGAGCCCAAGAACGACGAGCCGCGCGGCGGCCACCAGGGCCACCACGGCCACCAGCATCACGGCGAGCTCGAAGGCTGAGATCCGCCGCCGGCGGCCGGGAGCACCGGCCGCCACGCCATAAAACGTTTACGGATTGTCCCTGAATCCCGCTAGGTTGCGGGCATGGTCGACATCTCCACCTCGCCCACGCCTGCCCTCATCTCCTCCTCCTCCGACGCCCCGCTGATCAAGGCGGTGGGCCTGCGCAAGGTCTTCCCGCCGACCAAGCGCGGCGGCACCCCCTTCACCGCGGTGGACGGCATCGACTTCGAGCTGCGCCGTGGCGAGGTCTTCGGGTTCCTCGGCCCGAACGGCGCCGGCAAGTCCTCGACCATGCGCATGATCGGCTGCGTCTCGCCGATGACCGGCGGCGAGCTGACCATCCTGGGCATGGACCCGCGGGTCGACTCCTCGCGGATCAAGGCCCGGCTCGGCGTGGTCCCGCAGGAGGACTCGCTGGACATGGAGCTCCGGGTCCGCGAGAACCTGCTGATCTACGGCCGCTACTTCGGGCTCAAACGGGCCGAGATCGCCGCGCGGACCACCGAGCTCCTGGAGTTCGTGCAGCTCTCCGACCGCGCCGAGTCCCCGGTCGAGCCGCTGTCCGGCGGCATGAAGCGGCGCCTGACCATCGCCCGCTCGCTGATCAACGCCCCGGAGATCCTGATCCTCGACGAGCCCACCACCGGGCTGGACCCGCAGGCCCGGCACGTGGTCTGGGACCGGCTGTTCCGGCTCAAGCAGACCGGCACCACGCTCATCCTCACCACGCACTACATGGACGAGGCCGAGCAGCTGTGCGACCGGCTGGTGGTGATGGACCACGGCCGGATCGCCGCCGAGGGCTCGCCGCGCGAGCTCATCGAGCGCTACTCCACGCGCGAGGTGCTGGAGATCCGCTTCGCGCCGGACGGCGCGGACCGCAAGGCCGCCGCGGCCTCGCTGACCGCGCTGGTCGGCACGAACGAGCGCGGATCCATCGACCGCATAGAGGAACTGCCGGACCGGATCCTGCTCTACAGCGACGACGGCGAGGCCTGCATGGCCGCCGTCCACGCCGCCGGGATCGTGCCGGTCGCCTCGCTGGTGCGGCGCTCGTCGCTGGAGGACGTGTTCCTGCATCTGACCGGACGGACGCTGGTGGACTGATGACTGTCTCCGCGGCCGCCGCGCCGCCGATGGCGGTCCGCGAACTGCGCGGGCTGCTCACGAACTACCGCCGCACCTGGCGCGGCTCGATCATCTCCAGCGTGCTCGGGCCGCTGATGAGCCTGGTGGCCCTGGGCATGTCGCTGGGCAAGATCGTGGACGCCGGGCCCGGCGCACGCTCCTTCGGCACGGTCGACGGCAAGCCGGTGAGCTACCTGCTCTTCCTGGCCCCGGCGCTGATGGCCAACGCCGCGATGCAGACCGCGATCGGGGAGTCGACGTACCCGGTGCTGTCGTCGATGAAGTGGCAGCGGACGTTCCACGCCTCGATCGCCTCGCCGCTGGGCTCGTTCGACGTCTTCCTGGGCCGGCTGCTGTTCATCGGCCTGCGGGTCCTGATGAACTGCGCGATCTTCCTGGTCGTGATGGCCCTGTTCGGCGCGGTGCGGGCGGCCGGACCCGGCGGGCTCGGCGCGGTGCTGTCCCTGCCGGCCGCGGTGCTGACCGGACTGGCCTTCGCCGCGCCGGTGGTGGCCTGGGCGGTGACGCAGGACCGCGACACCGGGTTCTCGGTGGTGTTCCGGTTCGTGATGATCCCGCTGTTCCTGTTCTCCGGGACCTTCTTCCCGGTGTCGCAGCTGCCCGTCGGGATCCGGCCCCTGGCGTACGCCACCCCGCTGTGGCACGGCGTGGACCTGTGCCGCGGCCTGGCGCTCGGGACGGCGACCGCGGGCGCGGTGCTGCTGCACCTGGCGTACCTGTTCGCGGTGATCGGCGCCTCGCTCTGGTACGGCAGGCGCACCTTCCGCCGCCGGCTGAACTTCTAGGAAGGAGCGGGTCGTGACGACTGCCGATCTGTCCGTGTTCTCCCAAGCCCCGCTGACCCGCCTGCTGCTGGGCCGGCGCGCCTTCGGCCCGATGGGCGGCGGCAAGGCCGGGGTGCTGGTCGAGCGCAACCTGATGGTCTACCGCCGGCTGTGGCTGACCATGGTCTCCGGGTTCTTCGAGCCCGTGTTCTACCTGCTGTCGATCGGCGTGGGTCTGGGCAAGCTGACCGGCGCGATCGACGGGGTCCCGTACGCGCACTACGTCGCCCCCGGCCTGCTCGCGGTCTCGGCGATGAACGGCGCGGTGTTCGACGCCACCTTCAACGTCTTCTTCAAGATCAAGTACGGCAAGATCTACGACGCGATGCTGGCCACCCCGCTGCGGGTCGGCGACATCGCCCTGGGCGACATCATGTGGGCCCAGCTTCGAGGGCTGATGTACTCGGCGGCGTTCCTGGCGGTCATGCTGGTCATGGGCCTGGTGCACAGCTGGTGGGCGCTGCTGGCGCTGCCGGTGACGGTGCTGGTCGGCTTCGCCTTCGCCGCGGTCGGCATGGCGAGCACGTCGTTCATGCGGTCGTGGCAGGACTTCGATCTGGTGACGCTGGCGCTGATGCCGATGTTCCTGTTCTCCGGCGCGTTCTATCCGCTGTCGGTGTACAGCCACTGGGTGCGGATCCTGATCGAGGCGCTGCCGCTGTACCACGGGATCGATCTGCTGCGGGCCCTGACGCTGGGGCAGGTGCACGTCGGGTTGCTGTGGGACGTGCTGTACCTGGCGGTGATGGGCCTGGTCGGAGCGGTGGTCGCGGCGCGGCGGCTGGAGGGGCTGCTGCTGACGTAGCTGTGCACAGCATTTCTGTGGATCCGGGACCTCGAATCAGGGCGCTAGCCTGAGCCGCTCGTTTCGCAGTATCAGTATGCTGCGGCCCCGGACCGCGGCGGGGGAGGAAGATCAGTTTGAACCGCGAATCCAGGGTCGTCCGGGCCCTCACCCTGGCCGCCGCGCTCGGCGCGGCGACCGCCACCGGCGCCGCGGGGCTCGCCGCGCCGGCGAACGCCGACTCCACGGCGCCGCACAACGGCCAGCTCGTACCGGCGACCTGTGGATCTCGAACGCCGACGGCACCGGGGCCCGGCTGCTGGACAAGGCGACCGGCCCGGTCGTCGACCACGTCGACGCGGCGGACATCTTCCCGCAGTGGATGGACGACTCGACGGTCGTGTTCGCCCGGAACAACGGCGGGGGGAACTTCCAGGTCAACGCGGACGGCACCGGGCGGAAGCCCTACACCGCTCCCGGCGGCCTGAAGGGCCAGCTCGTCTTCGGCCCCGGCGGCCTGGTCGCCGCCATCGCCAGCAACGCGTACACGTTCAACATCTCGATCTAACACGCCCTCGCCCTTCCTGCCGGCGCTCACGCGGCCGGCGATCGACCGTCTCGGCGGCACCGACCGGGTCGACACGGCCGTGAAGGTGTCGGGCTACAACACCGGGGCACCGGGTTCCTGCCCGGGGAGGGGAACGTCGTCGCGAAGAGCGCGGTGCTGTCCCGGGACGACCGGATCCTGCCGCCGGGTGCCACCATCTACCTGCTCGGCGGTGAGAAGGCGCTGTCGCCGCAGGTGGCGGCGGACGTGACCGCTCTGGGCTTCAAGGCGGACCGGATCGGCGGCACCGACCGCTACGCGACCTCGGTGGACATCGCCCAGGCGATCGGCGGGACGCCTGACAGCGTCGCCCTCGCGACCGGCAACGACTACCCGGACGCGTTGACCGCCGGCGCCGGCGTCAACGGCAACCGGACCTCGCCGCAGGTGGGTGCCGGCGTCGTCCTGCTCACCGACGATGGTGTCCTGCCGAAGGAGACGAAGGACTACCTGGCGGGCATCAACCCGCGGTCAGCAAGGTCTACGCGGTCGGCGGCCAGGGCGTCACCGCGGTGGCCACCGGCGAGCCGGGCTGGCGCGGCAAGGTCACGAACCTGGCCGGCCGCGACCGGTACGCCACCGCCGCGGCGGTCGCCGGCAGCTCCATGTTCCCGCAGGTCGACGGCGGTCCGCTGGTGCCGGGCCTGCTGGCCGACGGGGCTTCGCTGCCGGCGTCCGAGCTGGGCTGGCTGAAGCAGAACGCGCCGATGACGAAGACGGGGCCCTCCGGGCTGCCGATGGGCGCGCTTCCGGTGTTCGGCGGGACGTCCGCCGTCCCGGACAGCGTGATCAAGCAGGTCGGCGGCGTGTTGTACGGCGCGGGCAAGTACGACGTCTTCGACAACCGGCACCTGGCGACGATCGTCGGGCCGTTCTAGTCCTGATCCGCCGCTGAGTGAGGGGTCTTCCGGTTACGGAGGGCCCCTCACTTCGTTAGGTCGTACGCGGGTCGCCCCGCTGCGTCCGCGCTTGGCGTGTCGGAGACCCGCGTGTCTGATCACGCGCGCAAGAATCACTTTCGGTAGTGATTCAGGTTGACTTCCGTGACGGGAGTTAGGTAAGCCTTACCTGATCTCTTGCCACGGATGGAGAACCGCTATGCCCTCGCCCGCCCTGCCCGCCGACCGTTCGAATCCCCAGGCCGCCTCACAAGGCGACGGGCTGGTGTCCGCGGGCCGCCCGAATCCGGCCGCGAAGATCTCTGCCGCGAAGATCTCCGCCGCCAAGAACTCCGCATCCAAGAACTCCGCATCCAAGATCTCTGCACCGAAGATCCTCGCGCGGCAGGCGGCGCGCGAGTCGGCGGCGCGGACGTACGCGCGGCATCTGCCGATCGTGCCGGTGCGGGCGCGGGGGTCGTGGATCACCGGCGCGGACGGCCGGGACTACCTGGACTGCCTGTCCGGGGCCGGGACGCTGGCGCTGGGGCACAACCACCCGGTGGTGGTCGCGGCCCTGCGCGCGGTGCTGGACAGCGGCGCCCCGCTGCACGTCCTGGACCTGGCCACGCCGGTGAAGGACGAGTTCACCTCCGCGCTGCTGGCGGCGCTGCCGCCGGAGCTGGCCGCGGACTGCCGCATCCACTTCGCCGGCCCCACCGGCGCCGACGCGGTCGAGGCCGCGGTGAAACTGGCCCGCACCGCCACCGGGCGGCGCGGCGTGTTCGCCTTCACCGGCGCCTACCACGGCATGACCGCCGGGGCGCTGGCGCTGACCGGCGCCAACGCGGTGCGCGATCCGGCGGTCGCCGGCGACGCGTTCCTGACCAGGCTGCCGTTCCCGCATCCGTACCGCTGCCCGTTCGGTCTGGGAGGCACGCTCGGCGAGTCGGCGTCGGCGGCGTATGTGCGCACCCTGCTGTCCGACCCGCACTCGGGCGCGACGGCTCCGGCGGCGGCCGTGGTCGAGCCGGTCCAGGGCGAGGGCGGCGTGGTCCCGGCGCCGGACGGCTGGCTGCGCGCCCTGCGCGCGGTCACGGCCGAGCACGGCGTCCCGCTGATCGCCGACGAGGTCCAGACCGGCCTCGGGCGGACCGGGAGGCTGTTCGGGGTGGACCACGCCGGCGTGGTGCCCGACGTCATGGTCCTGTCGAAGGCGATCGGCGGCGGCCTGCCGCTGGCGGTGGTGGTCTACCGCGCGGACCTCGACCGCTGGGCCGAGGGCGCGCACACCGGAACGTTCCGCGGCGACCAGCTCGCCATGGCCGCCGGAGCGGCGACGATCCGCCACATCCTGGCCGAGGACCTGGCCGCGCGGGCCGCGGAACTCGGCGGACGACTCATGGGACGTCTGACGAGATATCAGGCCCATCACCCCCTCCTCGGCCAGGTCCGGGGCCGCGGCCTGATGCTCGGCATGGAGATCGTCGACCCGGACGCCGAGCCCGACGCACTCGGCGCCCTCCCCGCCGCGCCCGCGACAGCCCGCCGCCTCCGCACGGAACTACTGGCGCGCGGAGTGATCGCCGAACTCGGCGGCCGACACGGCGCCGTCCTCAGGCTGCTGCCGCCGCTCACCCTCGGCGACGACGAGGCCGACCACCTGATGAGCGTCCTGGGCCAGGCCCTGGACGCCGCATCCGACCGCACGATCCGCCGCGACTTGGAGGCAGCTGGTGTCTGAGCACACGGTGTCTGAGCACATTGACGAGGAACCGGGCACCCAGCTGCCGGTCCGGGCCGGCGCGAAGGTCGACATCGGCGAGATGAGCGGCGTCGAGGCCGACGTCCTGCGAGGAGTCCTGCGCGCCGAGCCGGTGGGGCGGCTGGCGCCGACGGATCACCCGACGGATCACCCGACAGACCACCCGACGGGGCCGGCGCTGAGCATCGCCGCGAACCAGGTCGCGAACCAGGCCGCGAACCAGGTCGCCAACCAGGTCGCCAATCTCGCCGCCGCTGCCGTGCCGGTGTCGCCGGGAGACTGCCTCGCGTCCCTGACCCTCGCGCCCGCCGATGCCGCCGCCGGAGCAGCCGCCTTCGCATCACCGAACCCCGCGCTCACCGAGCCGCTCGCCGCGCCGGTCTCGCCAGGCGACTGCCTCGCGCCGCTGACACTCACGCCCGCCGCGCCCGAGCCGCCAGCTGCAGCTGATCAGCCCGCCTTCCCCCCGCCGAGCCCCGCCATCGACGCCACCGCCCTGGCCTCCGGCCCGGCCGGCACCGGCGCCCTCGCCCTCCTGCTCGCCACCGTCCTCGACGGCCTCGACCGCGGCCGCGCCGACTGGCTCGGCCCGCTCCCGCCCGGCGGGCCGGCCGCCGTGCGCGAGGCGGTCGCCGCCAGCGGCTTCGGTGCGCTGCCCGACCAGGGCCAGGACCCCTTCGAGGCGCTCGCCGGCCTCGGCCGTCTTCTGGCCTGGGGCTCGGCCGATCCGGCGCATCCGCATTGCGCCGCGCACCTGCACTGCCCGCCGCTCGCGGTCGGTGTCGCCGCCGAGACCGCGGTGGCCGCGCTCAACCAGTCCCTTGATTCGTGGGACCAGTCGCCGGCCGCCGGGGAGATCGAGGAGCGGGTCGTCCGGAGCCTGACCCGCGCCGTCGGCTACTCCGATGCCAGTGCCGGCGTGCTGACCTCCGGCGGGACCGAGTCCAATCTCATGGGGCTGATGCTCGCGCGCGATGATGTGCTGCGGCGGCGCTTCGACGCCGATCCCGAGCTCGACGGGGTCCCGGCGTTCGCCGCCGGGCGTCTGCGGATCCTGGCCTCCGACCAGGCTCACTTCTCCGTCGCGCGCAATGCCGCGATCCTCGGGCTCGGGGAGCGGTGCGTCATTCCCGTCGCCTCCGACTTCGAGGGCCGGATGCGGTCCGATGCGCTGGCCGAGGCGATGGAGGCGGTCGCCGACCGGGACGAGATCCCGCTCGCCGTGGTCGCCACCGCCGGGACCACGGATCTGGGCGCCATCGATCCGCTGGTGCCGATCGGCAAGGTCGCGGCCCGGCACGGGGCCTGGTTCCACGTGGACGCGGCCTACGGCGGCGGCCTGCTGCTCGGCACCGTCGCGGACGCGCGCCTGCAGGGCCTGCACGCCGCCGACTCCGTCACCCTGGACCTGCACAAGCTCGGCTGGCAGCCGGTGCCGGCCGGCTGCTTCCTGGTCAAGCAGGCCGCGTCCCTGCGGTCGCTGGAGAAGCGCGTCGCCTACCTGAACTCCGTCGACGACGAGCAGGCCGGCTACCCCAGCCTGCTGGGCCGCTCGCTGCGCACCACGCGGCGGGCCGACGCGGTGAAGCTCGCCGCCGCCTTCCAGACGCTCGGCCGGAGCGGCTTCCAGGAGCTCACCGACCGCTGCCGCGCGCTCGCGGGCTACGCGGCCGAGGTGGTCAAGAAGCACGCCGACCTGGAGCTCACCGCCGAGCCGCAGCTGACCACCGTCCTGTTCCGCTACCTTCCGCCGGACCCCCGCGACGCCGACCGCGTCAACGGGGTCCTGCGGCGGCATCTGCTCGAGGCCGGCCGTGCCGTCCTCGGGCGCACCGAGCTGGCGCGGGAGCGGCCGGGTACGCCACCGGGCCGGGTCCGCCTCAAGCTCACCCTCCTCAACCCGCACACCACCGAGTTGCAGATCGAAGCTTTGCTGGCCGCCGTCCGCGCCGCCGGCGGCACTGCATCCTCGGCCTTCGTCAGGGGCCCGTCATGAACACATTCGCCGCCGACGAGCTGTCGGCCGAAGTCCTGTTGCGCTGCTGGGTCCGCGAGGCCCGGATCCCGGTGCCGACCGGCGGCCCGATGCGGCTGACCTTCCCGGCCACCGGCGTCACCGTCGAGGTGGACGTCGACGCCTGGTCGGCGGTCGGCTGGCACCGGTTCGGCCCGGCCTACCCGCTGGCGCTGCCGCACGCCAACCGCAAGTCCGCCGCGCCCAAGAACAAGGTCTTCGGGCGGCCGGCGGGCGAGGAGATCGTGCCGGACAGCGCCTGGACCGCCGAGTCCTGGCTGCCGCCGGCCGCCCCGCCGCCGCTGGACGCCGCCACCCTGGCCGCGCTGATCGCCCGCGAGGCCGGCGGCGGGGTCCCGGCGGTGGCCGAGCTGGTCGGCCGGGTCGTCGACTCCTCCCGCCGGATCGCCGCGCACCTGTCGCACGGCACCTCCCAGGGCGAGACCCGCTTCCTGTGGGCGGAGAAGGCGCTGGTCGCCGGACACCCCTTCCACCCGGCGCCGAAGGCCCGCGAGGGCTGGTCGGAGGAGGAGGCGGCCCGCTACTCGCCGGAGCTCGACGGCTCCTTCCAGCTGCACTGGTGGGCCGTGGACCCGGCGATCGCCGGCCACGACTCGGCCGAGCCCGACACCGCCCCGGCCCTGGTGCACAAGCTGCTCGGCGGCGATCTGCCGCGCGGCGCGACCCCGAACAGCATCCTGATCCCCACGCACCCCTGGCAGTCGCAGGACCTGCGCCGGCGCCCCGAGGTCCAGGCCCTGACCGACCAGGGCCTGCTGGCCGACCTGGGCCCGCACGGCCGCCCGTGGCACGCGACCAGCTCGATCCGCACCGTCTATCGCGCCGACGCCCCCTACATGCTCAAGCTGCCCCTGGCGCTGCGCATCACCAACTCCAAGCGCGAGAACCTGCGCAAGGAGCTGCGGCGCGGCGTCGAGGTCCGGCGGATGCTGGACGCCGGCCTGGCCAAGGCCATCACCGCCGCGCACCCCGGCTTCGGCATTCTCGGCGACCCGGCGTGGATCGTCGCCGAGACCGGGAGCCTGGGCCTGGACGTGCTGCTGCGCGAGAACCCCTTCGGCCCGGTGGACCGCGTCTACTGCGTCGCCGCCTTCGCCGACCTCGGCTACGGCCCCTCCCGCAACGGCCACCTGCGCGAGAACCTGCTCGCCGACATCATCGTCGGCTCGGCCGAGCGCACCGGCCTGCGGCCGGCCGAGGCGGTGCTGGACTGGTTCACGCGCTACCTGGAAACGGTCGTCGTCCCGATCCTGTGGCTGGACTCGGCGTACGGGATCACGCTGGAGGCGCACCAGCAGAACACCCTGGTCATGCTGGACGCGAACGGCCTGCCCGAGGGCGGCCGCTACCGCGACAACCAGGGCTACTACTTCCGCGAGTCCGGGGTGCCGAATCTGGCGGACTTCGTGCCGCGCCCCGGCGAGGACAGCGACACCGTGGTCGGCGACGCGATCGTGGACGAGCGCCTGACCTACTACGTCGGCGTCAACAACCTGATCGGCATGATCGGCGCGCTGGGTGCCACCGCGCTGGTCGACGAGCGCCGGCTGCTGCGCCGGGCCCGGGAGGTGCTCGGCCGCTTCGCCGCCTCGCGCCAGGCCGCCGGCCGGGCGCACCGGGTCACCGAGTCGCTGCTGGAGAGCTCGACGCTGTCGTGCAAGGCCAACCTGCTGACCCGGGTCGCGGGCCTGGACGAGCTGGTCGGCCCGCTGGAGACGCAGAGCGTGTACGTGCAGATCCCGAACCCTCTGGCGGTGCCCTAGCGATGGCGATCATGAAGATGCCGCAGACCCGCACCGGATGGCTGCTGCCCACGCCGTTCGGCCGGTTCGAGATGGAGCAGCTGCGGCCGCTGAAGGACCTGGCCGTGCTGCACCGTTGGATGAACGACCCGGAGGTGGCCGCGTTCTGGGAGCTGGCCGGGCCGCGCGAGGTGCTGGACCGGCATATCGCCGGGCAGCTGTCCGCGGCGCACTCCGAGCCCTACCTGGGCCGCCTGGACGGCGAGCCGATGAGCTACTGGGAGGTCTACCAGGCCGACCAGGACCCGCTGGCCGGGTACTACTCGGCGCGGCGCGGGGACGTCGGCATCCACGTGCTGATCGGTCCCGGCTCCTACCGCGGGCGCGGCGTCGGCTCCACGCTGATCCGCGCCGTCGCCGACTGGGCCCTGTCGCGGACCGCATCCTCGCGCGTGCTGGCCGAGCCTGACCTGCGCAACCAGCGCTCGATCAGGGCCTTCACCAATGCCGGGTTCGAGCCGCGCGGCGTCCTGGACCTGCCGGACAAGCAGGCGATGCTCATGGTCTACGACCGGACCCTGATCCCCGAGACGCGGAGGGCGGGCTGATGCAGCACTATGACGTGGTCGGGGTCGGGATCGGCCCGTTCAACCTGTCGCTGGCCGCGCTGGCCGAGCCGCTGCGGGAGAACCACAGCCTGCAGCCGCTGTTCCTGGAGCAGCGCCCGGCCTTCGCCTGGCACCGGGGCATGATGCTCGACGGTGCCACGCTCCAGGTGCCCTTCCTGGCCGATCTGGTCTCGCTGACCGACCCGACGAGCCGGTTCTCGGTGCTGAACTGGCTGCGCGAGACCGACCGCCTCTACAGCTTCTACTTCGCCGAGAACCTGTTCCTGCAGCGCCGCGAGTACGAGGCCTACTGCCAGTGGGTCGCCGCGCAGCTGCCGTTCTGCCGCTTCGGCGCGACGGTGACCCGGGTCCGCCGCGCGGAGGCCGGCTTCGAGGTCGAGTACCAGGCGCCGAGCGGTCCGACGATCGCCACCGCGACGAATGTCGTGCTGGGCATCGGGACCGAGCCGGTGACACCGTTCGACCTCCCCGGGGCGACGCTGCACAGCGCCGACTACCTCCTGCACCGCGAACGGCTGCGGACCCTCGACGACGTGACCGTGGTCGGCTCCGGCCAGTCCGGCGCCGAGGTCGTGCTGGACCTGCTGCGGACCGGCGTGCCGGGCCAGCGGGTCCGGTGGCTCACGCGCAGCGCGGCCTTCGAGCCGATGGAGTACTCGAAGCTGGGGCTGGAGCACTTCACCCCGGACTACACCCGTTTCTTCCACGGCCTGCGCGAGGACGTGCGCGCCGATCTGCTGCGCGCCCAGGGCCGGCTGCACAGGGCGATCAGCTTCGAGACGATCGCCGACCTGCACGCCGAACTGCACATGCGCTCCTTCGACAGCCTCTACGGCGGGACTCTCGGCCTGGCCGGCGATACCGGCGCGACGCTGCTCCCCGGTGTCTCGGTGACCGGCGCGGCCTGGCAGCCCTCTGGTTCCGGTTCCGGTTCCGGTTCCGGTTTAGGCTCCGTCGAGCTCACCTGCCTGCACGACCGCCAGAAACGCGAGTTCAGCGTCCTGACCGACGCCGTCGTCCTGGCCACCGGCTACCGCGACCGGGTCCCGGACTTCCTGGACGCCGACCTGGCGCAGCTGCTCGGCCCCGCCGACCTGGACTACCGGGTCGCCCCAGGGGTGTACGCGCAGAACGCCGAGCAGCGCACCCACGGCGTCGGCGCCCCGGACCTGGGCCTGGGCGCCCACCGGGCGGCCGTCATCCTGAACGCCCTCACCGGCCGGACCGTCTACGACCTGCCCCGGCGTGCCGCGCACACCGCCTTCGACCCGGAGGCGGCCGCGGAGCGTGATCCCGGAATTCGAATCGAGGTGCCCTGAGAATGTCCCCTTCGGCCCGCAACCTCCGTGCCGAGACCGGCGCGGCTTCCGAGTCCTGGCGCAAGGCGGCCCGCGCGCTGCTGGCGAAGTGCGTCGGCGAGTTCTGCTACGAGGGATTGCTCGACCCCGATCCGGATCCGGAGGCCGCCGGCGCCGACCACTACCGCCTGGACCTGGACCAGGGCGTCTGCTACCGGTTCCGCGCCGACCGCGGCGACTACGGCTCCTGGTTCGTCGACCCCGAGTCGCTGCGCCGCTCCGAGCGCGGCGCGGACAGCACCCCGCACGACCCGCTGCTGTTCGTCCGCGATGCCCAGGGCCGCCTGGACCTGCCCGGCGACACCGCCGGGCACCTGGTGCGCGAGCTGGCCGCGACGCTGGCCGCCGACGTGGGCCTGGCCCGCTCGGCGGTGACCGCCGCGGAGCTCGCCGACCTGTCCTACGCCGAGCTCGAAGGGCACATGACCGGCCACCCCTGGATCGTGTTCAACAAGGGCCGGTTCGGCTTCTCGGCCTCCGACGCCCTGCGCTACACCCCCGAGGCCCGGCACCACATGCGCCTGCCGTGGATCGCGGTGGACCAGGACCTCGCGGAGTTCAACGCGGTCCGGAACCTGACCTCCCAGCGCCTGTACACCACGGAGCTGGACTCCAACACCCGCATCCGCTTCGGGTCGGAGCTGGTCCGGAACGGCTTCAACCCGGCGCGCTACTGGTGGCTGCCGGTGCACCCGTGGCAGTGGGACGAGATGATCCAGCCGCTGTTCGGCGCGGAGGTGGCGGCCGGCCTGATCGTCCCGCTGGGCTACGCCGACGACGAATACCTGCCGCAGCAGTCGATCCGGACGTTCTCCAACGTCACGCACCCCCAGCGCCACCACGTGAAGCTGCCGCTGTCGGTGCTGAACACCATGGTCTGGCGCGGACTGCCGACCGAGCGCACGGTCGCGGCGCCGGCGGTGACCTCGTGGCTGCTGGACATCGCCGACGCCGACCCGTTCCTGAACGACGAGTGCCGCGTGATCCTGCTCGGCGAGGTGGCCTCGGTGGCGGTGCGCCACCCCGTGCTGGACCGGATGCCCGACGCGCCGTACCAGTACCGCGAGCTGCTCGGCGCCATCTGGCGCCAGCCGCTGCCGCCGCGCCTGGAGCCGGGGGAGCGGGCCCGCACCATGGCCTCGCTGCTGCACCTCGACAGCGAGGGCCGCCCGCTCGTGGTCGAGCTGGTCAGGCGCTCGGGGCTGGACGGCGCGGACTGGCTGGACAAGATGTTCGCCGCGGTCCTGCCGCCGCTGCTGCACTTCCTGTACAAGTACGGCGTGGTCTTCTCCCCGCACGGGGAGAACGCGGTGCTGGTCAACGACGAGCGGGAGTGGCCGACCCGGCTCGCGGTGAAGGACTTCGTCGACGACGTCAACATCTCGGCCAAGGACCTGCCCGAGCTCGCCGAGCTCCCCGCCGAGGTCGCCGCCGTCATCCTGCGCGAGATGCCGGACTACCTGTGCCAGTTCATCCACGCGGGGCTGTTCGTCGGCCACTTCCGCTACCTGTCGCGGATCGCCGAGCAGCACCTGGGCGTCGACCCCAAGCTGTTCTGGGGCCTGGTGGCCGACCGGATCCTGGACTATCAGGCCACGTTCCCGGAGCTGGCCGACCGCTTCGAGGCTTTCGACCTGTTCACCCAGCGGATCGACCGGCTGTGCCTGAACCGGAACCGGCTGCTGCTGGACGGCTACCGGGACCGCGCGGAGCGGCCGCACGTCGAGGCGCACGGGACGGTCGCCAACCCGCTGAGCCTGTAACGCCGATCCGGTCCCGGCCGCCGCGTGCCCCCCGTGTGGCACGCGGCGGCTGTGTGTGCCCGTCTCAATACAACGCGTTGGACAGCGCGGCCCCACCATGTTTCGATCAGATTCGAAGGTCTCGTCAAGCGTGGGGGCGCCGATGCTGCGGTTCGATCTGGACGGGCCGACACTGGCGAACACCCGGTTCGCGATCTCGCCGGTCGCCATCACCGTCCACGCGCTGTCGCTGCTGTCCGCGAAGGCCGCGCCGTTCGGCGGCGGCTGGCACGACCGCGTGCGATCCGCCGTCCGCGACCACCGCCTGGCGGCGGTCGGCTCCTTGTTCGGCGCCGCCGGCGACTACGTCCCCGACTTCCTCACCCCGCAGCCCCTCGGGCCCGAGGCGGAGCTCGGCGACGAGTTGCACGCGATCGCCACGACCGGGGCCGAGCGGCTGGCCTTCGAGCTGCGGGTGACGATCGAGGGGGTGCCCTGCGAGAACGTCACGGGCATCGCCGGCGGACGGGCCCCGGCCGCCCTGCTCGATCTGGCGGAGCGCGGCGAGCGGGAGGCGGCCGAGCGGCTGGCGGCCGAGCTCGACCAGGTCTGGCGGCTGGTGATCGCGCCGGCGTGGCCGGTGCTCCGGGCCCGGCTGGAGGCGGACATCTCGGCACGGGCCCAGGTCATGGCCCGCCATGGGCTGGCCGCGATGTGGCCCGGTCTGCACCCGAGCCTGGACATGCCGGCCGACGACCACCTGCGCGTGGCGAGCCGCTTCAAGGGCCGGATCCCGTCCGGCGGCGGGCTGACCCTGGTGCCGACGGTGTTCGGCAGTGTGCTGCGGATCATCGCGGACTCGGTCCCGGCGCCCGATCCGCGCTCGCCGATGCTCGCCTATCCCGCGGCCCCGGGACCGCCGAGCCGGTCGTCCGACGCCGTAGCGCCGCCGGATCCGGCGACCCCGGACCTGCTCGGCGCGACCCGGGCCCGGCTGCTGGCCGACCTGGACATCGCGCGCACGACGGTGGAGCTCGGCGAGCGGCACTTCCTGGCCGTCAGCACCGTGTCGTACCACCTGGGCATCCTGCACCGCTCCGGCCTGGTGACCCGGGTCCGCGACCGGAACCGGGTGCTCTACCAGCACAGTTCGCGAGCTGCGGCGCTGCTGCCCCGACCCGGCCGGTGACCGTCGGGGCCGGGGGATTCGGTCCCGAGCTGTCGGCGCCGCCAAGTACTCTGGTGCGACCATGCCGAACTCTGGCGGGGCCACCCCCGAACCTTCCACAGACGACCTGACGCCCCTGCTCGACGCGGCAGTGGAGGCGTTGGGCGGCCAGACACGCCCCGGCCAGATCGCGATGGCCCAGGCCGTCGCGGCCAGCCTCGACGACCGGGTGCACCTGCTGGTGCAGGCCGGCACCGGGACCGGCAAGTCGCTGGCGTACCTGGTCCCGGCGCTGGCGCACCACAAGCGCGTGATCGTGGCCACCGCGACGCTGGCGCTGCAGCGCCAGCTCGTGGCGCACGACCTGCCGCGGCTGGCCACGGCGATAACCCCGCTGATCAAGCGGGAGCCGGCGTTCGCGCTGCTCAAGGGCCGCAACAACTACGTGTGCCTGAACAAGGTCGAGGGCGGCGCCGCCGAGGACGAGAACCAGGACGTGCTCTTCGACCCGCTGGCCGTGGGCAAGCTCGGGGCCGAGGTGCTGCGGGTCCGGGAGTGGGTGCAGGAGACCGAGTCCGGGGACCGCGACGACCTCTCGCCGGGCGTGTCCGACCGGGCCTGGGCGCAGGTGTCGGTCTCGGCGCGGGAGTGCCTGGGCTCGAAGTGCCAGTACTTCGAGGACTGCTTCGCCGAGCAGGCCAAGGAACTGGCCCGGTCCGCGGACGTGGTCGTCACCAACCACGCGCTGCTGGCCATCGCGGCCATGGACTCCGACGTGCAGGTGCTGCCCGAGCACGACGCCGTGATCGTCGACGAGGCACACGAGCTGGTGAACCGCGTGACCTCGGCGGCGACCGGCGAGCTCACCAAGACCGCGGTCGAGCGCGCGCACCATCGGGCCGACAAGTTCCTGAAGGAGGCCACCGGCGCGAACCTGGCGGTGGCCACCCTGGACCTCACCGAGGCGCTGGAGAACACCCCCGAGGGCCGCTTCCAGCGCGGCCTGCCGGAGGAGTTGGGCATGGCGCTGGTCGCGCTGCGCGACGCCAGCCGCTCGGCGCTCACCGAGCTGTCCAAGAACAAGGGCGGCGACCTGGATATGGACGGCGCCCGCAAGCAGGCGCGGGCCGCGACCGAAGCCGTGCACCAGGTTGCCGAGCGCGTACTGGAGGGCGCCGAGCAGGACGTGGTCTGGCTGGAGCGCAGCGAGTTCAAGGGCGTTAAGAACTCCACGCTCAAGATCGCCCCGCTCGGCATCGAACACCTGCTGCGCTTCAAGATGTTCGCGCGCACCCCGGTGGTCCTCACCTCGGCGACGCTCAAGCTCGGCGGCGACTTCACCGGCGTGGCCGGCAGCGTCGGGCTCTACGGCAGCGAGCGCGTGGAACTGGACTTCAAGCCGGAGCTGCCCGAGGAGATCTACGACGCGGCGGTGAAGCTGCTGCGCGACGGCGACAGCGACGGCGAGGAGTTCCTGGACACGGTCCAGAACCTGCCGCAGCACTGGCGCGCCCTGGACGTCGGCTCGCCCTTCGACTACCCGAAGCAGGGCATCCTGTACGTCGCCCGGCACCTGGACCCGCCGGGCCGCGACGGCATCCGCGACGACCAGCTGGACCTGCTCGCCGACCTGATGGACAATGCCGGCGGCCGGACGCTGGGCCTGTTCTCCTCGATGCGCGCGGCCCAGACCGCGGCGGAGAAGCTCCGCGCCAAGATCGACCTGCCGATCCTGTGCCAGGGCGAGGACTCGCTGGCCGAACTGCTCCGCAAGTTCGCCGACGACCCCGAGACCTGCCTGTTCGGCACCCTGTCCCTGTGGCAGGGCGTGAACGTGCCGGGGCCCTCGCTCCAGCTGGTGGTGATCGACCGCATCCCGTTCCCGCGCCCCGACGACCCGGTCTCCGCGGCCCGCACCGAGGCGGTGGGCCGCAGCGGCGGCAACGGCTTCATGGCGGTCTCCGCCTCGCACGCCGCGCTGCTGCTGGCCCAGGGCGCCGGCCGCCTGATCCGGGCGATCGACGACAAGGGCGTGGTGGCGGTACTGGACTCGCGGCTGGCGACCAAGCCGTACGGCGGCTTTCTGCGGGCGTCGATGCCGGCCTTCTGGCAGACCGACGACACCGACCGGGTGCTGAAGTCGCTGCGGGCCATCGACGCGATGGCGAAGCTGGCGGGGAACGCGGAGGAGAAGGCCGAGGAGGAGGCCGCCGAGGAGGACTGAGGCGGGTTCGGCGGCAGGCTGTGCCGGCGCCGGAAAGATCTCGGCTTTGAAGAACAGATCTCGGCTCTGAAGAAGAGATCTCGGCTTGGCAGAGCTGAGGCGGGCGGCTGTCGCCCGCCCGCCTCATCAGCCGTCTGTCAGCTCTCCGGCGTCGTGGAGTACTGCAGCGCGTTGAGCGCGTTGCTCGGGTTGGTCGCGTAGACGCCGAGCTTGGGGCCGGAGACGTTCATCGAGTTCGGGAGTTGGAGGTCCTGGACGTCCTTGCCGCTGGAGTCCTTCGTGGGGTTGGCCGTCACTTCCAGGTAGCTGTAACCGGCGGAGTTGCCCGAAGCGGAGCCCGGGTCCAGGTCGACCGCCGCGTACAGCGTCGTGCCGGACAGGAAGGTCGAAGGCTGCGCGGTACCGGCGGCGCCGCCGGGGATCAGCGGCCGGAGCTCGTCGGAGGCGTCGGTCGGGCTCTTCACGATCCACAGGTAGGGGATCGCGTTGATCATGCAGGTGGGGCCCGTGTTCTTCACGGCGATGATGGGGTTCGTCGGGGGCTGTCCCTGGTCCTGGAAGAGCGAGGCGTTCAGCTTGGCGTTGTCGCAGGCCGGGTGGCTGACCGGCGCGGCGGCGTTGGACCCGCCGGTGGAACCGCCGTTGGACCCGCCGGAGGAACCGGAGTTGGAGCCCGTGCTCGAGGTGGCGCCGGTGGCCGGGGCGCTGGAGGAGCCGCCCGCCGGGGACGAGCTGGAGCCGCCCGCCGGGGCGGAGGAGGAGGCGTTGCCCGGCGCAGCGGAGGTGGTGGTGCTCGGCGCGGCTGCGGTGGTCGAGGAGCCGGCGGCCGGGCTCGCGGCGGCGGGCTTGGCGCTGGACGCGCATCCGGTCGCGGCGACCGCCACGAGAGCGCCGCCGGCCAGGAGAGCGATGCTGTTCAGTCGGTTCATGCCTAGGTGACGTGCACCGGGTACAGCAGGTTGCTGACAACCCTAAGGCGTTGAGGAAACTCTCCGACCAGCGGCTCGGCGCGGCGGCGGGCGGGTCCTGCCCGATCAGGACCCGCCCGCCGCCGCCCGGCGGCGATCGATCAAAGACGGCGCAGCACCGTCACGACCCGGCCCAGGATGACCGCGTCGTTGCCCGGGATCGGCTCGTAGGCGGCGTTGCGCGGCATCAGCCAGACCGCGTTCGCCTCCTTCTTCAGTTCCTTGACGGTCGCCTCGCCGTCGATCATGGCGGCCACGAACTCGCCGTTCTCGGCCTGCTTCTGCTGGCGGATGACGACCACGTCGCCGTCGCAGATCGCGGCCTCGATCATCGAGTCGCCGACCACCTTCAGCGCGAAGAACTCGCCCTCGCCCACCATCTGCTTGGGGATCGGGATCATCTCCTCGACGCGCTCCTCGGCCAGGATCGGGCCGCCGGCGGCGATCCGGCCGACCAGCGGCACATACGCGGGCTCGGGCTCGGAGCCGTTGCCGGTGCGCGTCGTGCCGCCCTCGGCGCCGCGCACGATGTAGGCGCGCGGGCGGTTGGCGTCGCGGTGCAGGAAGCCCTTGCTCTCCAGGGTCACCAGCTGGTGCCGCACGCTGGAGGTGGACTGCAGGCCCACGGCCTCGCCGATCTCGCGCATCGACGGCGGGTAGCCCCGGCGACGCACCGAGTCGCGGATGACGTTCAGGACCGCCGTCTGGCGCTCGGTCAAGCGCGGGGACGGAACGTGTCCGTCGTGCGCGGCCTCTCGGGTGTCGGTCGGGGAAGTACTCCGGACGGCCATGGCTTGCGGCTCCTTCGCCAGTGAGCTGGGCGGTGGCGGGTGATGGAAACTTTGTTCGCTTGGATCAACCGTAGCGGGTGCCACCCCCACAGTGACGAACGGCTGTTCGACAACCCGTGAGGGGGGGGCGGGCGTACGGAATGTCTAACGCGGCACCGGCTGGAAGGTAACGGCCTGTTTCCACAACTCTGTTCGCTCCGGTCCCGGCCGCCCGGCGCGGCGTTGGTCCGGTCGGGCGAAAACCGGGGAGAATCTCAGGGATTCGAACAGCGCCCCGGGCTTGCCCCTGTAGCTGCGGCGATCGCGAACAGTAGTCCCACGGACCACGTTCACCCCTTACGCGACACGCCGGTCCGGGTTGCGAGCGGTGGGGCGGAGTGGCTAACGTACCCCTACATCTTGTGATTGGAATAGCGTCAACGCTCCATAGGTTGTGGTTAGTAGACCACAGCGGAGGGTGACGCCATCCCGTCACGCGCTCGCCATGTCACGCTGTGAGAAGGAGGCCGGAAAACCGTGCACTGTCCCTTCTGCAAGCATGACGACAGCCGCGTCGTGGACTCCCGCAGCTCCGAGGACGGCACCTCGATCCGCCGCCGCCGCCAGTGCCCCGAGTGCGGGCGCCGCTTCACCACGGTGGAGAGCGCTCAGCTTTTGGTGGTCAAGCGTTCCGGCGCGACCGAGCCGTTCAGCCGGGACAAGGTCGTCGGCGGCGTGCGCAAGGCGTGTCAGGGCCGGCCGGTGACCGAGGGCCAGTTGGCCGTGCTCGCCCAGCGGGTGGAGGACGTGCTGCGGGCCGCCGGCTCCGCGGAGATCCCCGCCCACGAGGTCGGGCTGGCGATACTCGTCCCGCTCCGGGAGCTCGACGAGGTCGCCTACCTCCGCTTCGCGTCGGTGTACCGGGCCTTCGAGTCCCTGGAGGACTTCGAGGCCGAGATCCTGATGTTGCGGGCGGAGCGCGAACGGGCCTGAGGCCTGAGCCCGCCATCGCCGGCGGGGACATGATGAAAACTTTCGTGCGGGCCCCGCCTGGGGCCCGGCGATCCAGAGCTTGTTCAATTCCGCAGGCGGCGAACCGCCTCGGGGTGTCGGAATGGTTTCCCAGGACGGGAGAGGGAAGAAGTATGACGGAGACGGCTAGCGGACCGCGCGGCGCGGCGTCGGCCCGCGGCAACGGGAAGGCTCCCATGAAGCCCGGGCAGGTCGTGCCCGCCCCGGGTGTTTCCCATGAGGCGAAGGCTCCCGCCAAGAGCGGCAAGGGGATGACGATCGAGCGGATCCACACCACCGCCGGCGTGCACCCGTACGACGAGGTCGTGTGGGAGCGCCGCGACGTCGTGATGACCAACTGGCGCGACGGCTCGATCAACTTCGAGCAGAAGGGTGTGGAGTTCCCCGAGTTCTGGTCGGTCAACGCCGCGAACATCGTGACCACCAAGTACTTCCGCGGCGCCGTCGGCACCCCGGCCCGCGAGTGGTCGCTCAAGCAGCTCATCGACCGGATCGTGAAGACCTACCGCAAGGGCGGCGAGGACCACGGGTACTTCGCGACCCCGGCCGACGCGGAGATCTTCGAGCACGAGCTCGCCCACGCGCTGCTGCACCAGATGTTCGCCTTCAACTCCCCGGTCTGGTTCAACGTCGGCACCAAGTCGCCGCAGCAGGTCTCCGCGTGCTTCATCCTGGCCGTCGACGACTCGATGGACTCGATCCTGAACTGGTACCGCGAGGAGGGGCTGATCTTCAAGGGCGGCTCTGGAGCTGGCCTGAACTTGTCCCGTATCCGCTCTTCCAAGGAGCTTTTGTCCTCCGGCGGCAACGCCAGCGGCCCGGTCTCCTTCATGCGCGGCGCCGACGCCTCGGCCGGCACCATCAAGTCCGGCGGCGCCACCCGCCGCGCGGCCAAGATGGTCGTGCTGGACGTGGACCACCCGGACATCGAGGAGTTCGTCCAGACCAAGGCGCGCGAAGAGGACAAGATCCGCGCGCTGCGCGACGCCGGGTTCGACATGGACCTGGGCGGCAAGGACATCACCAGCGTCCAGTACCAGAACGCGAACAACTCGGTCCGCGTCACGGACGAGTTCCTGACCGCGGTGGAGAACGGCGAGCGCTTCGGCCTGCGCGCCCGGCAGACCGGCGAGGTCATCGAGACCCTGGACGCCAAGAAGCTGTTCCGCGACATCGCCCAGGCCGCCTGGGAGTGCGCCGACCCGGGCCTGCAGTACGACGACACCATCAACGCCTGGCACACCAACCCCGAGACCGGCCGCATCACCGCGTCCAACCCGTGCTCGGAGTACCTGTCGCTGGACAACTCGTCCTGCAACCTGGCCTCGCTGAACCTGATGAAGTTCCTGCGCGAGGACGACACCTTCGACACCGAGACCTTCGTGAAGATGGTCGAGCTGATCATCACCGCGATGGACATCTCCATCTCCTTCGCGGACTTCCCGACCCCGGAGATCGGCCAGACCACCCGCGACTACCGCCAGCTGGGCATCGGCTACGCCAACCTCGGCGCGCTGCTGATGGCCACCGGCCACGCCTACGACTCCGAGGGCGGCCGCGCCATCGCCGCGGCGATCACCTCGCTGATGACCGGCGTCGCCTACCGCCGCTCGGCCGAGCTGGCCGGCGTGGTGGGCCCGTACAACGGCTTCGCCCGCAACGCCAAGCCGCACGCGGCCGTGATGAAGAAGCACTCGGACGCGGCGGACGCCTACACCCCGTTCGAGGACTTCGACAAGGACATCCTGGAGCTCTCGCGCACCGAGTGGAAGCGCGGCCTGGAGATCGGTGCGGTCAACGGCTGGCGCAACGCGCAGGCCTCGCTGCTGGCGCCGACCGGCACCATCGGCTTCATGATGGACGTCGACACCACCGGCGTGGAGCCGGACCTGGCGCTGGTGAAGTTCAAGAAGCTGGTCGGCGGCGGCTCGATGCAGATCGTGAACAACACCGTCCCGCGCGCCCTGAAGCGCCTGGGCTACCAGCAGGAGCAGATCGAGGCGGTCGTCGAGTACATCGGCGAGCAGGGCCACGTCGTGGACGCCCCGGGCCTGAAGCCGGAGCACTACTCGGTCTTCGACTGCGCGATGGGCGAGCGCTCCATCGCCCCGATGGGCCACGTGCGGATGATGGCGGCGATCCAGCCGTTCCTGTCCGGGGCCATCTCCAAGACCGTGAACATGCCCGAGCAGGCCTCGGTCGAGGACGTCGAGGAGATCTACTTCCAGGGCTGGAAGCTGGGCCTGAAGGCGCTGGCGATCTACCGCAACAACTGCAAGGTCGGCCAGCCGCTGCAGGACGCGAAGGGCCAGAAGGCCGCCGCGGCCGCCGCGGCGACCGCTTCGGCTCCGGCCGCCACTGCCGCCGTCCCGGCCCCGGCCGCGGCGACGCTGTACGCGCAGCCGGTCCGCAAGCGCCTGGGCAAGAACCGCCGCGGCATCACCAGCTCCTTCTCCGTGGGCGGCGCCGAGGGCTACATGACGGCGAACTCCTACGAGGACGGCGACCTCGGCGAGGTCTTCCTGAAGATGTCGAAGCAGGGCTCGACCCTGGCCGGCATGATGGACGCCTTCTCGATCGCCATCTCGGTGGGCCTGCAGTACGGGGTCCCGCTGGAGACGTACGTCGCGAAGTTCACGAACATGCGCTTCGAGCCGGCCGGCATGACCGACGACCCGGACGTCCGCATGGCCCAGTCGATCATCGACTACATCTTCCGCCGCCTGGCCCTGGACCACCTGGACTTCGACACCCGGGCCGCCTACGGCATCTACACGAACGAGGAGCGCCAGCGCCAGCTCGAGACCGGCAGCTACCTCCCCGACGAGGACGAGCAGCTCGACCACGAAACCCTCGCCCAGTCCGCCCCGATAGAGCACCGGACCGAACCGGCCGCCCCGGCGAAGAAGACCGACTCGGCCCCGCTGCCCGCACCGAAGAGCGTCGGCTCCTCCACGGAGCTGCTGGAGGCGAAGCTCGGCTACGCCGCAGACGCGCCGCTGTGCTTGACGTGCGGGACGAAGATGCGGCCTTCGGGGAGCTGCTATGTGTGCGAGGGGTGTGGGTCGACTAGCGGGTGCAGCTGATCGCACCCTGGTGTGACTGAGAAGCAGCGCTGACGCTGCGAACGCGGTCTCGGAGCCTGTGGCTCCGAGACCGCGTTCTGGCTTCGGTCCGTTGTGACTGATGCGACGCAGCCACCGATCGCCAGCGTCCACCATGAGCGTGTCGTCATCGCCTGCTCGGCTTAATTGATAAGTTCAATTGAGTAATGAGTTGGTGTATCAAAAGGGTGGCCAGCCAGGTGGTGGCAGGTAGGAGCATCGTCAGTGGTGGGTAGAGGTCGTCCGAGCCGGGCCAGTGTGTATGACCGGCTCGATCGGGCGCTGGCGGAACTCAACGGGCGTTTCGGCGGCCTGCCGAGTCCCAAGGAAGCCCAGTCGATTTGGCAAGACATCTGGCATTTGGAAGCGCACCATTCCACGGCGCTGGAGGGCAACACCCTGGTCCTGCGCGAGGTGCAGACGCTGCTGGAACAGGGACGGGCTGTCGGGGCGAAACCGCTCAAGGAGTACAACGAGGTGCGCGGCTACGCTGATGCCGCGCAGTGGGTTTACGGCCAGGCCCTGGAGCCTGGCGATTGGCATGATGGCCGGCTGCTCACCATCGCGGAAGTTCGTCAGGTGCACTACGCGGCGATGACCCCCGTCTGGGATGTGGCCCCGCGCCATGATGCGAAGAGCAGCGAAGGTCCGGGAAGCTTTCGTGAGCACGACATCCTCCCCTTCTCAGCGGGCATGACGCCGCCTGCCTGGACGTTGGTGCCGGCGAGGATGCAGGAGTGGGTCGATGAGGTGTGCCTCACCGGCGAACAACTCACTGGCACTGGAGTGACGTCGGATCGGCCCCTTCCGGAGGTCTTGGCGCGCTTGCACAACGAGTTTGAGAAGGTGCATCCGTTCATCGACGGAAATGGCCGGACGGGACGCCTGGTGTTGAACCTGGTCCTTGTCAGGCTGGGGTATCCGCCGGTCGTGATCTTCAAGCGGCAACGTGAGACCTATCTCGTGGCGATGCAGCGAGCTGATGCCGGTGATTACGGCTCGCTCGGGGAGCTGATCGCACGAGCGATGGTCGACAGTCTCAACAGCTTCATCGTGCCGAATGTCGCCGGCCCTGCTCGTCTGGTGCCGCTGGCTGCGCTGGTCGACACGACGACGACCCTGGCCGCGCTACGACAGGCGGCCCAGCGAGGCCGACTCGATGCCGTCCAGGGGCCAGACGGGGTCTGGAGGAGTTCCCGTAAGGCGGTCGATGCTTACAAGGCCACTAAGCATCAGCGACGGCCAGTCGTACCGCAGCTTTCGGAAAGGTGAGATCCAGCGCTGACGCTGTGAACGCGGTCTCGGAGCCACAGGCTCCGAGACCGCGTTCTGCTTCACTCCACCGACCAAACCGCCTCCACCGGCATCCGCGACTGCAGCATCCCCACACCGTCCCCCGACAGCCCGGCCAGCCCGGCGGGCCGTCCCGTCATGGCGAGCACCAGTGCCAGCGCCGGCCCGCGCACCTCGGGGCCGGTGCCGGTCGCCCAGTCGGCGTCGGTGGCGCGCAGGGTCAGGCCGGTGATGCGGTTCTTGGCGCCGATCAGTAGGTTCGATTTCTTGTAGAAGTCTGCGACGCGCAGTACCGCGTCGGTCGGGTACTCGTGCGCGATGCCCAGTGGGCGGCGGATATCCTCGGCGTGCACGATGGTCTCGCCGAGCCAGGAGTCGGCCGGGCCGGGCGGGTGGGTCGAGGTGTCGGCCTGGGCCTCGAAGGCTGCGAGTCCCTCCGCGGGCGTTCCCGAGGTGCGCTGGGCGATGTCCGCGTCGGTCATGGCGCCGAACTTGAAGCGGGACTTGGCCAGCTTTGTGAGGAACTTCGGCGGGGTCATCTCCGCCGTCGCCGTCATGTGAGCCAGGACGTCGCGGACCGAGCGCCCTGCACACAGCGACGGCGTGTTCCACTGCTCCGGCGTCAGCTGCTGTAGATCCGCCGCCAGTGCGTGGCGCTCGGAGTGGATGACGGGCCAGGGGCCGGGTGCGCTCATCAGGGATCCCTTCGACACCCCCGCCACCAGCCAACCACCGTGCCGGTGGCCGCGCTACTGGTCGCGCGACCCGATCTGCACCCGCTACCCGATCTGCACCGACCGCTTGGCCAGCCCCATCCAGAACCCGTCGATCACCGACCGCTGCGACCCCAGCTCCGCCTCGGCCGCCCCCAGCGTCACGAACAGCGGCGCGAAGTGCTCCGTCCGCGGATGCGCCAGCTTCCCGGCCGGCGCCTTGTTCTCGAAGTCCAGCAGCGCGTCCACGTCGCCGGCGTCCAGGGCCTGGTGCCCCCAGTCGTCGAACTCCGACATCACCGAGTGCACCTTGCCCTCCTGACTCAGCGCCCGCAGGTTGTGCGTGAAGAAGCCGCTGCCGACGATCAGCACGCCCTCGTCCCGCAACGGCGCCAGCCGCCGCCCGATCGCCATCAGCTGCTCCGGCTCCAGCGTCGGCATCGACACCTGCAGCACCGGGACGTCGGCTTCCGGGTACATCTCGACCAGCGGCACGTACGCCCCGTGGTCCAGCCCGCGCGTCGGCTCGTCCTGCACCTCCAGCCCCGGCGAGTGCAGCAGCTTGCGCACCGACTCGGCCAGCGCCGGCGTACCCGGGGCCCGGTACTGGACCTCGTAGTAGTGCTGCGGGAAGCCCCAGAAGTCGTACACAAGGGGGATCGTCGTGGTCGCTCCGAGCGCCAGCGGCGCCTCCTCCCAGTGCGCCGAGACCATCAGCACGGCCTTCGGCTTCGGCAGGTCCGCCGACCACGCCGCCAGCTGGCCGGGCCAGATCGGGTCGTCGGCCAGCGGGGGAGCGCCGTGGCTCAGATACAGCGCGGGCATCCGTTCGGGGGACACGGTCTCTACGGTCATGGCTTCTCCCGGGGGTGTGCGGCGGCTCAGGCCACGGACAGCACGTCGTCCAGCGCGATGCTGTGCCGCGTGTGCTCGACCTTGGCCCGCAGGTAGCGCAGGTTGTGGGCGGTGGTGTGGGCCCCGGTCGGCACGCGCTCGGTGACGGTCACGTGCAGACCCGCCAGCTGCGCCTCCTTGTCCGGATTGTTCGACAACAGGTGCACGCTGTCCACGCGGAGCGCCATCAGCATCTGCGCGGCGACCGTGTAGTCGCGCGCGTCCTCCGGCAGGCCGAGGGCGACGTTGGCCTGGTAGGTGTCCAGCCCGGAGTCCTGCAGGGCATAGGCGTCGAGCTTGTTGTACAGCCCGATGCCGCGCCCCTCCTGCCGCAGGTAGAGCAGGTAGCCGCCGGCCTCGGCGATGCGCTCCACCGACTCGCGCAGCTGCGGGCCGCAGTCGCAGCGGGCCGAGCCGAACACGTCGCCGGTCAGGCACTCCGAGTGCATCCGGACCAGGGGCGGGACGCCGGGTACGGCGCCGGGCTCGCCGAGCACGACGGCCAGGTGCTCCCCGCCGTCGACCAGGCCGTGGAACGTCACGAGCTCGGCGTCGACGCTGTAGCCGTCTCCGAATCTCAGCGGCACGCGCACGCGGGTGCGGATGGTGGCCTCGGGTGTCTCGCTCATGGCACGGGTCCCTCCGTGACGAGTTGTTCCAATTCGAACGACCGGCGCTCGGTTCACCCTAGACTGCCGTTCGAATTTGAACAAACCCCATCCGTCCCGGGGCTATTCCCGGGCTATTCGCGGAGCCGCCGGGAGACCTCGCCGAGCCCTTCGGCCAGCACCGCGAGCTGCTCGGGGGTGAGCACATCGATCAGCGCTTCGCGCACCACCGCGACGTGCCCGGGCGCCGCCTGCTCCAGCTTCTCGCGCCCGGCCTCGGTGAGTACCGCGAACACCCCGCGCACGTCGGTGGGGCACGACCGGCGCTCGGTCAGCCCCGCCTTCTCCAGCTGCGTCATCTGGTACGTCAGCCCGCTCTTGGAGTTCAGCAGGGCGTCGGCGAGCTCGGTCATCCGCAGCGACCCCTCGGGCGCCGCGGAGAGCCGCACGAGGATCTCGTACTGGGTGTGCGACAACCCGGCGTCCTCGCGCAGCTGGTGGTCGATCCGCCGCTCCACCAGAGCGCTCGCGGCCAGAAAGCCCGTCCAGGCCTTCATCTCCTGTGCGGACAGCCACCGCGGTTCCTCGCCCATGCCGCGATTGTAACGAGCGGAAATCAGCGTGGCGTAAGCCCCAGCCCCACCGCCAGCTCCCGCACTTGCCGGTCGAACCATTCGCCCCGCTCGTCGAACACCCGATTGAGCCGTCCGAAGACTTCGAAGTTCACCGCGCCGAAGACATGCGTTACGGCGCTCAGGACACGCTCGATCACATGCGAGTCCTCAGCGAACCCCATACCGACCGCGACGGTACTGAGTTCCTCCGCATAGGCGGGGTTCTCTGTGGGGGGAGAAACCGCGGCTCCCTGAGGAGCGTGGATCTTCCCGGCCGCCTCGGCTTCCGCGACGCACCGCACCATCGCGATCATGGCCCACGACCCCGGTTCGACGGTCTCGTCGGGCGCCAGGTAGCCGGGGATCGGGCTGCCGTAGATGAGCGCGTACTCCGCCGGCCTGGCTATGGCCCAGCGCCGGATCGTGTGGCAGACGGCGAACCAGCGTGACAGGTAGGCGTCGCGGCGGTCCACGCCGCCGTCCGCCTGCTCCACCGCTTCGCCGAGGTCGTTGTACGCGTCGATGATCAGGGCGGTCAGCAGGTCGTCGCGGCTGGGGAAGTAGCGGTAGATCGCCGACGAGACCATCCCCATGTCCCGCGCGACCGCGCGCAGCGACAGCGCCGCCCCGTCGCGGGCCAGGTGCTCCAGCGCCACCCGCTTGATCTCGCCGACCATCTCGGCGCGCACGCGGGCTCGAATGGACGGTGCCGGAGACTTTGCCGCATTCATACCGGTGAGTATCGCACACAAGCGAGAGCAGTGCTCTTGACAGTGTGCGGCGCTCCGGTGCACAGTGATGTCAACAGAGAGCAGTGCTCTCAAAGGGAAGCATCGCACGCCGGATCCCCGGCGAAGAGGAGTGGGTCATCATGGCGCTGCACGTCATCGTGGGTGCGGGACCGGTCGGGACGGCCACCGCGAAGGTGCTGGCCGAGCGCGGCGAGCAGGTGCGCGTCGTGACGCGCAGCGGTTCCGGGCCGGAGCACCCGGCCATCGAGCGGGTGGCCGCCGACGCCACCGACGCCGAAAGGCTCAGCGCGCTGGTTGAGGGTGCCGCGGCGCTCTACAACTGCGCGAGCCCGGCCTACCACCAGTGGCTCACCGACTGGCCGCCGCTGGCCGCCGCCCTGCTGGCGGCCGCCGAGCGCAGCGGAGCGGTGCTCACCGTCGCCAACAACCTGTACGGCTACGGGCCGGTGACCAGCACGATCACCCCGGACACCCCGTTGGCCGCGACCCACCCCAAGCTGAAGCTGCGCGCTGACATGTACCGCGACGCGCTGGCGCTGCACCAGGCCGGCCGGATCCGGATGACCGAGGTGCGGGCCAGCGACTACCTGGAGGCGAACTCGATCTTCTCCTACGTGCTGGCCAAGCCGCTGGACAACGGCAAGCGCGCCTACGTCCCGACCCCGTTGAACGTGAAGCACAGCTGGACCTCCATCGCCGACGTGGCGCGCACGCTGGCCCTGGTCTCCGGCGACGAGCGGGCCTGGGGCCAGGCCTGGCTGGTGCCGACCACGGAGCCGCTGACCGTCAGGGAGCTGGCCGACCGCTACGTGGCCGCGCGCGGCCTGTCGCCGGCGAAGATGACCCAGCTGCCCTACGCGGTGCTCTGGAGTGCGGGCCTGTTCGACAAGATGTCGAAGGAGCTGCGGACCACGCGCTACCAGTTCGCGAAGCCGTTCACGATCGACAGCACCCTGACCGAGAAGACCTTCGGCCTGGCTCCCACCCCGATCGACGACGTGCTGCGGACGATGACCGTGCCCGCTTAAGTCAGTGGTGATCAGTACCGTGGAACACGATCATCCGAACGATGCTGATTCACCCCGATCGAGAGGGACCGTGCCATGACCGAGCCGTCTTTGTTGCCCCTGCGTGAAGCCGTCCGCGGCGAGGTCCTGCTCCCCGGCGACGAGGGCTTCGACGCCGCTCGCCGGCCCTACAACCTGGCGGTCGCGCAGGACGTGCGCGCGGTGGTGACGGCCGCCGACGCCGAGGACGTGGCCGCGCTGGTGCGCTACGCGAACCAGGCCGGCGTCCCGATCGCGGTCCAGCCCACCGGCCACGGGGCCTCGGGCACGGCGGCCGGCGCCATCCTGCTGCGCACCGGCCGCCTGGACGACCTGAGCGTGGACCCCGAGGCCCGCACCGCGCGCATCGGCGCCGGCGTGAAGTCCGGCGCGGTCAACGCCGCGACCGCCCCGCACGGCCTGGTCGGCAAGCCCGGCAGCTCGCCGACCGTGTCCGTGGCCGGATACACCCTCGGCGGCGGCGTCGGCTTCTTCGCCCGCAAGTACGGGATGTCCTCGGACCACGTGATCGAGTTCGAGGTCGTGGACGCCGACGGCGGGCTCCGCAAAGCGAACGCGGAGGAGAACCCCGACCTGTTCCACGCCCTGGCCGGCGGCGGCGGCGACTTCGCGATCGTGACGGCGCTGACCGTCCGCCTGCACGAGGAGCGCGAGCTGTTCGGCGGCACCGTGTTCTGGCCGGAAGCCCGCGCCGCCGAGGTCTTCGCGGCGTTCCGCGACGTCACCGCCTCGGCGCCGCGGGAGCTGACCGTGTGGGTGTCGCGCGTGCAGTTCCCGGGCGGCGCCCCGGCGATGGTGGCGGTGTCGGCGGCGTATCTGGGCTCGGAGACCGACGGCCACGCGCTGCTGAAGCCGTTCGAGGCGATCGACGGCACCCTGAACGGCGCCTGGAAGGCGCTGCCGTTCGAAGACCTCGCGACGATCACGAACGACCCGGTCGACCCCGGCCCGAGCGTCTCGCGCACGGAGCTCCTGGGCCGCTTCGACGCCGGAACCATCGCCACCCTCCTGGCCGAACCGATCGCCCCCCTCCTGGCCCTCCAGGTCCGCCACCTCGGCGGCGCCCTCACCGGAGCCCGCCCCGGACCCCGTGGCCCGGTGGCTGAGGAATACCTGGTCTACCTGCTGGGCCTGGCGCCCACGCCGGAAGCCGGCGCCGCCGTGGCCGCGAAGCAGGCGGAGGTGGCTGCGGCGCTGGGCGACGCGGTGACCGGCGCGAAGCTGGCGACCTTCCTCGGCCCGACGGACACCCTGGCCGACACGATGACGCTGGACGAGGCCGAGCGGCTGCGCGGGCTGAAGAAGAAGTGGGATCCGCAGGGGCGGTTCGTCGCGAACTTCCCGCTGGGAGAGTAGGCCGAAGTCTGCGATGGGGCGGCGCCGGACTGTCAGGCCGCCCCGTCGTACTCATCCCGCGCCGCGCGCAGTGCCTCCAGGTTCGCGAAACCCCACTCGCGGCACGCCTCGATCGCCGGCAGCAGGCTCCGCCCCAGCGGCGTGAGCTCGTACTCCACGTGCGGCGGGTTCTCGTCGAAGACCGTGCGAGTGATGAATCCGTTGCGTTCCAGGGCGCGCAGCGTCTCGGTCAGTACCTTCGGGGCCACTCGGCTCAGGGGCACCCGCAGCTCGGTGAAGCGGCGCGGGCCGCCTTCGAGGCAGACCAGCACCAGGCCGCCCCATTTGTCGGCGATACGGAACGGCGACTCGGCCGAGGGGCAGGCGGCGTCGAACATGTCCGGGCTCAGCGATTCCACAGGTAGAGCCTAGTTACGTTGCAGTGACTGGGGCGGGCGGTCCTACCGTCGCGGACATGGCGAACATCATTGTTTTCGGAGCAGGTGGTCGGGCCGGGCGGCCCACGGTGGCCGAGGCGGCTCGGCGCGGGCACACGGTCACGGCTGTAGTCCGCGATCCGGCCAAGTACCCGGAGCTCGGGGCGGCGGCGGGGGTGAGCGTCGTCGCCGGCGACGTCACCGACGCCGCGGACGTCGCGCGCCTGGCGAAGGGGCACGACGTCGCCGTCAACACCGCCGCGGGCATGGACGAGGGCCACTTCGTCGCCGCGGCCCGGGCCCTGGTCGAGGGCCTCGGCGCGGCCGGTGTCCGCCGGCTCGTCGCGGTCGGCATCGGCGGCGCGCTCGAAGTGGCTCCGGGCGTCGCGGCGCACGACAGCGACGGGCTTCCCGAGGAAGCGCGTGCCTTCTCCCGCGGCCACGCCGCGCAGCTTCCGCTCCTGCGCGCCTCGGACCTGGACTGGGTGGTCCTCGCCCCGCCGCTGGTGTTCCTCGACGAGGGCCCCGGCACCGGCGGCTACCGGCTCGGCGGCACGCAGGCCATCCCCGGGGCCGACGCCTTCGCCTACGCCGACCTGGCCCTCGCGCTCGTCGACGAGGCCACGGCGCCGACCCGCTCCCGCGAGATGGCCGCCGTGGCCGCCGTGGCCGCACCGGTGTAGGCCCCCTACCCCTCAGGCGGTGGCCAGCTCGTCACTGCGAAAAGACACCCCGAGATCGGCCAACACGGACCGCGCTGCACGCCGTCCCGACTCCATCGCCCCGTCGATCCCGGCGGTGTCCCGATGATCGCCGCACACGTACAACCCGTGGATCAGGCGCACCGGCCGCCGGAAGTTGTGCGGCGAGGTCATCGCGGGCACCGCGTGCGGGAAGTGGTGCACCGCCACGCACTCCCAGCGGTCGTCGCCGCCCGGGTACAGCTCCGCGAGCCGGGCCCGGACCGCCGACTCCAGCTCCGAGGTGCGGGTCCCGGTGTGGCCGACCACGTTCGTGGAGATCAGGGTCCGTCCGTCGGGGCTGCGGCCGGGCACCGCGTGGCTGACCGCCGCCGTGCGCGCCACCGGCGAGTGCGGGTCGGCGTCGACCAGGACCGCCGGTTCGGTGCGCGGCGGCGGGAGCACGGTGGCGTGGTGGAACGTGGTCACCGCCCGCGGCTGCGGCTCGTGCAGTCCCGGCAGCAGCTCCACCGCCGTCGCCGGGTCCGTCGCCACCACCACCGCGGAGCTGCGCAGCACCTCGTCGGCGGTGATGACGCCGTTCGCGTAGACCATCAGGACCTCGGTCTCCAGCCGGATCGCGCCCGGCGGGAGCCGCTCGGCCAGCCGGTGCGGGATCGCCGCGATGCCGCTCGCCGGCAGGCACCAGCGCCCGCGCACCAGCTGGCGCAGCGCCAGCTCCATCGCCCGGCCCGACACCGCCAGCGCCGGGTCCGGCTCGGCGGCGAAGGCCTCCAGGTAGGGCCGCAGGAAGCCGTCCACCACCCGCCGCGACAGGCCGACCTCGGCGACCAGCGCCGCGGCCGTGCGCTCGGGGCGGGCCAGGATGCTCTCGGGGCGGCTCAGGGCCACCCGCAGCAGCCAGCCCGACTGCCGGCGGCGCTCGGCCGGGGAGCCGAGCGGGGTGCGCAGGGCGGTGCCCGCGCCCGTCGCGCCCTCGCCGCCGACGCAGTCGCCGTAGCGGATCCGCTTGCCGTCCAGCTGCAGGTCCACGCCGGAGGCGAAGCACCCCAGCTCCAATTTCGTGTTCTCACCGTGCTCGACGGAGTTCACCAGGTGGAAACCCTTGTCCACCAGGAACCCGGAGACCCTCTCGGTGCCGGCTCTGCCCCCCACCCGGTCCGACGCCTCGATGACCAGGACGTCCAAACCCGCCTCGTGCAGCCGCCCCGCGGCGTGCAATCCGGCGACCCCGGCACCGACGACGATCACGTCGGCGTCCAGGTGATGCCGGTGGCTCGGACTTTGTGCTGTCACGTGAGCCCCTCCACCCTCTAGAGCCGACCTCCCGGCGCGCCTTGTGGGCCCGCGCGGTTCGCGCGCTGGGCAGGGCGAAGCCGGCCGAGCGTCGGCGCTTGTGCAGGGATGCCTACCCCTGGGCCCGTGGCGTACTCACGCGAAACGCCTGCTGTCTCAGCATTTGAGAACTCTGGGTATCCGGACCGTCACACATTTAAGAGGGCTGATTCAGGCGGCTTCAGCCGAGCGCCGCGGCCAACGCCGCGCGGGCATCAGGGGTCGTGAAGGTGAACCCGGACTCGGTCAGCCGCGCCGGCAGCACCCGCTGGCTGCCGGTGAGCTCGTTCGCCATCTGCCCGAACAGCACCCGCAGCGCGAACCCCGGCACCGGCATGACCGTCGGCCGGTGCAGCACGTGGCCCAGGGCCTTGGTGAAGGCGCGGTTCGTGACCGGCAGCGGGCCGGTGACGTTCACCGCCCCGCTCAGCGTCCCGTCCGCGGTCAGGGCCATGATGTGCCTGACGGCGGCCAGGTAGTCGGCCATCCCGATGAACGAGAAGTACTGCCGGCCGCTGCCGATCGGGCCGCCGATCCCGGCCTTGAAGAACGGCAGCATCCGGGCCAGCGCGCCGCCGGAGCCGCCCAGCACGACCCCGTTGCGCAGGTGCGCGACCGGGATCCCGGCGTCCTCGGCGGGCTTCGTCGCCATCTCCCAGTCCCGGCACAGCGCGCCCAGGAAGTCCTCGGAACCCGGCGACTTCTCGGTGACCGGCGTGGTGCCGGTGTCGCCGTAGAAGCCGATCGCCGACGCCGACAACAGGGCCTTGGGCGGCTCGGTCAGCAGGGCCAGCGAGCGCGCCAGGGTGTCGGTGCCGTGGATCCGGCTCTCGCTGATCTCCCGCTTGTAGGCGGCGGACCAGCGCTTGTCGCCCAGGCCCGCGCCGGCCAGGTGCACCACGACGTCGCAGCCTTCGTACGGCTTGGGGTCCGGGTCGCCGAAGGGCGACCAGTGGCGCTCGCCGGCGGCTTCGTCCGGGTGTGTGTGGCGGACCAGGCGGACGATCTCGTGGCCGTCTTCGGTGAGCGCGGCGGACAAGGCCGTGCCGATCATTCCCGTGGAGCCGGTGATGGCGATCCGCATAGCAGCAGCATAGCTCTGTGATCCCGGCCGGCCGGGGAGCGGGGGTGCGCAGGTCGCGCCGGGCGGGAGTGCCGCTGACGGCCAAGGCCGAGCGCGTCATGGCGCGCCGCCCCCTGCCCCCGGGCCAGCACGCGGCGGGCCCCGGCTGGCCACGGTGGTGCTACCTGGACGTTCGCCGGGACGAGCTCGCGGTGACGCTGGCCCGCGAGCCGAAGCGGACAGTGGCCCGGTCCTCCAGGACCGGGCCACACTCAGTTGCTACAGACCGAGGTCCGCCTCGAACTTGCCCTCTTCCAGCCGCTCCTTCATGGTGACCAGGAAGCGGGCCGCGTCGGCGCCGTCCACCAGGCGGTGGTCGTACGTCAGCGCCAGGTACACCATCGAGCGCACCGCGATGACCTCGCCGAGGTCGGGGTCGTTGATGACCGCCGGGCGCTTCACGACCGCGCCGGTGCCCAGGATGCCGACCTGCGGCTGGTTCAGGATCGGGGTGTCGAACAGCGCGCCGCGGCTGCCGGTGTTGGTCAGCGTGAACGTGCCGCCGGCCAGCTCGTCGGGCAGGACCTTGTTGGTGCGGGTCCGCTCGGCCAGGTCCGCGATGCCGCGGGCCAGGCCGCCCAGGTTCAGGTCGCCGGCATTCTTGATGACCGGGGTCATCAGGCCCTTCTCGCTGTCCACCGCGATGGCCAGGTTCTCGTAGTCGTGGTACGTGACCGTGCCGGCCTCGGTGTCGATGACCGCGTTCAGGTTCGGGTGCTGCTTGAGCGCCTCGATCGCGGACAGCGCGAAGAACGGCATGAACGACAGCTTCACGCCCTCGCGCGCCTCGAACTCGCTCTTGGCGCGGGTCCGCAGGCGGGCGATGTTCGTGACGTCCACCTCGACCACGGTGGTCAGCTGCGCCGAGGTCTGCAGCGACTCGAGCATGCGCTTGGCGATCAGCGCGCGCATCCGGGTCAGCTTCTCGGTGCGGCCGCGCAGCGGGCTCGGGGTCACCGGGGCCTTGGCGGCCGGGGCGGAGGCCGAGGACGCTGCCGGGGCGGCGGCCGGGGCCGGCTTGGCCTTGGCCGCGTCGATCACGTCCTGCTTGCGGATGCGGCCGCCGACGCCCGTGCCGGTGACGCTGGCCAGGTCCACGCCGTGCTCGGCGGCCAGCTTGCGGACCAGCGGGGTGACGTAGGCCGCGGCCGGCTCGGCGCCGGGGGAGTCGACGCGCGCGGCGGTCTGGGCCTGCGCGACGACGGCCGGGGTGCCGGGCTTGTACTCGCCGGCCGGGGCCGGCGCGGGGGCGGGAGCGGTCGCGGTGAACGACGGCGCCGCCGCCACGGCCGGAGCCGGGGCCTGCGGGGCCGGCGCGGGAGCCGCGACCGGCGGGGTCGCCGGCAGCGGGGCCGGAGCCGGAGCGGCCTGCGGCGCGGGCGCCGGAGCCGGAGCCGGAGCGGCGGCGGGCGCCGGCGCAGCGGCCGGAGCCGGAGCCGCGGCGGCCGGAGCGGCGCCGGGGGCACCGATCACGGCCAGCTGCGCGCCGATGTCGATGGTCTCGTCCTCGGCGACGTTGATCGCCAGCAGCACACCGGCCACCGGCGACGGCACCTCGGTGTCGACCTTGTCCGTGGAGACCTCCAGCAGCGGCTCGTCCACCTCGACGGTGTCGCCGACGGCCTTCAGCCAGCGGGTGACGGTCGCCTCGGTGACCGACTCGCCCATCGCGGGCAGCGTGACCGGCGTGCCGGACGCAGCGCCGCCGGCCGGGGCCGCCGGAGCGGCGGGCGCCGGGGCCGGAGCCGGGGCGGCGGCCTGCGGGGCCGGCGCGGGGGCCGGAGCGGCAACGGGAGCCGGGGCCGGAGCCGGGGCCGGAGCAGCCGCGGGGGCGGCAGCCGGGGCGGCCGGAGCCGCCGGAGCCGCGTCCGCGGTGTCGCCGATGACCGCCAGCTCCGCGCCGACCTCGACCGTCTCGTCCTCGCCGACCTTGATCGACACCAGGAACCCGGCCGCCGGGGACGGGATCTCGGTGTCGACCTTGTCGGTGGAGACTTCGAGCAGCGGCTCGTCGACCTCGACCCGGTCGCCTTCCTTCTTCAGCCAGCGGGTGATGGTGGCCTCGGTGACCGACTCACCCATCGCGGGCAGAACTACTGAGACCGACATGAGCGCTCTCTATCTCCTTCGCAGAACATTCCGTGCAGAATTCTCAGGGCTTCCGCAGGCTCTGTCCTGCGGTGTCCATACAGCAGGCTTATCAGTCGTGGACGTGGAGCGGCTTGCCGGCCAGGGCCATCATGGCCTCGCCCATCGCCTCGGTCTGGGTCGGGTGCGCGTGCACGAGCTGGGCGACCTCCTGCGGCAGCGCCTCCCAGTTGAAGATCAGCTGCGCCTCGCCGACGAGTTCACCCATCCGGTCGCCGACCATGTGGATGCCGAGCACCGGTCCGTCGATCTGCTGGACCACCTTCACCTGGCCCGAGGTCTTGAGGATCTTGCTCTTGCCGTTGCCGGCGAGGTCGTAGTTGAAGGTCTTCACGGCCGTGTCGCCGTACTTGGTCTTCGCCTGCGCCTCGGTCAGGCCCATCGAGGCGACCTCGGGGTGCGAGTAGGTCACGCGCGGCACGCCGTCGTAGTCGATCGGGGCCACTGGCTCTGAATAAAGCCCAGCCAGACCGGCGATGTGCTCGGCGACCAGGATGCCCTCGGCGAAGCCGACGTGCGCCAGCTGCAGGGTCGGGATCAGGTCGCCGACCGCGTAGACGCCGGGGACCGAGGTGCGGCAGTACTGGTCGACCTTGACGTAGCCGCGGTCCATGGCGACCCCGGCCTCCTCGTAGCCCAGACCCGCGGACACCGGGCCGCGGCCGACGGCCACCAGCATCAGGTCAGCCTCGACGGTCTTGCCGTTGGCGATGGAGGCGCGCACGCCGTTCTCGGTGTACTCCACACCGGAGAAGAAGTTGCCCAGTTCGTACTTGATGCCGCGGCGGCGGAAGGCGCGCTCCAGCAGCTTGGAGGAGTTCTCGTCCTCCAGCGGGACCAGGTGCGGCAGGCCCTCGATGATGGTCACGTCGGTGCCGAAGGACTTCCACACCGAGGCGAACTCGCAGCCGATGACGCCGCCGCCGAGGACTATCGCCGAGGCCGGGACGTAGTCCAGCTTCAGGGCGTGGTCGCTGGAGATGATCCGGTTGCCGTCGATCTCCAGGCCCGGCAGCGACTTCGGCGTCGAGCCGGTCGCCAGGACCACGTTCGTGCCGGTCACGTTCTGACCGTTGACCTGCACGGTGTTGGACGAGACCAGCTTGCCCTCGCCGGCGATGAACTCGATCTTGCGGGCCTTCACAATGCCCTGCAGGCCCTTGTACAGCTGGCCGACGACGCCGTCCTTGTAGGAGTTGACGGCCGCCATGTCGATGCCGTGGAAAGTGGCCGCGACGCCGAACTGCGCGGCCTCGCGGGTGTTGTCCGCGACCTCGCCGGCGTGCAGCAGCGCCTTGGTGGGGATGCAGCCGCGGTGCAGACAGGTCCCGCCCACCTCGGCCTTCTCGATCAGCGCCACGCGCATGCCGAGGTCCGCTGCCCGGAAAGCGCAGGCGTAGCCGCCCGAGCCGCCGCCGAGGATGACCAAGTCGAACTGGTTGTCGCCTGCCACGTGCGTTCCTCTCACTGCCTGCTTCTCGCTTTAGCCGGTCCCGTTCCGCCCCACACTGACACACTGCTGTGGAAGGGTCAGCGAACGGACGGACGCGGAGTCGCGGGTAGCGCATCCGCGACCGGAACGCCAGTCTAGTCCGCGTGCGGACCCGACTTCTGCCGAGCCCCGCAGCCCGGCCGAAGGGAGCAACGATCTTCCGGGAGTGGTTATGCCCCTGTTCCGCCGACGCCGTCCCGCCATGCCCGTTCCGGCTCCCGGACCGACCGCGCCGCCGCCCAGCAGGAGATCCACTGAGGAACTGGCCGCCGCCGAAGCGCACCTGAGCGAGTTCGCCCGCAGCCGCGCCGGAGTCGAGGCGTACATAGAGCCGCGCACCTCTGTGACCGACACCACAGTGGTCTTCATCGCGGCGTCCGGGGAATGGACACGGCGGCGGGTGCGCAGTCCGCAGCAGGCGCATGCTTTGGCCCGCGCATTAGGTATTCCTGCCTACGACGCCGGTGTGGTCGGCTACCCACAGCGCATGCGGGACTGGACGCGCAAACGGGCCGAGGAGGACAAGCGGCGGCTCGACGGCGTCTGAAACGGCCCGCCCGGCCTCAGGAGCTGTCGTCGTCCGCCGCGACCTTGCAGAACCAGGAGTCGGCGCCCTCGAAGTCGCCGCGCCGCTCGCAGAACTGCCCCATCGTGGCGATCGCGTCCTGATAGCCGCTCACGGCCGCGCGGTGCACCAGTTCCTCCCCGTCCTGGTGCTCGCCGCGGTGCCACAGCATGACGCCCAGCTTGTGCACCGCCTCCAGGCTGCCGAGGCCGGCCGCCGACCGCAGCCAGCGTTCCGCCTCGGCGGGGTCGTGGTGCCTGGCCGCGTGCGCGAGGCGCAGCATCGCCTCGGTGTCGCCGTGCACCGCGGCGGCCGTCCACTCGTCGATCCGTTTCTCGTGCCAGTGCAGCATGGCGCCCTAGGCTAATCGACGCGCCCGATCAGGGTCCCGACGAGGTAGGTGATGCCCATCGCCAGCGCCCCGCCGATCACGTTGCGCAGGATCGCCCGCCCCGGCGCCGCGCGGCCCAGCCGGGCGCTGACCCAGCCGGTGGCGACCAGCGCGATCAGCACACTGACCACGGTGACCGGCACCCGCCAGCCGTCCGGCGGCAGCACGATCGCCAGCAGCGGCAGCAGCGCGCCGACGCTGAACGCCACGAAGCTGGCGAGCGCCGCGTGCCAGGGGTCGGCCAGCTCTTCGGGGTTGATACCCAATTCGGTCTGCGCGTGGGCGCTGAGGGCGTCGTGCGCGGTCAGCTCCTCGGAGACCTGGCGCGCCGTGCTCTCCGTCAGCCCCTTGTCGCGGTAGAGGCCGACCAACTCCTCGAGCTCCGCCTCGGGCGTCTCGGCGAGTTCCTTGCGCTCCATCGCCAGCGCCGCCTTCTCGGTGTCGCGCTGCGTGGACACCGACACGTACTCGCCCGAGGCCATCGACAGCGAGCCGGCCAGCAGCCCGGCGATGCCCGAGGCCAGCAGCGCGGACCGGGAACTGGTGGCCCCGGCCACGCCGACCACCAGGCCGGCCGTGGAGACGATGCCGTCGTTGGCGCCCAGCACCCCGGCCCGCAGCCAGTTCAGCCGGGCCCCGAGCCCTTCGTGCGGGTCGTGGGCCGGATGGTCGTCCGGTTCGGTGCCGTCGGCGGCGCTCATGGCGACACGCATACCCGCGAACGCCGAAGCGGTCACCTCCCGCTCGCCGGAGATGACCGCTTCGGATCAGTATCGGGTGCCTACTTGCCGGCGCCCAGGTCCTCGGCCAGCTTCACCAGCGTCCGCACCGCGGCGCCGGTGCCGCCCTTCGGGGTGTCGCCGTAGGCGCCCTTCTCGTTGAAGGAGGCGCCGGCGATGTCCAGGTGCGCCCACTTGATGCCCTCGCCGACGAACTCGCGCAGGAACAGGCCGGCGACCAGCATGCCGCCCATGCGCTGCCCCATGTTCGAGATGTCGGCGCTCTGGGTGTCGATGGTCTCGCGCAGGTACTCCGGCAGCGGCATCGGCCACATGTCCTCGCCGGCGGCCTTGGCGGTCTCCACGATGGTGGTGCGCAGGTCGTCGTCGTTGCCCATGACCGCGGAGAACCGGTCCAGCGCCAGGACCTGCGCGCCGGTCAGGGTCGCGACGTCCAGCAGCAGGTCCGGGCCGTCCTCGCTGGCCCGGGCCAGCGCGTCGGCCATGACCACGCGGCCCTCGGCGTCGGTGTTCATGATCTCGACGGTCTTGCCGCCGTACATGGTGATGACGTCCGAGACCTTGATCGCGCCGCCGCCGGGCATGTTCTCGGCCAGCGACAGGTACGTGGTGACGTTGACCGGCACCTCCTGCCGGGCCACGGCCAGTGTCGCGGAGAACACCGCCGCGGCGCCGCTCATGTCCGACTTCATGGTGTCCATGGCGTTCGCCGGCTTCAGCGAGATGCCGCCGGTGTCGAAGGTGATGCCCTTGCCGACCAGCGCCAGGTGCTTCTTGGCCTTGGGGTGGCGGTAGGTCAGGCGGACCAGGCGCGGCGCCTTGGCCGAGCCCTTGCCGATGCCCATGATGCCGCCGTAGCCGCCCTTGGTCAGCGCCTTCTCGTCCAGCACCTCGATGCTGAGCGTGGCCAGACCGGCGTCCTTCACCTCGGCCTGCGCGCGCTCGGCGAAGGTCTGCGGGTACAGGTGCGAGGGCGGGGTGTTGATCAGGTCGCGGGCCAGGTTCACGGCGCCGGCGACGGTGGCGGCGCGCTCCACGGCCTTCTTGACCGGGGCCTGCTTGGCCGCCGCGGTGGCCAGCACCACCTCGCCCAGGGCGCCCTTCGCGTCCTTGCGCGGGGTCTTCAGGCCCTCCCACGCGTAGGTGCCCAGCAGCACGCCCTCGGCGATCGCGCCGGCCTGCCCGGCGTCGTCGGCCGGCAGCGCGAAGACCGCCTTGGCCTTGCCGGCCAGCGAGCGCGCCGCGGCGGCCGCGGACTTGCGCAGGGTGTCGGTGCTCACTGTGGCGCCCTTGCCCGGCTTCTTGCCCAGGCCCACGGCGACGATCAGCGGCGACTTGACGTCGCCCTGCCCCGGCAGCCGGGTCAGCTCGCCGTCCTTGCCGGCGGCGCCGAGCAGGTCCAGCGCCTTGGCCAGGGTTCCGCCGTAGGCCGCGTCCACGGCCTCGGCGCCGGGTGCCAGGGCCACGCCCTTGACCCCCTTGGCGGTCTCGGTGGCGTACACGCCGACTACGACGGCGTCCGCCTTGCCGGTCGCGGTAGCGGACAGGGAGATCGAGGTCATCGTTGATCCAGTTCTCGCTAGGACATCTGCAGATTCTGGCGGGGAAGGGGGTCGCCCTTCGCAGGGGTCGCCCTTCACAGCGGTCGAGGCGGCCGTCACCCGAGTCATCGTTACTTTAGGCGACTGTATTCCGTAGCGGCATGCCGGGCGAGGCGCCGGGATGACCTTCCCCGTTCCCGGGCAGTCCATCCCCCCGTCGCTGCGCACCGCCTCGGCCGTGGCTCGCCGGAGTGCCCTTCTCGGGTATCGTCTCGGCCTGTGACCAGCGATCTGTTGACCTCGCCCCTGCATGCCCGGCACGTCGCCCTGGGCGCCAAGATGTCCGATTTCGGCGGCTGGGACATGCCGATCGAGTACAGCAAGACCGGAGGCGTGCTCAAGGAGCACGCGGCGGTCCGCGAGCAGGTCGGCGTCTTCGACGTCAGCCACCTCGGGAAGGCCTCGGTCACCGGCCCGGGCGCGGCGGCGTTCGTGAACTCCGTGCTGGCCAACGACCTGCAGCGCATCGAGCCCGGCCAGGCGCAGTACACGCTGTGCTGCGACGACGCCACCGGCGGCGTGGTCGACGACCTCATCGCCTACCTCAACGGCCCCGAGGACGTCTTCCTGATCCCCAACGCGGCCAACACCGCCGAGGTCGTCCGCCGCCTGCAGGCCGCCGCCCCCGAGGGCGTCGCCATCGAGAACCGGCACCGCGACTTCGGGGTGCTGGCGGTTCAGGGCCCGAAGTCGGCCGAGGTGCTGGCCGCGCTCGGCCTGCCGACCGAGCACGACTACATGTCCTTCGCCGTCGCCTCGTTCCAGGACGCCCCGCTCACCGTCTGCCGCACCGGCTACACCGGCGAGCACGGCTACGAGCTGGTGGCGCCGTGGGACAAGACCGAGGCGCTGTGGGACGCGCTGCTGGCCGCCGGCGAGGAGTTCGGCATCCGCCCCTGCGGCCTCGGCGCGCGCGACACCCTGCGCACCGAGATGGGCTACCCGCTGCACGGCCAGGACCTGTCGATGGACATCACGCCGAACATGGCGCGCGCCGGCTGGGCCGTGGGCTGGAAGAAGCCGGCGTTCTGGGGCCGCGAGGCGCTGCTGGCCGAGCGCGAGGCGGGCGCGAAGCGCCTGCTGCGCGGCATCAAGGCCGTGGACCGCGCCATCCCGCGCGCGCACATGGTCGTCAACGACGCCGACGGCAAGCAGATCGGCGAGGTCACCTCTGGAACTTTCTCGCCGAGCCTGCGCGAGGGCATCGGCCTGGCGCTGCTGGACCGCGAGTACACCGAGGGCGACACGGTGTACCTGGACGTGCGCGGAAAGGCCGCGGCGTTCACCGTGGTGAAGCCTCCGTTCGTGGACGTGCGCACCCGCGGCTGAGACCGAGCTCAGGTGATCCGCCCCCGGCCCGAGCGCCGGGGGCGCCTTCGTGGGAGCATGGCCGCATGATCAGCACCCCCCATACGGGCAATGGTGGCGAGCGGCCGACCGGACAGCAGTACACGATCAAGGCGGGGCAGTACGCCGCCACGGTGACCGAGGTCGGGGCCGCTCTCAGGACTCTGCGACTGGACAACCGGGAACTGATCATGGAGTTCCCCGAGGACGGCGTCCCGGTCGGCGGCAGCGGTCAGCTGCTCATCCCGTGGCCGAACCGGATCCGCGACGGCAAGTACACCTTCCGCGGCGTCGAGCGCGAGCTGGAGATCACCGAACCCGCGCGCAACAACGCGATCCACGGCCTGTCCCGCCACGCGCACTGGCAGCTCGACGCCCAGACCGACTCCTCGGTCCGCCTGACCCTGCGTCTGGAGCCGCAGCCCGGCTACCCGTTCCTGCTCGAGCTGGCGGCGGAGTACGCGCTGGACGAGGACGAGGGCCTGACCGTCTCGGTGAGCGCGCGCAACGCCGGCGACTGGGAGGCGCCCTACGGCATCGGCTCGCACGCCTACCTGAAGGTGGACGGCGGCCTGGACGGCCCGCAGGGCCTGGCGCAGGTCCCGGCCGGCCGCTGGCTGATGGTCGACGAGCGCATGATCCCGCAGTGCGAGGTCCCGGTCGGCGGCACCCCGTACGACTTCCGCGACCGCCGCTCGCTGCGCGCGGTGACCCTGGACACCGCCTACACGGACATCGTCCGCGACGCCGACGGCCAGGCCCGCGTCACCCTCGGCCAGGGCGTGGACGGCGTGACGATGTGGTTCGGCGCCGGCCTGGAGTGGGTGCAGCTGTTCTCCGGCGACCCCCTCGACGCGCCGTACCGCCGCTCGGCCCTGGCGGTCGAGCCGATGAGCTGCCCGCCGAACGCCTTCGCCAGCGGCAAGGGCCTGATCGTGCTGGAGCCCGGCCAGTCGGTGACGCACACCTGGGGCATCGTGGTGGGGGCGGTCTGACCTCGTGCCGAGCCCGCTCGACCTGAGTTGGAACCACGGCGTCCCGCGCTGGGGCTCGCGCTCGGCCCCGGAGCCGCCGATCCAGGTGCGGTCCTACGACGAGCGCACGGTGATCCTGCGCCAGAGCAAGAGCACGAGCTTCGAGGCGCCGTTCCTCTACCTGCTCTTCGGCCAGGACCGGGCCCTGCTGCTCGACACCGGGGCGACCGCGGACCCCGCGGTCTTCCCGCTGCGCGAGACGATCGACGCCCTGGTCGCGGACTGGCTGCGCCGGCACCCGCGCGACGGCTACGAGCTGGTGGTCGCGCACACGCACGGCCACGGCGACCACGTCGCGGCCGACGCCCAGTTCGCCGGACGGCCGGACACGGTCGTCGTCGCGAAGGAACCGGAGGCGGTGCGCGAGTTCTTCGGGTTCGACGACACCCGCTGGCCGGACCAGGACGTGGAATTCGACCTCGGCGGCCGAGCCCTGCGCGCCATCGGCGCGCCCGGCCACCACGCGGCGGGGGTGGTGTTCTTCGACCCCGCGACCGGCTTCCTGCTGACCGGCGACACCGTGTACCCGGGCCGGATCTACGTCGCGGACCCCCCGGAACTGGTGGCCACCCTGAACCGCCTGGTGGCGTTCTGCGCCGCGCACGAGGTGACATGGGTGATGGGCTGCCACGTCGAGATGACCGACCGGCCCCACCGCGACTACCCGGCCGGGGCGACGTATCAGCCGCGCGAGCGGGCGCTGCCGATGACGGTCGCGCAGCTGACCGCGTTGCGGGACGCGGCGGTACGGGTCGGCGGACGGCGCGGGGTGCACAGGTTCGAGGACTTCATCGTGTTCTACGAGCCTTCGGGGCTCGCGAAGTGGAGGTTCTTCGCGGGTGCCCTGCGGGCCCGGGTGTTGCGGCGTTAGGGGAGCCGGAACCACCAGTGCCCCGCCGACCGGGCGGTCAGCGGGGCACTGCCTTTGTACTACCAGGGTTCTGTTACACAGGTGTCTGTCAAGTAGGGTTCTGTTACACAGGGTTCTGTCACGCGACGCCGAGCACGTCCGGGTCGGCCGGGCTGCCCGAGATGACCGTGCCGGTGCCGGTCGCGAGCCACAGGCTGTCGTTGGTGTCCGCGCCGACCCAGGCCACCTCCCACTGCGCACCCGGCAGGGCGATCAGCGACGGGCTGGTGCCGGCGGCCACGCCCAGGACGTCCGGGTCGGCCGGGTTGCCGTTGATGGTGGTCCCGGTGCCGTCGGCCAGCCACAGGCTGCCCGGGCCGCTGGTGGCGGCGCCGTGCCAGGCGACCTGCCACGTGCCGTCGGTCAAGGCGGCGATGGCGGGGTTGGTGCCGGGGGCCATGCCGAGTACGTCGGGGTCGGCCGGGTTGCCGTTGATGACGGTGCCGGTGCCGTTGGCCAGCCACAGGCTGCCGCTCGGGTTCTGGGAGTCGGCGCCGTGCCACGCCACTTCCCAGCTGCCGCCGGCCAGCGCGGTGAGCGCCGGGCTGGTCCCCTCGGCGACGCCGAGCACGTCCGGGTCGGCCGGGTTGCCGTTGATGGTGGTCCCGGTGCCGTTGGCCAGCCACAGGCTGCCCGGGCCGGTGTCGGCGGCGCCGTGCCAGGCGGTCTCCCACGAACCGTCGGACAGGGTGGTCAGCGCCGGGCTCGTCCCGGGGGCCATGCCGAGCACGTCCGGGTCGGCCGGGTTGCCGGCGATGACGGTGCCGCTGCCGGCGGCCAGCCACAGGCTGCCGCTCGGGTTCTGGGTGTCGGCGCCGTGCCAGGCCACCTCCCAGCCGCCGCCGGGAAGCGCGGTCAGCGCCGGACTGGTGTCCGTGGCCACGCTGAGCTTGTCCGGTTCGGCGATCGAGGTGACCGTGGTCCCGGTGCCCGTCGCGATCCACAGGCTGCCGGTCGGGTTGTCCGTGTCGGGGGCGTGCCAGGCGGTCACCCAGCTGCCGTCGGGCTCGGTGATGACCGAGGGCGAGGTGCCCGGGGCGACCCCCAGCACATCAGGGTCCGCGGGGTTGCCGGCGATGGCCGTCCCGGTGCCGGAGGCGAACCACAGGCTGCCCGCCGGGTTCTGGGTGTCGGCGCCGTGCCAGGCGGTCTGGAAGCCGCCGTTCGGCAGCGCGGCCAGGGACGGGTTGGAGTGCGAGCTCACGGTGATGCTCAGGGGCGAGGAGGCCGGCGAGGCACCGCCGGAGTTGTTCGCGACGGCCGTCAGACTGTGCGCGCCGCGCGTCGCCGTCGCGGTGTCCCATTCGAGCGAGAAGTCGGGGCCGGAGGTCGAGGTGCCGATCACAGTGCCGTCGAGCTTGTACGTCACCGAGCTGGCGCCCGGGGCCGAGGCGGTCAGCGCGATCGTGCCGAACAGCGGGCCGGACGGCACGGCGACGGTCGGGGCGGCCGGTGCCACCGGGCCGTTGTTGATGGTGATCGGGGAGGGCGCGGAGCTGCCGATCACCCCGTTGAGCGTCGCGGTGGCGACCACCTGGTAGGTCCCGTTCGGCAGGAGCTTGGGATCGAACTGCCAGGTGTGCGTGGTCGTCCCGGGCGTGCCGGGCACGGCCGGCGAGACGAGCTTGTCGGCCCCGTTCTGCTGGACGTGGTAGTAGAAGGAGTCTGCGGCCGGGCTCGCCGTACCGGTCAGCGTGACCGCCGATGAGGTCACGGTCGTGCCGGTGACGGTGGTCGTGGGCGGGCTCGCGGGGTTGTTCAGCTGGTCGTTGTTGTAGCGGTAGACCTTGTATCCCTTGTTGATCAAGTAGTCGGTGTCCCAGGCGTCGTGCCCCGAAGCCTGGGAGGTGGGAACACCGGTGTGCGATTCGGAGTCGATGACCGCTGCCGTGTGCGAGGAGTCCGTCCAGCCGGCGAACAGCACGATGTGCTCGCCGGTGAGGACCAGGGCGTCCCCGGGCTGGATCGTGGCCAACTGGCCGGCGGCCTTCAGGCTGCTGACGGTGCCCAGGTACTTGGAGATCGACGGGTCGTCCAGGCCCGGAGGGGCGTAGCTGACCGGCGGGCTCCAGGTCATGTGCCAGGCCATGGCGACGAAGCCGGCGCAGTCCTCACGGTAGGTGCCGTCTCCCGACGGGCTGGCGTACCAACCGCCCTGGTCGTAGGGGACACCGTTGGCGATCCAGTTGTCGGCGCGGGCCAGCATCATGCACGGCGAGATCGCACCACCCTTGGCGGAGGTGTCGGTGCACGCCGGTGCGCCGTCGGCGTGAGCCGGTCCGGCGATGAGCGCGGCGGACATCGTGGCGGCCACGGAACCCGCGATCAGTGCGCCGGACAACCGGCGGCGGAACTTGTCCATCGCAGCTCTCTTCTCAGTCTTCGTCGGCAGTCGGCGTGGTGTGGCAGCGAATCTTGGGATTTCGGGCATGGCGGAACTCCTGTGGGCGAGATGGGGGGTGTGGCATGGCGGGAGATCCCGATGCCGTATCCGGCACGCCCGTCGGCGCCTTCCGGTGAGTAAGAGTCTCGCGCCCAGGTCAGAGCTTTGAAAGAAAAAGCCGGTGGCACAAAGGTTCCATGGCACCTTCAAGCCATGGGCGGCCCAGCGCGGAGCCGGTGCGCCCTAGCGGGCCAGAACCACCAGCGCGGCGGTGAACCCGACCTCGACGAGTGCGCCCAGCACATCGCCGGTGATGCCGCCGAAGCGGCGGATCGTGTGGCGCAGCACCAGGGTCGCCGCGCCGACGGCCACCACCACGGCGGCCGGCCACAGCAGCCACCGCGCCCCGTCGCTCGCCCAGAACCCTGCGATACCGGCCACGGCCACCGCGGCGGCCGACGCCACGCCGACCGCCGCCCGCGAAACGCTCCCCGCCACCCACGCGCCGAGGCCGTCGGGCCGTGCGGAGGGCACGCCGGGCCGGCAGGCCCACGTCACCGCGAGGCGTCCGGCGACGCAGGCCACTGCCAGGGCGCAGGCGCCGTACCAGGCCCCGTGCCGGCCCCAGGCGGCGGCGAGCAGCAGCACCTGGCCGAGCAGGGCCAGAACCAGGGTGATGACGCCGAACGGGCCGATGTCCGAGGCCTTCATGATGCGCAACGCGTCCGGCGCCGGCTTGGCCGAGCCGAGACCGTCGGCGGTGTCGGCGAGGCCGTCGAGGTGCAGGCCGCGGGTGGTCGCGGCGAGCGTCGCCACGCCGGCGACCGCCGCGACGACGGGGCTGGAGGTCCACCAGCCGAAGCCCGCGCCGATCGCCGCGGCCAGCGCGCCGAGCACCGCGCCGACCGCCGGGGCGCAGGTCATCGCGCGGCCAGCCACCGACCGGTCGACCTCGCGCGGCGGGCCGACGGGGAGGGCGGTGAGGGTCGAGAAGGCGAGACGGAGGCCGTTCAGCCAGCGCTCGGCGGCGGTGGTCGGGCCGGGGGACGCAGCACCGGCTTCGGCGCGCGAATCATCAGTGCGCCGGTCGATGGTGCTCAGGTCTGCGGCCGCAGCACCGGCTTCGTCGCGCGAACTATCAGCGCGCCGGCCGCCGGCCCTCACACCCGCGACCGCAGCACCGGCTCCGGGATCCCGGCTTCGGCGAACGTCGCCAGCTCCGCGGCCAGCGCGGCGGCGGCCTTCACCATCGGCAGGGCGAGCAGGCCCAGGGTGCCCTCGGCCTGGCGGACCTCGTAGCCCTCGACCAGCGGTTCGAGCGAGAGGCGGTCCAGGGCCGCCTTGTGCGCCGGCTCCGGGGACAGCGCGCCGGCCAGCAGCCACTGCGGGGAGCGGTAGGCGATGCGCTGCACCAGCATCGCGCAGGCGGTGGTGGTGACGCCGTCGAGCAGGACCGGCACGCGCCGGATCACCGCCTGGAGCAGGAAGCCGGTCAGCGCCGCGAAGTCGCGGCCGCCGACCTTGGTCAGCAGTTCCAGCTGGTCGCCGAGGACCGGGCGGCCCCGGCGCATCGCGTCGCGGACGGCCGCGCACTTGCGCATCCAGGCGGTGTCGTCCACGCCGGAGCCGCGGCCGGTCACCGCCGCCGCGTCCTTGCCGGTCAGGACGCCGGACAGGATCGAGGCCACCGTGCTGCCGCCCACGCCGACCATCGCCGGGATCAGCACGTCCGCGCCGGAGTCGGCCTCGGCGTCGGCGATGGCCATGCCCAGCCGGAAGGCCTCCTCGATCTGCTCGCGGGTGGCCGCGTCCTCCCTGTCGACCCGGCCGGACGGGCTGCCGACCGCCACGTCGACCACGCGCACCGTCGCGCCGTGCAGGCGCGCCAGGACGCCGACCGCGCCGCCGCCGTCCTCGATCTGCTTCACACGCGCGGCCGTGACGGCCTGCGCCTGCTCCGGGGCCGTGGCCGAGACGCCGAGCGCCGCCACCCCGTGGTCGCCGGCGAACACCACGACCCGCGCCCGCTCGATCGCCTTCGCCTCACCGCTGCCCCGGGCGCCGGCCAGCCAGACCGCCAACTCCTCCAAACGCCCCAGGCCCGCGGCCGGGACGGCCAGCTCGGCCAGCCGGGCGCGCATCTGGTCGCGGGCCGCCTCGTCGGGACGCTCGGCCTGGTCGGCGAGCTTGTCGAGGTTCAGCGGCTCGGGCCCGGCCGGTGCGTCGGTGCCGGTTTCGGTGTCGTCGTCCGCGCCAGTGCCGGCATCGGCCTCAGCGTCGGCGTCGGCGCCGCGCTCGCTCACAGCATCGCCGGCCGCGGCAGCCTCGCCGCCCTCGGCGACAACCTCGGTGACGGTCTCGGTCTCGATCGCCGCCGCCGCACGGGGCTCGGGCAGTTCGGCCGACTCGGGGGTGGGGTTCTCGGGCGCGTCCATGGTGCGAACAGCCTAGCGGCGGCGCACTCGGCATGGGGAAGCCCCGCGCCTACTTCACCGTCATCGCGATCCCGGCCACCATCAGCACCACCGTCTCCGACGCCGCCGCGATCCGCTGGTTCAGCCGCCCCTGCTCGTCCCGGAACCGCCGCACCCCGGCGCCCTCCGGCACGATCCCCAGCCCGACCTCGTTGCTCACCGCCAGCACCGGCACCGTCGCCGAACGCCATGCGTCCTCGAGCTCGTCGAACCGCGCCGCCAGCTTCTGCTCCCCGCCGCCGTGCCAGGCCGCGTCGTCCCAGGCGCCGGCCTCGTCCATCATCGCGGTCAGCCACAGGGTCAGGCAGTCCACCAGCACCGGCCGCGTCGCGTCGCGCAGCACGCCGGCGACGTCGGTCGTCTCCACCGTCGCCCACGAGTCCGGCCGCCGCTCGCGGTGCCGCCGTACCCGGTCGGCCCAGTCGGCGTCGCCGTCGCGCCGGCCGCCGGTCGCGACGTACACGCCGTCGTCAGCCAGGAGGGTGAGCCGACGCTCGGCCTCGGAGGACTTACCCGAACGCGCACCGCCAAGGATCAACGTCCGCGTTATGTTATTCAGCGATGGCTGGGCGATTGAAGGGGTCAACACTGTGACTTTCATGTGGCGTTATGAGGACACGGCCGGCGGCGAGAAGGACACCGGTGCGAAACCGGAGGAGTTCTCCACGCAGTCCGACGCCGAGAGCTGGATCGGAGAGAACTGGAAGGACCTGCTGGAGGCCGGGGTCGACCAGGTCACGCTGATGGAGGACACCTCAGTCGTCTACGGCCCGATGTCGCTGCACCCGGTGGAGCAATAGTCTCACCCGGCCGGCGACGGCTCACGGATATAAGAGGCCACTTTGCTGCGGCCGGCGTAGGTGACGTCCATCACGACGTGCTCGCCGGCCAGCACCAGTGGCAGCCACAGGCGTGAGTCGTCCCACATCCGGCCGTAGGGCAGATCCGCCTCGGCCATCCAGTCCGCGGCGATCTCCGCGCTCTCCCGCGGCTCCCCGGCGTACTTCGTCGCCGTGAAGTAATGCAGCCGCAGATCATCCCACTCCGGCACGTCCGGGAACCGGAAGACCAGCTCCGCGGCCGGTTTCAGGTCGCCGACCGCCAGCGTCATGCCGGTCTCCTCCGCGAACTCGCGCACGACCGCCTCCTGCGGGCTCTCCCCGGGCTCGAGTTTCCCGCCCGGGCAGTTGACCAGCCCGGCGCCGAAGCCGGTCTTCTTCAGCCCGACCAGCACTTCGGGACGTCCATCGGGTCCGGTGCGCCGCAGCAGCGCGGAGGTGACGATCAGCACCCCGTGAGCTTAGCCACCCGCTGTCACTCGAACGCCCGCCGCATCACTCATTGAGGTGATCAATACCTGCGCCCCGCACACCGATCGGATATTCAGGGGAACCCGAAGATGTGAGTGGATCGCAGGATCTGGTGAAGCTACCGCGAAACTGGAACCGGCTGGTACGCAAAGTCATGCGGCGCTGCGGTCGGCGCTGCGAATGGAAGCACGCCCACTTCGAGGTCGGCTGCTCCCGCGAGGCCAGCATGGTCGTCCACGCCGGCAAGAAGGACGATCACTCCGTGGGCAACCTCCTGGCCCTGTGCACATGGCACGCCGCGCAGAAGGCGGCCCTGGAGTGGGAGGCGGGCCTGCACGTCGCGATCAAGGTCCGGGCGCCGGACGAGGGCAAGGACACCAAGGGCAAGGCTTAGATGCTCAAGTCCCTCAAGTCTGCCTGTTCCGCACCGGATCACGGAGCGATCCAAAGGGATTACGGAGCGATCCAAAAGAACGTGAACCCGATGGCCAGCGCGCACAGATGCCCGATAGCCGTGAAGTCCCGCCGGTTCTTGAACCATCCGTATCCGTAGAAGCCGATCAGCGCCACGACGTAGGGCACCAGCCACGGCATCGGAATCCGGTACGCCAACACCGCCGAAGCCCCGGCCTGCGCATAGCTGACGCCATAGTCGGCCGTGGTCCGCTCCGACTGCGGAAGCCGTCCGGCACGGATCTCCCGCGCGACCCACCCTTCGCTCAGCAGCGTCGCCCCGACGTGGGCGACCAGCAGCACCACCAGCCATCGCCATGTCCCCAGCCAGTGCTCTGTCGGGGCGTGGAACACGCTGTAGGTCACCGCATAGAACAACCAACTGGTCCCCGCGGTGAAGAACAGACTGGTGATCATCACCTTGACCGGAGCGTGCCGCAGCCGATCCAGGTTCGTGGAGTTCTGCTCCAACAGCTTCGCGGCGCGGTCGGCCGGCAGCCGCCTGACATAGAGCGACACGCCGAACAGCGCGACCAGCCACAGATAGGTCCCCGGCGCGTCGCGGACGTAGTCCCACGCGTCGGCGGGCAGACGGCTCAGCACACTGTCACGATAGCCAAGCCCGGGCGTGGCTAATCCGAGTCGGACACCTGCCGTGGCGCCCCCGCCACCCGATAGGCATGCGCCTCGTCCAGCGACTCGTGCTCCATCAGCGCCGCCGCCAGCGCGTCGAGCCGCTGCCGGTTCTCCGTCAGCGTCCGCACCGTCTTCTAAAGCTGGACCCCCTCTTCTGCCGAAGAACATGGGTATGCGGACCATGATGCGGAGTGCGGCGGCCGTCGGTGTGGTGGTCGCCGCCGCGATGACAGTGGGGACCATGTCCACGCTCGCGGCCCGGGCCGGAGCCGTGCCCACGATGCCCACGGACGCCAGCGCCAGCGCGACCGCCAACGGCGTGCGCGTCGACATCAGCGACGACACCCGTTCGGCCCACTCTGGCGACGTGGTCGACTACACCGTGCGCGTGGACAACGAATCGTCGACCTCGTACCCGGACCTCGAGGTCTACCACCTGGTCCCGGCCGGCTTCCAGCTCGTCGACTCCAGCCCCGCCGCCACCCAGCAGGACCGCACGATGCGCTGGACGGCGAGCGTCCCGGCCGGCCACACCGCGGTCTTCACCGACCAGGTGATGGCCGGGACCGTCGAGGAGTCCGAGCACCTCGCCCCGCGCGTCCGCGACGCCAAGCCGGCCGCCCCCACGGACCAGTTCACCTCCACGGCCTGCGCCCGCAGCTCCTCCACCGGCTCGACGCTGGCCTGCGGCACCGTCCGCGAGCAGCTGACCGATGGCCCCTACACGGCGGCCGGACTCGCGGCGCCCGCGGCGCAGCACTGGCAGCCGGGGCTGCTGTGGATCGCGCTGCTCGCCGTGGTCTACACCGGTTTCCGGGGGGTCGTCAAGAAGCGGCGGAAGTCGGAGGCCGAAGAGGGCTGAGGCTGAGGACCCTAACCTCCAGCCCCAGCCCCAGCCCCCGCCATCTCCTCCGCCGGCAGCACCTCCAGCCGCGTCTTCCGCCGCAGCGAAGCCCCGGCCAGCACCCCCAACGCGATCGCGCCGACCGTGATCATCACGTTCAGCAGCGTCTGCCACCCGGCCGAGCTGTGCGCGACCAGCAGCTGCTGCACCCCCGACAGCCCGTGCGCGCCGGGCACCACCATCCAGAACGCCGGCAGGAAGATCACCTGGTCCGGGATGGTGGCGCGCTTGCCGATCCAGTTCGCGGTCGGCGGCAGCGCCATGCCGGCCACGAAGGCGCCCAGCGCCTGGCCGCCGACCAGTGTGCCGGCCGTCTGCACCACGCGGGTGACCAGCAGGGCCACGGTCAGCCAGCCTAGCGAGCGGTTCGGCGCGTCGTGGTTGAGGGTGAAGCCGACCGCCAGCAGCAGCACCGAGACCCAGCCGACCCAGGCGCCGAGCGTGGCCGGGACCGGCGTGCCGACCGGGTGCGGGCGCACGGTGTCGGTGGCGACCAGGATGCCCAGCGCCAGCATCAGCAGCACGTTGACGGCCCCGGCCAGCCGGGTCACGCCGGACAGCGGGGAGTCGGTGGCCAGCTCGATCGCGCTGAGGGTGAGCGCCGCGCCGGGCAGGAAGCCGATCAGCGGCGGGATGTAGAGGAAGCCCGGGTCCTGGTGCAGGACCGGCCCGGCGAAGCGCAGCGCCAGCGCGGTGACCATGATCGCCGCCGCCACCGGGAACAGCGTGAGCAGGTTCGGCAGGTAGCGCCCCACCAGGTACTGCATCACGCCGACCGCCGTGCCGGCCACGACATAGCCGGCGGCCGCGTTCCACGTCGGGTGCTGGAGCATCCCCAGCGCCAGGGTCAGCATCGCGTAGCCGGAGATCACGGCGGCCGGCTTGAACCGCCGCGGCAGGCTCTGCTCCTCCCGCAGCGCCTTGCGCACCTCGTCGAAGGACACCGCCTCCTCGAGCATCCGCTGGACCAGCGACTGCAGGGCGTTGACCTGGTTGAGCTGCATCCCGCCGACGGGGACCGGCGCGAAGTCCAGCTCGTTGGTATCGCCGGACACCGTCTGGACCCGCACGAAGATCCCGGTCGGCAGGGCGAAGCAGCGGGCCGACACGCCGTAGCGGGCCGCGATGTCCGTGATCTGCGTCTCGGCCTCGATGGTGTTCGTCCCCGAACGCAGGATCTCCGCGCCGACCGTGCTCAGCAGCGCGGCCAGCTGCCGCAGCCAGTCCGCGCTCGGCTGGTCGGCCGCCCGCACGCCGACTCGGCGGCGGTCGCGGAACATGGCGCCGACGTTCTTCAAGCCCTGCCAGGCGAGGTCCACGCCGCCGCCCAGGGAGTCCATGGACCCGGCCACGGCCTCGCTGAAGGCGCTGCCGGTGCGGGTGCCGGAGGCGTGGCGCCGGCGGTCCCACAGGACGCGCCTGGCCTCGTCGCCGGCGCCGGTCGCGGCGCTTTCACCTTCACCGCCGGTGCCGGGGTCGCCGGGGTCGCCGGGGTTGCCGGGGCCGCCGGAGCCACCGGAGCCACCGGGGACGCCATCGTCTTCGTCCGGACCGTTCCCACCGTCCCGCACGTCCCTGCGCTTCCTGAAGAAGGGCACGGCGTTCCTCCCCTGTCTGACACCGCGGCCGCCGCCGGGCGGGGCACCAAAGCCCAACGACGCTACCGGATCACCGATCACGCCCGGCTCACCCGTTCGGGCGCGGCCCTGGCGCGGCGCGGGTACGTGCGGGGTCGGATGCTCGTGTGTTGAAGCTCATGCAGGAGAACGCCGTCCTCGCCCTGTTCGCCTGCCTGGCGCTGGGGTACCTCGTCGGAAAGCTGCGGGTCGGACCGATCACGCTGGGCGGAGCAACGACGTGATGACGTCGCCTTCGCGCTGTTCATCTTCTCCCTCGGCTACTTCGCCGGGCCCGGATTCGTGGCCAACCTGAACCCCAGGGGCCTGAGGTTCGGCGTGCTGTCGCTGATACCAAGCTGCCGGGCATCACCCCGAGCCAGGCCACGACCCTCTCGGCGCACGTGGCCACCGCCTACTCGGTCTGCTACCTGTTCGGCCTGATCTCGATCGTGCTGCTGACCAGCCAGGTCTTCCCGCGGCTGCTGAAGACCAACCTGGCCGAGGCCTCCCGCAGGCTGTGGGAGCAGATGCGCGGCGGCGCGGCGTAGGAGCACCCTGGCCCCACCGAGGGCGTGTACCTGACCGGCATCAACCGGCTCGGCAACGACCTGCCGGCCTCCGGCACCACCGAGATCCACGTTGGCGACACGCTGAACGTGGTCGGCATGAAGTCGAAGGTGGACCGCTCCTTCGGTGCCTACCCGCCGGTGGCCGCGGCCACCATGAAGGACCTGGGCCTGGCGGTGTTCATCGCGGTCACCGGCCTGTCCGCGGGCCCGGACGCCGGCCCGCTGCTGAAGAAGTACCCGCTGCTGCTCCCGCTGTCCGGGATCGCGATGGTGCTGATCCCGGCGCTCCTCGGGCTGTGGATCGGCCGCCGGTTCCTGAAGATCGACAAGCCCATCCTGATCGGCGCCATCGCCGGCCAGCAGTGCTCGACGCCGGCGATCACCGCGATCACCAACACCGCGCAGAGCAGCGTGCCGATGATCGGGTACACGATCACGGACACGCTGTCGAACTTCCTGCTGCCGCTGACCGGGCCGATCTTCGTCGGCCTGATCGGGCTGCACACCTAGCTGTGCCCAGCGGCACACCTGGCGACGTCCGCAGACGCCTGGTCCGCGGACGCCTAGAGGTGCAGCAGCCACCGGCCCCCGGCCGCCGCGCACCCCAGCGCCACCAGCGCGAACACGAACAGCCAGCCGCCGGCCGGGAAGCCGGTCAGCCGGTGCAGTTGGTCGGCGTCGGAGTCGCGGGCCCCGGTGCGCGTCCGGGTCCGGCTCAGCTCCAGCACCGGCTTCACCCCGGCCAGCAGCAGGAACCACACCATCAGGTACGCGAACCCGGCCTGCACATCGGTGTTCTTGGTCCACGACGCGGCGAACACGGCGCCGCCGGTGAGCACCACCGTGAGCACGCCGTAGAAGTTGCGGATCTCGATCAGCAGCAGCGCCAGCAACAGCACGCTCACCCACAGCAACATCGTGATGTGCTGGGCCGCCAGCAGCCACGCCCCGCCCAGCCCGATCAGGCTCGGCGCGGTGTAGCCGGCCGCGACGGTCAGGATCATGCCCAGACCGCGCGGCTTGCCGTAGGAGACCGTGACGCCGGAGGTGTCGTGGTGCAACCGCACCCCGGACAGCCGGCGCCCGCACAGCAGCGCGACGACGGCGTGCCCGCCCTCGTGCGCGATCGTCACGGTGTTGCGGGCTATGCGCCACACCGGCCGCCACAGCACCGCCACCAGCGCCGCCGCGCCCACCGCGAGGATCAGGTTCCGCGGCGGATCGGGCTGCGTGCCGGTCACTCGGTGCCAGACGTCGTCCAGGTTGGAGATGCTCATGCTCACGGGCACGCAGCCTCCCACGATTCGCCCGTTCGGCGGTACCCGTCGGGACACGCCTGTGACGAGCCAGTGACGCTTGGGACATGCTGAACCGGGCGGCACGCGGCGTGGAGAACTACGTCCGCAGCGCCCCCGGCACCTACCTCTGGCTGCTGATCCTGCTGATCACGACCGGCATCCTGAAGCGCGCCAGCCCCCGCGCGGAGCACTGGATCCTGGAACGCCGCAGCACCAACATCCACTACCTGCTCCAGGACCCGCTGCGCGTCCTGATCCAGTCGGCCCTGTGGATCGACGGCGGCAGCTGGCTGTTCTACGTGCTCCTGTACACCCTCTTCCACGCCCAGGCCGAACGCTGGCTGGGCACCTGGCGCTGGCTGACGGTGGCGTTCGTGTGCCACGTGCTGGCCACGTACGTGAGCGAGGGCGTGCTGGCCTGGGCGATCCACGAGGGCACGGTCCCGGCGTCCAAGCGCTACACGCTCGACTACGGCGTGAGCTACGCCCTGGCCGGCGTGATCGCGGTCCTGGCGTACTGGTGGCCGCGCGGCTGGATGCGGTGGGTGTACGCGGCGGGGGTGCTGGTGTTCTACGGCGTGGCGATGCTGCGGGGGAGGACCTTCACGGATGTGGGGCACTTCACGGCCACGCTGGTCGGGCTGGGGTGCTACCCGATCACGCGGGGCCGGGTGTCGGTGATGGCGCGGGGCTGGCGGTGGCGGGGGTTGGTGGCGGCGCTGCCTTTGGAGTAGCGGCGGCGCGCCTGGGCCGGCCGGGCTGCTTTCGGAGTAGTGGCGGGTGCCTGGGCCTGTCGGCGTGCCTAGTTGCCGGGGGTCTTGGTGCTGCCGCCGCCTTCGGTGGAGCTGGTGGTGGGCCCGCACGGGACGATGATCGGGATGCAGGAATTCGTCGTCGACGTCGGAGCGCTGCTGGTCGGCGCCGACGAAGAGCTCGACTGGCTCGCGGAAGTCTCGCTGGAAGAGCTGTGCGTCGGGGTCTCGTCGCTGGACGAGTGCGTCGTCGAGCTGGGGGAGGACGCGCGGGTGCGGCTGTGCGTCGAGGAGTGGTGCGTGCTCGGGGCGGTGGCGGACGCCGTGGTGTCGGAGCCGTTGTTGGTCCCGGTCGGCGCGGTCGGCGCGGCGGTGGCCGCGGGCGCACTCGACGTGGCCGTCTCGGTGGGCGTCGCACCCGTGCCCTGCGGAGCCTTCCCCGACCCGCCGAGCACCACCGCGGTGGCCCCCGCCACGAGCAGCACGGCGGTGGTCACGGCCCCGACGAGCGTCTTCCGGCGCGGTCCGCCGGGACCGCCGGGGGCGCTGGGAGGGCCGAAGTCGTCCTCGTCCTCGTTCTCGTCCTCGTCGTCGCCGTCGTCGTCACGCGCGACTTCCTTCGTACCGGCCGCAACCTTGCCGCTACCCTCGGCCATTTCCGCGGGCACCTCATCGAGCGTCCGAGTGGCCTCGGACTCGATGGTGTTGTCCCGATCCGGATTGAGCACCTGCGTGTGATGGGCATCCTCGCCCACCGGCTCGGCCACCCCCGGCCGGAACCAGTCGTCCGGCGCACTGGTCTGCACCACCGGCTTGGGCTCCTCGGCCTCCTGCGGCCGCGGCATGCTCGGCAGACTCAAGGCGAAGGCGGACAGCGAGCGCGGGACCTTCGGGCTCGGCTTCGCGGGGAAGACCCAGTCGTCTTCGAGGTCGGAGTCTGTGGTGGTGTCGGTGTCGGTGTCGGCGGGTTCGGTTTCGGGCGCGGCTTCGGGCTCGGTGGCTTCGGGCTCGGGCTCGGCTGCTTCCGGCTCGGCGGCTTCCGGCACGGAGAGTGCGAGATCGGCGGCCGCGAGTCCGGTGAGCTGGAGGCCGGCGAACGGGTCGGGGTTCGGCACAGGCTCGGCGCTCGGCGCCGGCTGGGCCTCGGCCTCGGTTTCGAGTTCGGGCTCGGGCTCGGCGGCCGGCGTCGACGGGGCGAAAGCATCGAACGCCGCAAGAAGCTCGCTGCTGTCCTCGATCATCGGCTCGAACTCGGAATCATCCTCCGAGTCGAGACCATCAGCCGCGGCCGCCACCGGCTCGGCAGAATCGGCCAGCACATCAGTGCTCGCCGCAGCCTCGACCGGCTCAGCGGCCTCGGCCAGCGAATCCGTCTCGCCAATAGCCTCGGCGAGCGCATCATCGCTCGCCGCAGCCTCCGCGAATTCAGCCGCATCGGCCAGCGGACCTGTCTCGCCATCCGCCTCGGCGAGCGCTTCTTCGATCGGCTCGGCCGCATCGGTCGGCGAATCTGTCTCGTCAGCCACTTCGGCGAGCGCAGCCTCGACCGGCTCAGCATCCCCGGCCAGTGAATCTGTCTCGCCATCCGCCTCGGCGAGCGCATCTTCGACCGGCTCAGCCGCATCGGCCGGCGAATCCGCCTCGGCGAGCGTGTCTTCGATCGGCTCAGCCACTTCCGCCGGCGAATCCGCCTCGCCGGCTACCTCGCCGAGCCCATCCTCGACCGCCGCAGCCTCCGGTCCCTCGTCCCCGGCTTCCGGATCCTGCTCGCCGCCAATGCCGTCCCAGGCGCCTGCGCCCGCGCCCGCGCTGGCAACGGCCTCGTCCTCCGGCTCGGCACCCGGCGTCGGCTCGTCCCAGATCCCGCTCACCGGCTCGGACTCGGCCTCAGCCTCGACCTCCGCCGCCGTGCCGCCCGACCGGCCGGCGAACACGTCGAACCCGCTCGGCGTGTAAGGGGTCGGCTCCGGTTCGGTGGTTCGTCCGGCGCGTGCGCCATCGAAAGCCGCTAGAACGTCCGCCTCGGCGCCGACTGGCTCGGGCTCCGTCTTGGCGCCTCCGCTGAACCAGTCGTAGTCCTCGTCGTCGGTGGCTGCGGTGTGCTCAGGCTGATTCGCGGCCGGTTCGGGGTCCGCCGGTGCCGGCTCTTCTGTGCCGAGTAGCGCGTCATCGATCGGTTCCCCGATCGGCGGCGGCATCTCCTCCGCGGCGTCAGCACCATTAGCCGTGTCACCACCATCAGCCGTGCCAGCGGCCTCCGCTACCGCCGCGCCAGCCCCGGCGTCGGCAGCAGTGTCGGGCGCGGCGTCAGTCGCCTCCGCCTCCCCGCCCCCCAGCAGCGCCTCATCGATCGGCTCCCCGACCGGCGGCGCCTCCGTCCGCCCCGCCGGCGTCGCCAGCTCCGCCCCCTGCGCGTCGGCGGCGGCCGCCGCCCAGCCGGCCAGCAGTGCGCGGCCGCGCTGCTGCCAGTCGGTGCCGTACACGGCGCTCGCGGTGGCGGTGACCTCCTCGAGGAACTCGTGCGGGGTGGCGGGTCGGCGTGCCTTGTCCGGCGCCAGGCCGTGCTGGGTCAGTGCGCGCAGGTCCTGCGGCGCGAATTCGGCGATGACCTCCGCGTATTCGTGCAGTGCCGTCAGGTCGTCGCGGGTCGCGGCGACGAAGGGGCTCTCGTTGGTGAGGCATTCGAAGAAGACCGCGGTGGCGCTGAAGACGTCCGCGGTCTCGCTCGCCAGGCCGCCTTTGAGGCGTTCGGGGGCCATGTACGAGGGGGCGTTCGGCACAAAGCGGGCCCCCGCGCCGCCGAAGTCGGTCAGCGCGATACCTCCCGCGCCGTCCACGCTGACGTGCTCCGGGCGCACGTCGCCGTGCGCCACGGCCAACGTCACCAGCATTCCGGCCAGCACCGAGGCCGCGGCCTCCGGCGCCATCGCCCCTGACTCCCGCAGCACCGCGCGCAGCGACACGCCCTCGACCAGCCCGTTCCTCACGCAGGCCTGTTTACCTGATTGCGGGCCGCAACCACAACGTCTGACCGAAGTGCCACGTCACAGACTCCCGCCGCGAGCCGTCGCGCGCGGCGACGGCGGCGCGGAGGAAAGAAAAACCGGGATCGGCGCCCCTTACCGCAGGACCCTGAGCTCCATGTAGTTGCGCCGGCCGAGGTGCGGCTCGTCGACCAGCCGCAGCCGGTCCACCCGCAACCGGTACAGACTCGCCGCGCCGGTCCCGTCGAGATAAGCGGCACGCGCCGCCGCGTCGCCCCCGAACGACGGGAAGCGCCCCCGGTACGCCTCGAACGCCGCCTCGGCCTCCGTCCCCACGACCGCCCCGCACTCCCCGCTCAGCTGCATCCCGCGCAGCCCCTCGCCGAACTCCGGCGGCGGCAGCCAGATCGCCGCGGACGCCGCCGTCCGCGCCGCGGAGTTCTGTCCGTGCCGCGTGCTCGGCTCGCTGACGAAGAAGACGTCGAACTCGCTCCCCAGCGCGAAGAACGCCATGTTCGCGTGCGGGGTGCCCGAGGGGTCGGCGGTGGCCAGCGACAGGACCATCGTCCCGGCGGCGATCGCCTCGACGCTGGAGGAGATGACGGATGAGGGCTGGTCGGTGCCTTCGAAACCCACGGAGAGCGCCACGGCCGGAACCTGCCCGGCCCGTCCCGCGGGCAAACCGTCTCAGACCATGACAGCGGTGAGCACGAGCCCTGATTCGATCGTCCAACGACCGGACATCTCGGTGATCGGCGCGCCGCTCTGCAGGATCCGCGCGGTGAACGTGCCGGACATCTCCTCGACCGGCACGAACCCCACCGACGCCTCCCCGAAGCCCAGCCACCGCCGCGCCACCGGGAACCACGCCTTGTACACCGACTCCTTCGCGCTGAACACCAGCCGGTCCCACCGCACCCGCGGCCGCTCCGCCGCCAGCGCCTCCAGCGCCGGCATCTCGTCCGGCCGCGCGATGGTGTCGAAGACGCCCTCCGGCAGCGGCCCGTGCGGCTCGGCGTCGATCCCGAGCCCGGCCGCCCCGGCCCCGGCCCGCGCGACCGCCACCGCCCGGTACCCCCGGCAGTGCGTCATGCTCCCCACGATCCCGGCCGGCCACAAAGGCTCCCGGTTGCCGCCGGTCCCGATCGCGACCGGCGGCAGCCCGAGCCGGGCCAGCGCGGTCCGGGCCAGATGCCGCGTCGTGGTGTACTCCAGCCGCCGCTTGTCCACGGCCCGCGCGACGACCGCCTCCTCACCGGGGAACAGCACCGCGTCCTCGGGATCGCCGAAGATCTCTTCGACCGCCACCTCCGGCGGGAGCAGACTCGCCAGCACGCCGCGCATCTCCGTTCTGCACCGGCCCGGTTCTCCAAGCCACGACTTCTCCAAGCCACGACTTCTCCAAGCTACGACCAGGGGATCAGGTCTGCGGATTCAAGGTCAACCCGTAGTAGTCGAAGATGTCGGTCGCCTCTGTCCAGAAGACACCGGGAGTCCCGTCACCGGGAGTCCCGTCGGACAACAGCCCGCGCGCCTGGCGTACCCCGCCGGGTTCGACCGCGAACATCGTCGCGCCGCTGTCCCCGCCGGCCGCGCCCCAGCCGTTGTTCACCGCGTCGCCCCACACACCGCGGGCCGTGTACGACAGCCCCGGGCACCCGGTGCTCGGCCCGCAGTACATGTCCTGGTTGGTCACCTTGATGTTGCAGGGCGTCGGGTGCCCCATGAAGTACGACCGTTGCCCGTCGTGGCACACATAGTCCCCGTTGTAGGAATAGGCGAAGCTGGTCAGCCGCATCCAACCCGTGGTGTCGGACTCGTCGGCGTTGTTGTTCGCGCCGTCGATGGTCTCCGCGTCCCATTCCTCGACCCGCGCCGTGACGGTGCCGACGTAGTTGCCCTTCAGCCCGTTGCTGTAGTCGCCCGGCGTCCCGGCCCGGGTGTACACCTTCGTGCCGACGCCGAAGCAGTGCGCCGCGGTCACCATGATCGGGTGGTTGTCGGACTTGCGGACGGCCGGTAGCCCCGCGGTGCAGCCGTGTCCGCTGCCGCTGCCGGTGATCGCGTCGCCGCCGATGAACGGCGTGCTGTCCTCCCACTTCGTGTTCGCCCACGACTTGGCCTGCAGCGAGTGCCCCTGCCGGTAGACCAGCGGCACGCCGAGGGACGCGGCCAGGTTCGGGGCCGCCGCCGCGCCGCCCACGGCCGGCACCGGAGCCCGGAGCGCGGCCGGCGCCGTGGCCGGGTCCGCCACGTCGAGCTCGAGCCCGGAGGCGTCGCCGGCCGGGCCGACCAGGTCGACGTGCACCGGCAGCTTCCCGGCGTCGGCCAGCGCCACGACGCGCTGCGCGGCGGCGTCCAGCGCGGCGTGTGTGGCGGCCGCCTTCTGGAAGCGGATCAGGGAACTGTCGACCCCTGGGTTGGCGGCGCGCGCCGCCGCCAGTACCCGCGCCGCCTGCGCGGTGTCGGTGAGATAGACGGTCACCACGTCCCGGCCCGCGTCGATGGCCAGGTTGCCGTACACGTCGGCGGCGCTGCCCCGCCCGGCGGCCCCCACCGCGTCGGCGACGGCGCGCAGCGGGGCCAGCCGCGCGGCCTGCGCGTCCGGGCTGAGCGCGGCGACCTGGGCGTCGGTCAGGACGGTGCGGGCGGACGGGGCGGTCAGGGCGGGCGCCGGTCCCGGTGTCCCGGCCTGGGCCCCGTCCGGTATCGCGACGACGGCGGCGAGCAGTCCGGCGGCGAGCGCCCCGAACCGCGCGACGACGGCTTTTCCCCTCATGGGAGAGCTCCTGGTGTGATCGTGTGATCGCGGTCACACCGGAGCATAGCCTCCTTGTCAGGCTTCTGATAGACAGCCGCCGCGGGCCGCCGTCACGGCCGCTTGGCCGGCGACACGGTCCGCGCGGGGTCGCGCACCACGTACTCGCCGAGCACGTCGTCGATCTGCTTCAGCACCTCCGCCGGGAGCTTCACGCCGGCCGCCTTGACGTTCTCGGTCACCTGCTCCGGACGCGAGGCGCCGATGATCGCCGCCGAGACGTTCGGGTTCTGCAGCACCCACGCCACGGCCAGCTGCGCCATCGACAGGTCCACCGACTCCGCGATCGGCTTCAGCCGCTGCACCGCCTCCAGCAGGCCCTGGTTGGCGACCAGGTCGCGCATGAAGTTGGCGCCGGAGTTCTCGTCGGTGGCGCGCGAGCCGGCCGGCAGCTCGCCGCCGGGCAGGTACTTGCCGGTCAGGATGCCCTGGGCGATCGGGGACCAGACGATCTGGCCCACCCCCAGCTCCTCGCAGGTCGGGACCACCTCGCCCTCGATGACCCGCCACAGCATCGAGTACTGCGGCTGGTTGGAGATCAGCTGGATCTTCAACTCGTCGGCCAGGGCCTTGGCGGCGCGGATCTCCGAGGCCTTCCACTCCGACACGCCGATGTAGAGCGCCTTGCCGGAGCGCACGACGTCGGCGTAGGCCGTCATCGTCTCCTCCAGCGGCGTCGAATAGTCGTACCGGTGCGCCTGGTACAGGTCGACGTAGTCGGTCTGCAGCCGCTTCAGCGAGCCGTTGATCGACTCCATGATGTGCTTGCGCGACAGGCCGCGGTCGTTGCGCCCCGGGCCGGTCGGCCAGAAGACCTTGGTGAAGATCTCCAGCCCCTCGCGCCGCTCGCCGGTCAGCGCCCGGCCCATCACGGCCTCGGCCCGGGTGCCGGCGTACACGTCGGCCGTGTCGAAGGTGGTGATCCCCGCGTCCAGGGCGGCGCGCACGCAGGCCAGCGCGGCGTCCTCCTCCACCTGCGAGCCGTGGGTGATCCAGTTGCCGTAGGCGATCTCGCTGATGATCAGGCCGGAACGGCCGAGATGACGGAATTCCATGAGGTAACCCTACGACCGGTCCCCCGGCAGTTACAGGCGGACCAGGCGGGAGTCACAGGCGGATCAGGCCCGCCTGCACGGCGGCGGCCACGGCCGCGGTCCGGCTGTCCACCCCGAGCTTGCCGAAGACGTGCACCAGATGGGTCTTGACGGTCGCCTCGCTGATGAACAGCTTGCGCGAGATCTGCCGGTTGCCCAGCCCGGCGGCCACCAGCTCCAGGATCTCGGCCTCGCGCTGGGACAGCGCCGGCCGGTCGGCGCGCACCCGGCCCAGCAGCCGCGCGGCCACCGGCGGGGCCAGCACAGTCTCGCCGCGCGCGGCGGCCCGCACGGCCGCGGCCAGCTCCTCCGGCGGCGCGTCCTTCAGCAGGTAGCCGGTGGCCCCGGCCTCGACCGCGGCCAGGATGTCGGCGTCGGTGCTGTAGGTGGTCAGGATCAGGACGGCCGGCGGATTCGGGCGCGCCCGGATGCGGCGGGTGGCCTCGATGCCGTGCATGCCGGGGGCCATCTGCAGGTCCATGAGGACCAGGTCGGGGGCCGGCGCGCCCTCGGCCTCGGCGCGGTCCAGGAGGCGCAGGGCCTCGGCGCCGTCGGCGGCCTCGCCGATCCGCTCGATCTCGGGGAGGTCGTCCAGGACCGCGGACAGTCCGCGCCGGACGACCGGGTGGTCGTCGACGAGCAGGACGCGGATCACCGGACGGCCTCGGGGCGGGGTGGCGGCGCGAACGCGGTCGGCTGGACTGTGGCCGCCTGGACCTCGACCGTCTGGGTCTCGACCGCCTGAACCTCGACCGCCGCACCATCCCCCCGCTGCGCGGGCAGCGCCACCGCGACCGCCGTCCCCTCGCCGCGCGCCGACTCGATCGTCAGCGTCCCGCCGAACTCCGAGATCCGCTCGCGCATCCCGTGCAGCCCGAAGCGTCCGCCGGTCGCCGCGGCGCTGTCGAACCCGCACCCGTCGTCGAACACGTCCAGCGTCACCTGGTCGTCGTGGTAGGCCAGGGTCACCGCCGCGTGCGCCGCCCCCGCATGCCGCTCCACGTTGGCCAGCGCCTCCTGCGCCGCCCGGAGCAGCGCGACCTCGGCCTCCATCGGCAGCGCGTACGGCTCCCCGTCGAGCCGGAACTCCACCCGCGCGTGCCCGGCGGCGATCCGCCGTACCGCCTCCGCCAGCGTCGAGCCGTCCAGCGCCGGCGGCGTCAGCCCGGCCACGAAGCGCCGCGCCTCGGCGAGGTTGGCGCTCGCCGTCTCCCGGATCTCCCGGACCCGCCCCGCGGCCTCCTCCGGCAGGCCGTTCTCCGCGCCCCGCGCCAGCAGCACGATGCTGGACAGGCCCTGCGCCAGCGTGTCGTGGATCTCCCGCGCCAGCCGCTGCCGCTCCGCCAGCCGTCCTGCCTCCCGCTGCGAGGCCGCCAGCTCGGCCTGCGCCCGCACCAGCTCCTCGAGCAGAAGCTGGCGGCGCCGGCTCTCGCGGTACATCCCGACGTAGCCGTACGCCGTCAGCACCGCCACCACCGCGCCCGCGCACGGCCCGATCACCTTCGCGGCGGTCAGGCCGCCGCTCGTCGTGGCCTGCGTGGCCACCACGGTCGCGGTGATCGCCGCGACGGACAGGAGCGACCACGGCCGCGGCAGCAGGTGCAGCACCAGGAAGTACAGCGGGAACGCGACCCAGGCGGTGGACGGCGCGATCACCACCAGCGCGACCCACAGCGCCACGATCGCCGCCAGCCACCCCAGCGAGGCCGACCGCCGGGTATCAGCGTGGCCCGCGACGCCGAGCGCGTACACCGCCGCCAGCGCCGCGCCGACCAGCCACGCCACCGGCCGTCCCGAGCCGACCAGGCCGACCAGCAGCAGCGCGAAGAAGAGCCCGTGCAGCCCCAGCAGCATCACCCGCAGCGCCGGCATCCGGGAGCGGTGCGGCGGGCCTTCGGGCGGGCCTTCGGATATGCCTTCTGAACTGCTCATATGCCGCCATTTTACGGTCCGTCACGCCCGGTTCCGGACCGCCGGGCATCCATCCTTCGGTTGATCCGCGGCCAACCTTCTCCGCGATGGCAGGCGGGCCCGCGCCCGCGAGGCTGGAAGGCGTCCTGATTCACCGACGGAAGGCAGCACCGTGTTCGTCGCCCTGCGCGACATCCGCTTCGCCAAGGGCCGGTTCACTCTGATGGGTGCCGTTGTGGCCCTGCTCACCGGCCTCGTCCTGTTCCTCTACGGCCTGACCGGCGGCCTGGCCGCCGACTCCACGTCCGCCCTGAAGGGACTGCCGGTCCGCGCCGTGGTCTTCGGCGGTCCCGCGGTGTCCTTCAGCGACAGCGCCGTCACCCCCGCCCAGCAGGCCGGATGGCAGGCGGCGGCCGACGCGCAGCCGTTCGGCGTGTCCGTGACCCGGCTCGCGACGGACAACGACGGTGCCGGGGGAGCCGCGAAGTCGGTGAGCGTGGTCGGCACCGATGCCGCCCTGACCCCGCACCCGCTGTCCGGCAGTGCACCCGGTCCCGGCCAGGTCGCGGTCGGCGCCAAGCTCGCCGCGCAGTACAACCTGAGCGCCGGATCGCCGGTCTCGGTCGGCCCGGTCCGGCTCACCGTCTCCGGCATCACCCCGGACCGCTCCTGGGGCCACGCCCCGACCGTCTGGACCGACGAGCCCACCTGGCAGCACATCGCCGGCGCCGCCCAACCGGTCGCGATGACCGTCACCGGCCCCGCCGACACCGGAGCACTCGACGCCGCGCAGCACACGAAGACCGTCGGCCTGGACGCCGCCGAGGCCGGCATCGACGGCTACTCCGCCGAACAGGGCAGCCTGACCATGATCCAGGGCTTCCTGTTCGCCATCAGCGCCCTGGTCGCGGGGGCCTTCTTCACCGTCTGGACGGTCCAGCGCAAGGCCGACATCGCCGTGCTGAAGGCGATCGGCGCGAGCAGCGCCGCCCTGGTCCGCGACGCTCTCGGCCAGGCCCTGATCCTGCTGCTCGCCGGGGGTGCGCTCGGCGCGCTGGCCGGCGCCGTCGGCGGCGTGCTGCTGCGCAGCTCGGGAACCCCGTTCGCCCTGGACGCCGCCACCGTCGCCGTCCCGCTGGCCGCGATGGTCGGGCTCGGCCTGGCCGGGGCGGCGCTCGCCGTCCGCCGGATCGTGACCGTGGACCCTCTGACCGCTCTGGGAGCAGCCCGATGACCCTCGTCCTGACCGACGTCACCCTGACCTACCCCGACGGCGACACCCGCCTCACGGCCCTGGACCGGGTCACGCTCACCGTGGCCCGCTCGGAGTTCACCGCCGTCGTCGGCCCGTCCGGTTCGGGCAAGTCCACGCTGCTGGCCGTCGCCGCGACCCTGCTCACCCCGGACAGCGGCACGGTCGTCATCGCCGGCGGCGACGCCGCGGCCCTGTCCCGCGCCGAGCGGGCGCGCCTGCGCCTGGACCGGATCGGCATCGTGTTCCAGCAGGCGAACCTGATCCCCGCGCTCACCGCGTCCGAGCAGCTCGAAGCCGTCGGACGGCTGCGCGGCGACCGGCCCGGCGCGGCCCGCGCACGGGCCCGGGAGCTGCTGGCCGCCGTCGGCCTCGACGCCGCCAAGCAGCGGCGCCGCCCGCACCAGCTCTCCGGGGGCGAGCGCCAGCGCGTCAACATCGCCCGCGCGCTCTACGCGGAGCCGGCTGTACTCCTGGTGGACGAGCCCACCTCGGCGCTGGACCACGAGCGCGGCGCGCAGGTCCTGGACCTGCTGGCGGCCGTCACCCGGGACCACGCCACGGCCACCGTCCTGGTCACGCACGACACCGCGCTGCTCGCCGGGGCCGACCGCGTGCTGCGGATGGACGACGGGAGACTGACGCAGGAGCCGGAACCGGCTAGAACTTCTCGCCGCGCTTCAACCGGGGCTTGGGCATCCGCCACTTGCGGAACTGCATCGACCGCATGATCGAGTACCAGCCGATGCGTCCCAGGTCGGCGTCCGGGAACCGCTTGCGCGCCTCCTTCTTCACCCCGCGTACCAGCAGCACCGAGTCGACCACGATGGCCACCAGCATCACCAGCCACAGCACCACCGACAGCAGTGCCACCGAGGGCACCGAGGCCACGACGAACAGCAGGACCGCGAAGATGATGAAGAATTCGGCGATCCGGAACCGGGAGTCGACGTAGTCGCGCGCGAAACCCTTCACCGCCCCGCCGTGCTGCCGTTCGGTGGCCGCGGCGAAGTCGGCCTGGCGGGCCTCCCGCTTGGCCAGCTTGGGATTGGCGTTGACGCCGGACAGCCGCTGCTTGCGCGCCAGCTCGGCCTCACGCCGGGTGGGCGTCGGGCGGTTCTTCTTGGCCTGCGCCTCGTCGAGCGGGGAGATGTTCTCCTGCTCGGACGTGGCCTGCTCGGCCTCATCGGTGGATTTCTGCTTCCGGAACACGTGAAGACTCTAAGGCCACGCCCCCGCGACGACGAAGCCACGTCGGGGCCATGACGTTCAGCACCGCGAAGCCATGACCTTCAGTAGGTGCCGTGAAGGGGTGGCGCGCCGTATGGTAAGTCCTGACCAGGACACCATCGTTGGACGACATTCAGGGCGATTCGCATCGGCGGGTCCCGTCGGACACATGAAGACGTGAAGGGGGCGCGGCAGAGCCCATGAGTGGCGTCATGAAGCGCATGAAGTTGATCTTCCAGGCCAAGGCCAACAAGGCGCTGGACAAGTACGAGGACCCGCGCGAGACGCTCGACCTTTCGTACCAGAAGCAGCTGGAACTGCTGCAGAAGGTGCGCCGGGGCGTCGCCGACGTGGCCACCTCCCGCAAGCGCCTGGAGCTGCAGATGAAGCAGCTGCAGGACCAGTCGGACAAGCACGAGACCCAGGCCCGCCGCGCGCTGGAGGTCGGCCGCGAGGACCTGGCCCGCGAGGCCCTGTCCCGCCGCGGCGGCATCCAGCAGCAGATCGCGGACCTGCAGACGCAGTACGCGCAGCTGCAGACCGAGGAGGAGAAGCTCACCCGGGCCTCCCAGTCGCTGCAGGCCAAGGTCGACGCCTTCCGCACCAAGAAGGAGACGATCAAGGCCACCTACACCGCGGCCGAGGCGACCACCCGGATCGGCGAGGCCTTCTCCGGCATCTCCGAGGAGATGTCCGACGTCGGCATGGCGATCCAGCGCGCCGAGGACAAGACCCTGCAGCTGCAGGCCCGCGGTTCGGCCATCGACGAGCTGCTGGCCTCCGGCGCGCTCAACGACCCGACCGGCATGGCCAAGGACGACATCACCACCGAGCTGGAGCGCCTGTCCTCCGGTTCGGACGTCGACAACCAGCTCGAGGCGATGAAGCGCGAGCTGTCCGGCGGCCCGTCGGCCAAGCAGCTGGAGGCCGGCAAGAACGTCGGGAACGCCTCCAACAGCGGCGTGTCGGACGCCGAGGAGGTCCGTCAGGAGGGAGAGGCGCGATGATCGTCCGCATTCTCACCGAGGGCCAGCTCGAGGTCCCGGATGACAAGATCGACGAGCTGAACGCGCTGGACACCAAGGTGCTGGAGACCTGCCAGGCCAAGGACGAGGCCGCGTTCCGCACCGCGCTGGACACCCTGCTGGCCCGGGTGCGCGAGGTCGGCACGCCGATCCCGCTGGACCGGCTGGTGGAGAGCGACTTCGTGCTCCCCATGGCCGACTCCACCCTGGACGAGGTCGAGGCGATGATGTCCGAGGAAGGCCTCATCCCCGGCTGAGTCACCCGGACGGACGCACCCCCGCTGGTCCCGACCGCCGCCGCCTCGGACGCCGCATCCGGCTCCGGTGTGGCGGCGGTCTCTTTCCCGGCGCGGGCGGCTGACCTCGGGAACCTCTCAAGTCCCTTTCGCGTTGCATCCGATGACGGACCGGTCGACCGATCGGTCCACAGCTCGATAGACGCCCGGCCGCCCCCAGCCGGCCGAGCCGACCAGGGAGAGACCGACAGTGGCAGCAAGGACCCGTTTCGCGCCGGACCGGCAGCTGACATCGCGGATGGTCATCGTGATGTTCCTGCTCGGCCTGGTCTACGTCGCCGCGATCGGCGTGGCGGTGGCCCTCGCGCCCAAGGGCCTGCTGCCGATCCTCATCATCGTCATCGGCGGATTCTTCTTCGCGCAGTGGTTCCTGTCCGACAAGATCGCGCTGTTCTCGATGAACGCCAAGCTCGTCGGCCCGAACGACTCCGCCGAGGCGCACCGGCTGCACGCCGTGCTGGACCGGCTGTGCGCGCTGGCCGACATGCCCAAGCCGCGGGTCGGCCTGGTGGACACCGACGTCCCCAACGCCTTCGCCGCCGGCCGCAGCCAGAAGAACACCGTGGTCTGCGCGACCACCGGCCTGATGCGCAAGCTGCCCGACGACCGCGAGCTGGAGGCCGTGCTCGCGCACGAGCTCTCGCACGTCGCGCACAAGGACGTCGCGGTGATGACCATCGCCTCGTTCCTGGGCATCCTGTCCGGCCTGATCACCCGCATCACCTTCGAGATGGGGCTGTGGGGCGGCTTCTCCGACCGCGGCCGCGACGACGAGGAGAGCCCGGCGGCGGTGCTGTTCGCGGTGATGATCGTCTCCGGCCTGACCTACATGCTGTCCTTCCTGCTGATCCGCGGCCTGTCCCGGTACCGCGAACTGGCCGCCGACCGCTCCGGCGCGCTGCTCACCGGCAACCCGTCGGCGATGAGCAACGCGCTGGGCCGGATCACCGGCGACATGGCCATGATCCCGACCCAGGACCTGCGCAAGCAGCAGGCGTTCAACGCGTTCTTCTTCACCCCGGCGATCAAGGGCGCGAGCGTGTCGAACCTGTTCGCCACCCACCCGACGCTGCAGGTCCGTCAGGAGAAGCTGGCGAAGCTGGCCGTCGAGATCGGCCGCTGAGCCCGTCCGGCACCGGCGGCGACCGCAGAGCCCTTCCTCGCCTCGTGCCCCCTGTGAACCCCGCGCCTGTCGGACCTGAAGCTTCCACTATGCGAGCCGAATGCGTCCGACAGGCGTCGGGCGTGCCCGCATCGGGAAGAAACCCGGTTAGTCACGGGGATCTGCACAAGACGATCACGATAAGCGAACGGACCGTGGGACCTCCCGCGGGGACCGTCGGAGACAAGGCAAGCTGGTAGCCATGGGATTCCTGGACACGCTGCTCGGTCGGACCAAGCCGGTCAAGCCGGACCTCGACCAGCTCTTCGGCCTGCCGTCGGCGGCCCTGACCCTGCAGGCGGCGACCAACTTCCGTCCCACGGGTCTGGGCTCGGTGTGCTTCAAGCGCGCCGAGGGCCGGGCCTTCGACGACGTCGAGTCGGACATCACCACGCTCCTGGCGGCCGGCAACGGCCCCAAGGTCGAGGCCCGCGACGACTCCTACGGCTACACCTGGCTGGTCTCGCACCACGAGCCGGACGACACCGCCGGCCTGGTGACCGACCTGCACGCGGTGAACAGCTCGCTGCAGGACACCGGCTTCGGCCCGCAGCTGCTGTGCTCCCTGGTCTCCTTCACCGACGACCGGGACCGCCGCCTGGCCCTGGTGTACCTGTACAAGCGCGGCACCTTCTACCCCTTCGCGCCGCAGTCCGGCGAGCAGCGCGACGGCGCGCTGGAACTGCAGATCAAGGCCCTGCTGGGAAACGACCTGCGTCTGGAGCAGGACCTGAGCCGCTGGTTCCCGGTGTGGGGCGCTCCCGGCCTGTAGGTGTAAAGAGGTTGGCTGTCTCAGGAAGTTGTGACACGGTTGTTGCTCTAGTCATCGGACCGTGACCGAACGACCCCGCTGTTGGTAGTAGCCTTTGCCCGTGCACGCGCCGAGCGTGCACGCAACGGTCGGGTCTGGTCACGGCGAGCGGACGAGAAGACTTGCGTTTCGATCAACTTCAGGCCGGTTCGGCCGGATCCGGCGTGGGTGCCGGCCCGGCGGACGGCGACGGGCCGAGGGGCCAGGGGGCGGCTGTGGGGGCTTCGGAGGACGGCGGCGGGCAGGGCCCGGCCGACGGCGCTCCGATATCCGACGCCCCGATATCCGGGGAGATCGCACCGCCCGCCGCGGAGCCGAATTCCCCGGCTCCGCAGAGCTCTGCGGTGTCCGCGGTGGCCGTGGCGGCGCCGGTGTTCGCGATCAGCGACCTCCTCCGTTCGGCCGCCGATCAGGCCAGCGCCACCTGGAAGCCGGCGGCGGTGCCGACCCAGCGGCGGGAGAGTCCCGCGACGCCGTTCCGGACGGTCGCCGCTCCCACAGCTGCTGCGCCTGTAGCTCCCAGCCTGCCCGCCGCGCCTGCCGCTCCCGCTGCTTTCACGACTGCTGCCGCGCCTGTGCCTTCCGGCGCCACGGTGTCCGCGCCTTCGAGTGCCGCGCCTTCGAGTGCCGCGCCTTCGAGTGCCGCTTTCGACGATGCCCCCGCACTCGCCTTGCCTGCTCCGGCGTTCGCGCCGGTGTCGCCGAGGACTGCGTCGCCCGCGCCCGTCGACGAGGCCCCCACCGCCATCACCCCGGTCGTCTCCGCCGCCGGATCTCCGCTCTCTGCGACAACGAGCGTCGAGGCCGAGACCGAGCGGGCCGTCGCCGAGGCCACCATCGCCGAGGCCACCGCGGCCGGCACACCTGTCGCCGACACCGACACCGACACGGACACCGTCGCCGACACTGACGCCGAGGACGCGCACTGGCCCGGCGCCCGCCGCCAGATAGCCCTCCTGACCATCATCGTCTGCCTCCTGATCCTCGCGGTGCTCATCGGCTACCGCTGGCTGCCGGACGTGATGGGCTTCGGCTCGCTCATCGACACCTTCCTGCCCTGGACCGCCGCGCCCCTGCTGCTGGCCCTGCCCGCGGCCCTGCTGAGTCTGAAGAAGTGGGCTATCGGCATCGCCCTGCTGACCTGCGCCGTCTGGGCCGGCAGCTTCGGCCCAACGCTGCTGCGCACCGGCGGCTCGGGGCCGGCGGACATCAGGGTCCTCAGCCAGAACGTCTCCGCCACCGACACCGGCACCCCCGACCTGTCCGGCATCGCCAAGCTGGCCGAGGAGCGCGGCGCCGACGTCGTGGTCCTGCAGGGCCTGTCGAAGAACGTCCAGCTGGCCGACCAGGCGGTCCCGGCCCGCTACGGCTACCACATCGCGATGTACGAGTTCGCGGTCTGGTCGCGCTTCCCGATCGGCGCCACCCAGCCGGTGGACCTGGCCGGCCGCCCGGCCGACCAGGCGCAGACCGGCTCGGCGTCGGTCAACAGCTCCTCCGGCGAGTTCGGCGGGCTGCTGCGCTTCACCGTGGACCTGGGCCAGAACCGGCAGGCCACGGTGTACGCCGTGCACCTGCCGCAGCCCTCGCTGTCGCACGACGGCTTCGGCGTCGCCCGGGGCGACGCGCTGGAGCAGCTGGTCGACCACGTGCAGGCCGAGACGTCGCCGAACCTGATCGTGGTCGGCGACCTGGACGTGGCGCAGACCGACCGGGCCATCCGCCCGCTGCTGAGCTCCTCGACCGGCCTGGTGTCGGCGCAGGCCAAGGCCGGGTCCGGATTCGGGTTCACGTGGCCCGCGAAGTTCCCGGTGGTGCGGCTGGACGACGTGCTGACCCGCGGGCTCAAGCCGGTGGCCAGCGTCGTGCTCCCGGCCGTGGGCTCCAAGCAGGCGCACCGGCCGATCGAGGCGGACCTGAAGTTCTGAGCGGGGGCGGCTGCGGGACGGCTGCCGGGCCGCTGCCGGGCGGCCGCTAGGGGTTGTTTCCTAATCCTTGAGCAGCTGAGGTTTCGCGGACCTGGCTGATCAGCGTGCTGAGCGCCGTCGCCGCCCCCGCCGCTCGATGAGCTTGCCGTATTTCAGGGTGCCGACGATCTCGATCCGCAGGGGCCGCACATCGGAGGGATCGGCGCTGTACCGGCGTCGGCGGTCGCCGCGGTCACCGCGTTCTCCACGGAGCCGGACCTTGGCGAAGGCCAGGGTCAGGTTGTCGATGTCCAGCTCGATGCCGGGCCCGGCGACGATGATCAGCTTGCCGAGCCGCATGTCCGCGTCGATCCGCAGAGTCCGGTGGTTGATGACGGCATCGGTGAAGTCCAGGATGACGTCGCACATCTTCGGCCGCAGCTCGATGCGGCCGGGGACCACCCAGGGCCCGGTGCGGGCGTACTGCCCGCCCTTCTGCTCGATGACGAGCACGTCCTTGGCCGGCGCCGCCCCGATGCCCGGGCTGCCGGCCGCGACCGGGTCCACAGGCAGGTCGGAGGTCAGCTCCGCCAGCTCCCCGAGGGTGCGCGCGGTCAGTGCGGACTCCAGCCGGGCGTCGAGCTCCTCGGCGGACAGCCGACCGTCACCGGCGGCGATCCGCAGCCACTCCACGACCTGGTCCCGGTCCGCGTGCGAGGCTCGCAGGTCGGGCTGCTCCGTCATGCTCCCCACGCTAGCCCACAAGCGCCGTCGGGCGCCTCATAGCGGGCGTGCGGGGTTGATCCGGGCGGTTCGCCGGCCGGCATTGCCGGCCGCCCCGAGGGACGGCCGGCTGCGCCGTGCGGAGATCGCCCGGATGCGGATCCGGATCGGAGTCCGGATCAGGCGGTGGCGGCGAGCAGCGCCTGGCGCTGCCGGTCGCCCAGGCCGCCGATGCGGCGGTTCTCGTCGATCTCCGCGTCCGCCATCAGCTTGGCCGCCTTGGCCGGGCCGTAGCCCGGCAGCGACTTGATGAGGGCGGTCACCTTCGTCTTCTTGACCATCTCCTCGCCCTTGGCCGCGCGGTCGAGCACCGCCTTCAGGGACAGCTTCCCGGCCTTGACGTCGGCCAGCATCTCCGAACGGGCACGGCGCACTTCGCCGGCCTTGGCCAGAGCGGCCGCGCGCTGCTCGGGGGTCAGTGTCGGAAGAGCCATGGAACTTCTCCTTGCCTAGTACGGTCACGGCCCGCGACGGCGCCGGAGCCGTGGCCCATAATGGCGGATCCCGGCGACAGATCACAGCTCAGGGGTGGGGGAACCGATCCATGTCGGCCGAGGTGAGGCCGTTCGAGGCCGGCGGAGGGGCCCCCGAATCGGGCGAAAGTGTCTCATTGGTGACCAACGCGCGGGTGATCCGCGGCACAGCCGCGATTGACCCGAACGAGGCACACGCCCGACACCCGGCGGGTAGCCGGAGCCCCGCTGGGCCGTTGTGAAGCCGCGAGACAAGCGCTCCGCGAGCACGGCTCGCCAAGCGCGCGAAAGCCTCCGAGCCCTGCGAAAGGGGCAGATCAAGCATTCCGGTCGCCCACTCGGCGCCCCGGCGGCGCATGACGGACCGGCCGTCCGAGCGCGTCGCGGCGGGCCGTTGCGAGGCTCCAGAGGGCTCGCTGAGGGGCCTGAGACGCGTCCCGGGTGTGGGAGGCCGGATACGGGGCCGAAAGGGCCTGCGGGGCGGCCCGGGCGGAGAGTGTCCCGGGGGAGGTCATGTGGCGTAAATACGACGATTGGCCGCTCTGGTCGCTTTCACCCGAACCGGTGACCCGCGGCCTACTTCAGGACCGCGGCGACCGTCCACAGGCCGGCCATGGAGGCGACGGTGGAGAAGATCACGGCATTGCGGGCGAAGACGGTGTCGAGGGCGTATTCGCTCGCGTAGATGAACACGTTCTGCGCTGTGGGGAGGGCGGCGCAGAGCGTGACGGCGAGGACGTCGTGGGCGGGGAGGTTGAGGACGTAGTGCGCCAGGAGGTAGGCGAGCACCGGCTGCAGGGCGGTCTTCAGGACGATGGATATGCCGGTTTCGGCGAGAAGTGACTTGCGGGACCTCACCTCCCCGAGCACCGGAGCGGCGGCCTTGTCGACGCGCAGCGACATACCGAGCGTGATCAGGGCGATCGGCACCGCGGCCCCGCCGAGCAGGCTGAGCGCACTGCTGACGTCCGCCGGCACGTGGAAGTGGGTCCCCGAGACCAGTGCCCCGAGGGCGGAGGCGATGATGATCGGATTGTGTACCGGCAGCAACGCTATGCTCCGCAACCGCTGCCGCGCCCCGGGCGAAGCCTCGCCGCGCAACCCCATGAGCGTCAGCACGATCGGCGTCACAAGCACGGTGTTGAACAGGATCACGGTCGACAGGAAGACGGCGTTCCCCAGCACCTGGATCGCCACCGGGATGCCCAGATTCGCGGAGTTGACGTACCCGGATGCCATCCCGACGACGGCGCCGTTCGAGACGTCGCGCCCGAACACCCGCGTGCCCAGGGCCAGCCCCAGCCCACAGCACGCGAGCGAACTGACACCGAACGCCACGATCGAGGTGTTGGCCAGCGCGTGTAGGTCGGACCTGGCCAGCATCCCGAACAGCGAGGCCGGCATCGCCACGCGGAACACGAACCGGCCCAGCACCGCCTCCACATCCGCCGCCCCCGCCCCCACGAGGTTGAACCGGGCGGTGAGGTAGCCGAGGGCGGTGAGCAACCAGATGGGTATGAAGGCGCTGAGCACGGCGCTACCGTACCGAGCCGGGGGAGTGGGGTGAGCTGGGGTGTGGTACGGATCGCAAGGCGGATGCGGGTGCTACGTTTTGCGGTGATTCAGCTTCGGGTGGGCTGTCAGGTTTTGCTGTGGTCTGCCTTGCTCCCTGCTCCCTGCTCCCTGCTCCCTGCTCCCTGCTTCGTGCTCCCTGCTCCGTGCTTCGCGCTTCGTGCTCCGTGCCGCGCGGTTAGTTGTGCTGCCTCATCAGTTTGTGTCTGGTTACGCAGCCTCATCCGCTGCTCGTGCGAGTTCTGCCAGCGCGCCGAGCGCCTGAGTGAAGCACTCCATCGGCGGCGTCACCAGCCCTGCGCCCACTTGTCCGGTTCCCGCCACCCGGCCGGCCATGCCGGTGTTGATCTGCGGCAGCACTCCCGTGCGCACGACCCGGCTCACGTCGATCCCGGTCGGCGTACCGCGGAAGTCGAGCGCCGGCACCGTGAACGCGGGGTTCTCGGTCAGCGTGATCTCGTACATCAGCCGCGTGGTCGCCACCGCGGTCGCCGCCGTCCCGCCGACCAGCCGCGCGATCGCCGGTGCGGCCGCCATCGCGAACCCGCCGACCCCCGCCGTCTCGGTGATGGCCGAGTCGCCGATGTCCGGGTTGGCGTCGTCGGGCCCGTACCCGGCGAGGAAGAGCCCCTCGGGCGTGTTCGCCGGGGCGGTGAACCACCGATCGCCGGTCCCCGAGGTCTGAATCCCGAAGTCGGTCCCGTTGCGCGCCATCACGGTCACCACGGTGCTCCCGGCGATTCCCGAGGCCGCCTGCCCCGCGAGCTTGCACGCGGGCATCACGAGGTTGAGGAAGAAGTGGTCGTTTCCCGAGACGAACCGCACCACGTCGGCCAGCTCCCGGCCGTCCTCCCCGCCCTCGATCAACGACGGCAGCAGCTCCCGCAGCAGCATGAGCGTCCCGGCCCGGTTCCGGTTGTGCCCCTCATCGCCCATGTGCAGCATCTGCGCGACGATCGCCTTCACGTCCACCGGCCCCCGCCGCCGCACCGCACGCTGCAGCATCGGCCCGAGCACCCCGGCCATCCAGCGCAGCCGCTCGACGACCTCCGGCCCGAACGCGCCGTATCGCAGGACCTTGCCGAGGCCCTCGTTCAGGCTGCACCACGAGGTGCCGCCGCCGACCGGATCGCGGACCTCGAACAGCCACATGCTGGGCGAGACGACACCGGCCATCGGGCCGACGCCGCCGTGGTGGTGGCAGGGGGTCAGTTCGGGGGCCGGCTTGGTGGCGGTGGCGGTGGCGGTGTTGTTGGTGGCGGCGATGCTGTGGCTCTTGGCGGTGTCGCCGCCGAACCAGGCCTCAGCCTCTTCCGGCGTCTCGACAAGCCCCTCGAACAGCGCCGCCCCGATCAACGCACCCCGCAACGGCCCCGAAGCCCGTTCCCACCCGATCGGCGGCCCGGCATGCAGGAACTGCCCCGCCGCCAACCCGAGCACCTCCCGAGCCGGCCGTACGTCCACCAACTCGCACCCGGCCGCCAGCATCCGCCGCACCGCCAGCGCATTCGCCGCGACCCGCCGCCGATCCACCGCGACATCGGCGAGATCACCCTCGGTCCCGACCGGCGGCGGCCGCCAGTCGACCCGCGTCACCGCGACCCCCTGCGCGCCGAGATCGTCGGCGAACCCCGCGACCCCCGCCGCGACGACGTGCGTGGGGTCGAGCGCGAGCATCGAGGGGATGGTGCCTTCCAGCATGGCGGAACCGGATTCTTCGAGCAGTGACATCGACGTCCTGACAGTCGTAGTGATTCAGTGCTGACCGGCAGTCCCGCCAGGCAGCCCGGCCAGGGCCAACCGCGCAGCCGCCCCGGCAGCCTCGGCGTTCGACAAGAAGACCCAAGCTCCCGCCCCGGCCAGACGCTCGGCCTGCCGCACCAAGCCCTGGGGATCCCCGGCCGTCCCGCACAACGAGACCACCACAGCCACACCGGGTTGGTGATCGCGCGCGGCGGCGATCGCTGCCGCGATCTCGCCCGCCGGATCGGCGTGCGCGCCACGGCCCAACACCACATCGAGCAGCAACACGCCGACCCCGGCATCCCCAGCGGCATCCGCCATCGCGCGCAGCCGCAGGGTGTTGTCGATCATCGGGTGCGGACGGCCGCGGGTGTAGGCGTCGTCGCCGAAGTCGGTGAGGTCGAAGGTGAAGGCGGTGGAGGTTGGCGGTTCTTTGCTTTCCCCCGCCCCCCGCCCACCCGATTTTCCGTTGTCGACCATCTGCCCACCGGCACGCGTCAGCACGACCTCAGCCTCGGCACGCAACGTGCCGCCGCTGAACAGCCCGCGGATAGTCGCGGCGCGGCCTGGTGTCGCGGCGCGCTCTGGTGTTGCGTTGTGCCCTGGTGTCGCGGTGCGTCCTGATGTTGCGTCGTGCCCTGCTGATGTGGCGTGCTCTGGTGTTGCGTCGTGACCTGGTGTCGCGGTGCGCCCTGGTGTCGCGGCACGGCCTGTTGTTGGAGCGTGACCTGGTGATGTGGCGCGGCCCGGTGTCGCGGTGCGCCCTGGTGTCGCGGTGCGGCCTGTTGTTGGGGCGTGACCTGGTGATGTGGCGCGGTTCGGTGTCGCGTCGTGCCCTGGTGTCGCGGCGTGCCCTGTTGTTGGGGCGTGACCTGGTGTTGCGGCGTGCCCTGGTGCCGCGGTGGTGTCCTCCTCGCTCGGTGTCGTCGCTGATGGTGTGCCTGAGTCTTCGGTCCTAGTCGCAGGGCTGCCCATGCCGATGCCCGTTCCCGTGGTCGCCGGCGCCGAGCCTGCACCGGCACCCGCGCCCCCGGCTGCGGCCCACCGGGGCCAAGCCGCCGGCACCTCGTGGCCGAGGGCGGCCAGGATCTGTTCCGCCGCCTCGGTCAGGGTCGGGTGCTCCGCTCCCACGAAGGCGAAGTGGACCGGTTTGCCGAGGGTTGCCGCGTGTTCTTCGATGCGGGTGGCGATGGCGGGGTGCGGTGGTTTGGAGACCACCGCGATGAGTTCCGTGCGCGGGTCTTCCGCGAGTGCTGTGAGCGCCGCCAGGGTGGAGCGGCCCGCCACCTGCTCGGTCAGGTCGCGGCCGCCCACGCCGAGGCAGTGGTGGATTCCCGTGCCGGCGGCGTCGAGGAGCGCCATGAGCTCTTGGGCGCCGGTGCCGGAGGCTGCTACGAGGCTGATCGGGCCTGGGCGCGTGATGTTCGCGAAGGCCAGGCCGGTTCCGTGGAGGACGACGGTGCCGCAGTCGGGGCCCATGACCAGCAGGCCGCGTCGTCGGGCTTCTTCTTTGAGGCGCACTTCGTGGTGAATTGGGATGTTATCGCTGAAGATGATCGGTGATGCGCCGTATTCCAATGATTCCATGGCTTCGGCGACGGAGGCAAGGCCGGGGGTGGAGATCAGGGTGATGGGTGCACTCGTTCGGCCTAGTGCGGTGGCTGTGGTGCGGGGGGCGGGGTGGTCGGGGCGGGGGTGTCCGGGGGCTGTGATGGAGTCACCGGGCTGGGCGGAGGACGAGGCCGGCGATGCGGCGGTCGGGGTCAGGGCGTGCCTCAAGGCGTCCAGTGCGGACGCTTCGCAGGACTCGTCGGCGCAGGTGAGCGCCACGATCAGGTCGCCGGGGCCGGCTTCGGGACGCGCCGCGTAGCCCAGCTCGGCCAGCAGCGCGACGTTCAGCTCCGTCGCCATCGCCACCAGCACGCGCTCGACGCCGGCCACCCCGCCGACTGCGCGGCCGGCGAGCATCAGGGTCACCGAGTCGTGGTACTCCCCGCGCCGTACTTCGACGTGTTCGAGCGGTCCGCCTCCCACTGGCACCGACACCGGCATCGATCCTTTCCGCGAGGGCCTGTCGCGACGCTAGACCTCGGGGCTACTGTCCGGGCATGGGCAATCCTGACAAGGACGGCGCCAGAGCTTCGCAGATATCCACATCGCCAAGCGAGGCGGCCGAGGCGAACGGGGGACGCGGATGACGGACCCGATGTCGGAGTCGGAGGCGGAGGCGAGCCTGATGGCGGAGTCGGAGTCGGAGTTGGAGTCCAAGTCGGAGATGGAATCGGGGGTGGAGTCGATCGTGGAGGCGGCGGTGGAACCGATCGTGGAGACTGCGGAACCGGCCGGGGAGAAGACCGCGGAGAAGACCGCGGAGATGGCGGACAAGACCGCGGAGCCGATCGCGCAGGCGACGGCAGAGCCGAGACCCCGCCCGGCCCCCGCCCGTCCCGCCGACCGCGGAACGCCGCTCGGCGCCACCCCCATCGGCCTCACCGTCACCCAGGCCCTGGCCCTGCCCGCCCTGGCCGGCGCCCGCATCGTCGCCGGCCACGCCGGCCACGGCCGCGTCGTCGAGCGCGTCAACGTGATGGAGGTCCCGGACATCCTGCCCTGGGTCAAGCCCAAGGAGCTCCTGCTCACCACCGGCTACCCCCTGCGGCACTCGCCCTCGCCGCTCACCGAGCTGATCGGCGACCTGGACCGCGCGGGCCTGTCCGCCATCGCCATCAAGCCCCACCGCTACCTCGGCGACCTCCCGCCCGAACTGCTCGCCGCCGCCGACGCCCTCGGCTTCCCGGTCATCGAGCTGCCCGAGGGCGTGGCCTTCGACGACATCCTCACCGACGTGCTCTCCGACATCCTCGACCGCCAGTCAGCGGTTCTGGCGCGGGCCGACCACGTCCACCGCACGCTGGCGCAGATCGCGCTGGAGGGTGGCGGGCTGGCCGAGCTCACCGCCGAGCTGGCGCACATCCTCGGCGGTCCGGTGCTGGTCACCACGCCGGACGGCCGCGTCCTGGCCGAGTGCGGCGCCGACACCGTGTGCCACCTGCCCTGCTTCGACGCCGCCCCGGCCGACGCGGACCACCGGCTGCGCACCGAGGCCGAGCAGCCCGGCCTGACCGCGCACCACGGGGCCCAGCACGCGCTGGTCCCGATCGTCGCCGGGCGGGTCGACCACGGCCGGCTCGTCGCGTTCGCCGGCCGCCGGGCCTTCGACGCCGCCGACGTCGCCGCGCTCGAACGGGCCGCCACCGTCGCCGCGCTGGCCGTGGTCAAGCAGCTCGCGGTGGCCGCGGTCGAGGACAAGTACCGCGCCGACTTCCTCAGGGACCTGCTGACCGGCCGGCTGGACGATCCGCAGTCGGCCGCCGCGCACGCCGCGACGCTCGGCTGGGACATCGGCCCCGGACGCGCCCCGGCCGGCCCGGGACGCATTCCGGCAGGCGCGGCCTATACGGCTGGCTCTGGCTCAGCCCGCACGGCCGGCGCTGCCCACGCGTCCACCTCCGCCCGGGCAGGTGAGGCCGCAGAGCCCCGCCGCCTCGTCGTCCTCGTCGCCGAACTCGACCCCGGCCAGTCCGTCCTCCCCGCCTCCCAGCACGCCCTGCGCCCGGCCCGCGAACGCTTCGCCGCCGCCTGGCAGACCGTCATCGCCGCGCGCGACCGCACCAACCCGGTGGCCGGCTTCAACCAGGAGGTGGTCGTCGTCCTGAAGACCGGCGAGGATCCCGACCCCCTGGTCAGGAGCCTGATCGCGGAGGTCTCCGGCACCGGCGGGGGCGGGCGCCGGACCTTTTCCACCGGTGTCTCGCGCCGCGTCGCGTCCGTCGCCGACCTGCCCGCCGCCTACGAGGAGGCGCGCCGCGCGGTCCGCATGGGACGCCGCCTCAACGGCCCCGGCTCGGTCGCCCACTTCGACGCCCTCGGCGTCTACCGCCTGCTCTCCCTGGTCCCCGACCCCGACGAGCTGCGCGACTTCGCCCGCCAGACGCTCAAGGGCCTGGCCGCCGACGGCGATCCCGACGCCGAGGACCTGCGCACCACGCTGGAGGTGCTGCTGGACACGAACCTGAATGTCGCCGAGGCCGCCCGCCGCCTGCACTTCCACTACAACACCCTGCGATACCGCATCGGCAAGATCGAACGGCTGGTCGGGCCCTTCATGGAGCGGCCCGATCTCCGCCTCGATCTGTCGGTCGCGCTCCGTATCCTGCACATGAGGGGGCTGTGACCGCGTCATCTGCGAAATTGGTAACTGTGCAGTGCTTGTGACCCCCGTCACAGCGTCGCTACAGTCCGCCCCATGACATTGGGCTGGCGGGTCGCATACGAAGGCAAGACTCCACCACCGGGCTCGGTCGTCCGCCCCGACGAGCGCCTGTCCTGGCCGCGCACGGTCGGCCTGGGCGCGCAGCACGTCGTCGCGATGTTCGGCGCCACGTTCGTCTTCCCCCTGGTCATGGGTCTGAATCCGCAGCTGGCGATCCTGATGAGCGGGTTCGCCACGATCTGCTTCCTGCTGATCGTCAAGAACAAGATCCCCAGCTACCTGGGCACCTCGGCGAGCTTCGTCGGCGGCGTGGCCGCGATCCGCGCGCAGGGCGGCGACGACCAGCAGGTCACCGGCGCCATCCTGGTCGCCGGCCTGGTCCTGCTGGCCGTCGGGGTCCTGATCCACTTCCTCGGCGCGCAGGTCATCCACGCCGTCCTGCCCCCGGTCGTGACCGGGGCCGTGGTGCTGCTGATCGGCTTCAACCTGGCGCCGGTGGTGGCCGACGTCTACTGGCCGCAGGACCAGTGGATCGCGCTGATCACCATGGTGTTCGCGATCGGGATAATGGTCGGCGCCCGCGGGTTCCTCGGCCGGATAGCGATCTTCGTCGCGCTGGTGTTCGGTTACGTGCTCTCCTGGGTCGCGGACCGGATCTTCGGCAAGATCACGTCCTACGACTCCGGGGCCGGCCACGACACCACGCACTGGCGCGTCAACTTCGACGCGGTGAAGTCCGCCCGGTGGATCGGCTTCCCGGACAAGACCACCGGCACGGGCGCGCACCAGGTCGCCGGCTGGGACTTCCCGGAGTTCAAGTGGGCCTTCATCCTGCTGGTGCTCCCGGCGGTGATCGCGCTGGTCGCCGAGAACACCGGGCACGTCAAGGCGGTCGCCGAGATGACCGGCGACGACCTGGACCCGTACATGGGCCGCGCCATCGCCGCCGACGGTTTCGGCACCGTCGTGGCCAGCACCTTCGGCGGCTCCCCGACCACCACCTACGCGGAGAACATCGGCGTCATGGCCGCCACCCGCGTTTACTCCACGGCGGCCTACTACGTCGCGGCGCTCGTGGCCATCCTGTTCGGCCTCTCGCCCAAGTTCGGCGCCCTGGTCGCGGCCACCCCCGGCGGCGTCCTGGGCGGTATCACCGTGGTCCTGTACGGCATGATCGGCCTGCTCGGCGTGAAGATCTGGACCGAGAACCGGGTGGACTTCGGCAATCCGCTGAACCTGGTCCCGATCGCGGCCGGCGTCATCATCGGCATCGGCGACACCAGCCTGAAGTTCACCGACAACTTCTCGCTGTCCGGGATCGCGCTGGGCACCATCGTGACCATCGTCTTCTACCACGGGGCCCGGCTCATCGCCCCGCAGTACCTGAAGGCCTCCGGCGGGGGCGCGGCCGGCGGCGCGGACGGCCCAACCGAAGTATCGGGTCCCCCGGGCGGGGTACAAGGCCAGGAGTAGACAGCGACAGGCAGGCAGGACGCCGGCGACATGCCCCGGACGCGAATTCCATGGGCAAGTTCAGCCAGCGATCGCGGCGGCGTTCGGCAGAAGTCGACGTCGCCGCGACCCTTTCGGTGAGAAGAGGATGCCTCCATGAAGCCCCCGCCGGTGGTGTATCACGGCCCGGACACGGTCGACGAGGCCGTGCGGTTGCTGGCCGAACACGGTGCCCACGCCAAAGTGCTGGCCGGCGGCCAGAGCCTGGTGCCGATGCTGAACATGCGGCTGACGGCGCCCGCCCGGCTGATCGACGTGAACCGGCTGGACGAGCTCGCCTACGTGCGCACGGACCTGGAAGGCGTCCGGGTCGGCGCGCTGGCCCGGCACTCCGACGTCGAGCGCGCCACGCACGCCTTCGAAGCCGTGCCCCTCTTACGCCAGGCCGTCCGGACCGTCGCGCATCCGACGATCCGCAACCGGGGCACGACCGTGGGCAGCCTCGTCCACGCGGATCCGTGTGCCGAGATGCCGGCGGTCCTGGCGCTCCTGGACGGCGAGGTGCTCCTGCGCTCGGAACGCGGCGGCGAACGGGTCGTCAAGGCGGCCGATTTCTTCGTGGGGCCCATGGAATCGTCCTGTCAGGAGGACGAATTGGCCGTCGAGGCCTACTTCCCGAAACCGAAGGGCCGCACCGGAACCGACTGGCGCGAACTGTCCCGCCGCAACGGCGACTACGCGATGTGCGGCGTCGGGACCTCGGTCCGTGTCGACGAGTCCGGGTCCGTGACCTCAGCGAAGGCGGTGTACATCGGGATGGGGCCGGTGCCGCGGGTCGTGGACGTCACCGCCGCCGGTGCCGACTGGGAGTCCGCCGCCGAACACGCGGCCGACCAGCTCGACCCCGAGGACGACATCCACGCGACCGCCGAGTATCGCAGGCATCTGGCTCGCATCCTGACCGCGCGCTCCCTGAAGGCGGCATACGAGGCGGTGGCACCGTGACCGAGCAGCTGCATCAGATCACTGTCACAGTCAACGGCGTCGCCCGGCGTGCCGATGCCCCGGCCCGACGCCTGCTGGCCGACTTCCTGCGCATGGACCTCGGTCTCACCGGCACGCACCTCGGCTGCGAACACGGCGTCTGCGGTGCGTGCACGGTGTTGATGGACGGCGTCCCGGTCCGCGCCTGCCTCATCTTCGCGGTCTCCGCCGACGGCCACGCGATCACCACCGTCGAAGGATGCTGCGACTCCGGCGGCGAACTCGGCCCCGTGCAACAAGCCTTCCAGGAATGCCACGGCCTGCAATGCGGATTCTGCACCCCCGGCTTCATCACGACGATCACCGCCTACCTGGAGGAGAACCCCAAGCCGACCGAGGAGGAGGCGCGCGAGGCCATCGGCGGGAACCTGTGCCGCTGCACCGGCTACCAGAACATCGTCGCCGCAGTCCTTCGCGCGGCCGAGATCTTGAGGGAAAGGGATGCAGATCAAGCCGGAGCGGGAGGCGCCGCATGAGTGACAAGCTCGTCGGCCAACCGCTGGTCCGCAAAGAGGATCCGCGTCTTCTGCGAGGCGATGGCCGCTATCTCGACGACCTCGGCCGCGGCGCACTCGCGGCGGCCTTCGTCCGCAGCCCGGTCGCGCACGCGCGCATCGCAGACATCGATGTCACCGACGCGCTGGACGTCGAGGGCCTCGTCGCCGTCTACACCCACGAGGACCTGCCCGGCCGCGTCGCCGAACCGCTCCCGCTGCTGATCCCGCATCCCGACCTCAGCCATCCCCGCACCCCGTACTGCCTGGCCAAGGACGAGGTCAACCACGTCGGCGAGGCCGTGGTCATGGTGGTCGCGACCGATCGCTACCTCGCCGAGGACGCCGCCGAGCGGATCGTGGTCACCTACGAGGACCTGCCGCCGGTGGTGGGCATCGACCAGGCCAGGGCGGCGCAGCGACTCGTGCACGACGAGGTCCCGGGCAACATCGCCGCGCGCAGCGTGCAGACCAACGGCAAGGGCGACGCCCGCGGTGCCATCGCCGCCGCCCCGCACCGCCTGTCGCTGGACCTGCAGATCGAGCGCAGCGCCTCGATGCCGATGGAGGGCAAAGGCGTCCTGGCGCACTGGGACGCCGATGACAGGACCCTGCGAGTCCACACCTCGACCCAGACCTCGACCAGCGTCCGCCTGGCCGTGGCGGCCAAGCTGGAGCTGCCGCCGGACCGCGTCGAGGTGATCACCCCCGACGTCGGCGGCGGGTTCGGCGTGAAGATCGTGCATCCCTGGCCCGAGGAGATCCTGGTGCCGTGGGCGGCGATGACGCTCGGCCGGGACGTGAAGTGGGTCGAGGACCGGCGCGAGCACTTCATCTCCAGCGCCCATGAGCGCGGCCAGCAGCAGCACGTCGAGGCCGGGTTCGACGGCTCCGGACGGCTGCTCGGACTGAGCGTCGAGATCTGGCACGACAACGGGGCCTACGTGCCCTACGGGATCATCGTGCCGATCGTGACGTCCACGCAGCTGCTGGGGCCCTACAAGGTCGGCGCGTACCGGGTCGAGTTCACATCGCTGTACACGAACACCGTCATCGTCACGCCCTACCGCGGCGCCGGACGTCCGCAAGGCGTGTTCGCGATGGAGCGGACGATGGACGCGATCGCCGAATACCTGGGCCTGGACCGGCTCGCGGTGCGCGAGGCGAACCTGATCCAGCCCGAGGAGATGCCCTACGACCAGGGCCTGGTCTTCCAGGACGGACGCCCGCTCATCTACGACTCGGGCGACTACCCGACGATGCTGCGGATGATCCGCGAGCTCGTCGGCTGGGACGGCTTCGAGGCCGAGCGCGCCGCGGCCGCCGCCGAGGGGCGCCGGATCGGGATCGGGATCGGGGCGTACGTCGAGGGCACGGGCATGGGGCCGTACGAGGGCGCGCACGTCAAGGTGGAGACGACCGGGGAGATCGTCGTCTCCACCGGGCTCACCACCCAGGGCCAGGGGCACTACACGTCGCTCGCGCAGATCGCCGCCGACGTGCTGGGGGTCGGCGTCGGCGACGTCACCGTCATCACCGGCGACACCCGGCGGTTCAAGTACGCGGTCGGGACGTTCGCCTCGCGCGCGATCGTGACGAGCGGGAACGCCGTCGCGGTCGCCGCCGGCAAGGTCGCCGAGAAGGCGAAGCGGATCGCGGCGGCGGCGCTGGGCGGCGGTACCGCCCCCGAGGACCTGGAACTGGTCGACGGCACGGTGCGGCGCCGCGACGACCCCGCGGCGTCGATCGACCTGCGCACGGTCGCGGTGCTCTCGAACCCGCTGCGCTACGCCTTCGACGAGGCGGCCAAGGCGGCCACGCAGTTCGCCGCGGCCGTCGGCACCGGCGACGAGCCGGGCCTGGAGGCGACCGGCTACTACATGCCGGAGCGCTCGACGTTCGCGGCCGGGGCGCACGGCGTCGTGGTCGAGACCGACCCCGAGACAGCCGATATCCGCATCCTGCGGTACTGCGTCGTGCACGACTGCGGTGTGGTGGTGAACCCGCGCATCGTCGAGGGCCAGGTGCACGGCGGCGTCGCGCAGGGCGTCGGGGGAGCACTGTACGAGCGGATCGTCTACGACGACGCGGGGCAGTTGGTGAACGCCTCCTACATGGACTTCCTGATCCCGTTCGCCACGGAGGTGCCGCATATCCAGACGGCCCACATGGTCACGGCATCGGGAGTGAACCCCCTGGGGTTGAAGGGCGCCGGCGAGGCCGGGGTCATCCCCACCTCGGCGGCGGTCGCCTCGGCGATCGAGGACGCCGAGGGGCTGGCCGTCCGGCGCATGCCGATCTCGCCGAGCGAGCTGTACGAGCTGCGGAAGCTGCACGAGACGCGGAAGTCGCGGAAGGAACAGGTGAGCGCGTGAAGGTCTCCGGGAGCGCGGTTCTCAACGCCGACGTGGGGCGGGTCTACGAAGCGCTGACGGACCCACGGACCCTGGCGGCGGCGATCCCCGGCTGTGAGCGCCTGGAGATGGTCGCCCCCGACGTGTACGACATGGTCGTCACCGTCGGCGTCGGCTCCATCAAGGGCACGTACAAAGGCCGCGTCGAACTGGCCGAGCAGGCCGCGCCGCGCTCGTTCACGCTGCGCGCCTCCGGCGCCGGCGCGCCGGGGACGGTCTCGGCGGAGTGTCGCATGCTGCTGGTCGACGAGGCGGTCGCGCGCACCCGCGTCGAGTACGACGCCGACGCGGTGATCGGCGGCGTGGTCGGCGGCGTCGGGCAGCGGATGCTCGGCGGGGTGGCCCGGAAGCTGGCCGGACAGTTCTTCGGCGGGATGGACGGGCTGCTCGCGCGCGAGGGTGCCGGAGCGGTTGAGGGTGCCAGAGCGGTCGAGGCGGCCGGCGGCCAGGCCGAAGCGGTGCCGGCCGCCGCGGTGGCGCGCTCGGCGGCCGGACCGGTCACGGCATATCCGGTCGCGGCCCCGTCCGGGCAGCTGAGCTCGTCGAACGCCGGGGCGACGCTCGCCGGAGCGGCCGCGGCGCTGAGCGGCGTGGTGCTCGGGTATGTGCTCGGGCGCCTGAGCGGTCGCCGGGGGGCCCGATGAGCGCCTGCGGCGAGACTGGAGCGCTTCACATGGATGGCGCGGGCCGGACGCCGTCGCTCGTCAACTCTGTGTCGCACCAGCTGAACCACCGAGGTATCACATGCGCTCCCTGACCGCTGCCGCCCTCCAACTCGCGCCCCATCCCGGCCCCCTGACCGCCAACAGCGTCGCGGAGAACCTCAACCGGGCCGTCGAGCTCATCGAGCGCTGCGTCGGCGCGACCGGCGCCGACCTGCTCGTCCTGCCGGAGGCCGTCACCACGGGCTTCACTCCCGGGATCCCGGTGGAGGATCTCTGGGACCTGATGAGCCCGGTCCCCGGCCCCACCACCGAACCGGTGCAGCAGGCCGCGCGCCGCCTCGGCGTCCACGTCGTGCACTGCACCTACGAACGTGGCGAGGAACGCGGCGTCGTCTACAACTCGGCGGTGCTCATCGATCCCGCCGGCGAGGTCCTCGGCGTCTACCGCAAGACGCACCTCTTTCCCGGCGAGCGGGAGTGGGTCACGCCCGGGGACTCCGTCACCGTCGTCGACACCGAGCTGGGCCGGATCGGGCTGTCCGTGTGCTTCGACGGCGACTTCCCCGAGCTGTTCCGGATCCAGGCGGTGCGCGGCGCCGAGATCATCTGCCGGCCCTCGGCGCTGCTGCGCTCCGCCGATATCTGGGAGCTGACAACCAGGGCCCGCGCCTACGACAACCACGTCTACCTCATCGGCGCCAACGCCACCGGCACCGACCCGGCCGGCGTCCACTACTTCGGCAACTCGCTCATCGTCACGCCGACCGCCGAGGTCGTGGCCCGCGCCGCGTCGCACGAGGGCTGGGCCGCCGCCCGCCTCGACCCCGCCGACGCCATGCGGACCCTGACTCCCGGCTCCGACCGGGCGCAGACCTTCGACCACCTCGCCGAGCGCAACCTGAGCCTGCTCGACAAGCACCAGAAGGACCTGATCCGCCAGGCGCGGACGCCGTTCCGGCTCGGGGGCGGCTCGTGATCCGGATCGGCATCGACACCGGCGGGACGTTCACCGACGTCGTGGCGATCGAGGAGGACGGCGGCCGGGCGGTCGCCGGCAAGGTGCCCTCGACGCCCGACGACCCTTCGCGCGGGTTCATCGCCGCCGTCCGCAAAGCCCTGACACTGCTGGACGCCGCCCCGCAGGACATCGCCGTGGTCAGCCACGGCACCACCGTGGCCACCAACCAGCTCCTGCAGGGCAAGGTCGAAAGCCTCGCGTTCGTCACCACCGCGGGGTTCGAGCACATGTTGGAGATCGCGCGCCAGTCCGTCCCCGACGGCTATGGCAACAGCTACTTCTGGGTCAAGCCGCCGCGCATCGTCCCGGCCGACCTGGTCCGCGGCGTCGGCGGACGGCTGGACGCCGACGGCCGGGAAGTGCGGGCCTTCAGCACCGCGGACGCCAAGGAGGCCGCGCGCTTCCTGAAGGCGGCGGGCGTCCGCTCCATCGGCGTCTCCTTCCTGCACTCCTACGCCAACGCAGAACACGAACAAGCCATGCGCGAGGTCCTCGAAGCGGAGTTCCCCGAGGCGGCCGTGTCGATATCCTCCGACGTCCTGCCCGAGTACCGCGAGTACGAGCGCTCGATGACCACGCTCGTCGACGCCGCGGTGAAGCCGACCGTCGCCGGCTACGTCGGCCGGATCCGGGAACGACTGGACGCCTTGACGGGCGACGGCGGCCGCGTCCCCTTCTACGTCATGAAGTCGAACGGCGGCGTGCTGTCGGCCGAGGAGGTGGTCCGCCAGCCGGTCACGACCGTGCTGTCCGGCCCGGCCGCCGGGGCCCTGGGCGCCGCGCTCATCTGCGCGCACGCCGGCTTCGAGCGCATCCTGACCCTGGACGGCGGCGGCACCTCGACCGACGTCGCCGTGGTCCTGCACGGCGAGCCGGCCGTCACCACCGAGGGCGGCGTCGGCGGCTACCCGTCGAAGATCCCGATGATCGACGTCGTCACGGTCGGGGCCGGCGGCGGCTCGGTCGCCTGGCTGGCGCCGGAGGGCACGCTGAAGGTCGGCCCCCGCTCGGCCGGCGCCGACCCCGGCCCGGTCTGCTACGGCCGCGGCGGCACCGAGGTCACGGTCACCGACGCGCACCTGGTCCTGGGCCGCATCCCCGACGGCCTGCTGGGCGGCGAGGTGCCGCTGGACCGGGACGCCGCGCGCGCCGGCCTGGCCGGGCTCGGCGGCGCGCTCGGCCTGGGCCCGGAGGCGGTCGCGGCCGGGATCCTGGAGATCTCGGCGTGGAGCCAGGCCAACGCCCTGCGGCAGGTGACGGTGAAGCGCGGGCTGGACGTCCGCGACTTCCAGCTGACCGCGTTCGGCGGCTCCGGCGCATTGTTGGCTTGTCGTCTTGTCGACATCCTCGGCGTGCGGGGCGTCCTGGTGCCGCCGGACCCCGGCAACGTCTCGGCGTTCGGGCTGCTCACCGTGGACGTGCGCAACGACTACGTGCAGACCTACGTCCGGCGCCACGACCGCGTCGACGCCGAGCGGGTGTCCGAGATCTTCGGAGACCTGGAAAGGGCCGCGTCCGAAGCGCTGCACACCGAAGGGTTCTCCGCCGCGGAGCAGGTGTTCAAACGCAGCGCCGACCTGCGCTACTTCGGCCAGGCCTACGAAGTGCGCGTGCCGGTGCCCGACGGCGAGTTCGCCGCCGACAGCGTCGTCGACGCCTTCCACACCGCCCATGAGGTCATGTACGGATATTCCTTCCGGGACGACGCCCGTCAAGGAGTGGAGTGGGTGAACCTGCGGATCACCGGCATCGGCCCGATCCGGCGGCCGCGGATCGCCGCGGTGGCGGTCCGCGAGGCCGGACAGCGGGCCGAACCCGCGGGCACCCGACCGGTTTGGTTCGACGAGACCCCTGTGGAGGCCGCCATCTATCACCGCAGCACCCTGATGCACGGCGACCGGATCCACGGCCCGGCGATCGTCGAGGAGTACGGCTCGACGGTGCCGGTGCATCCCGGATTCGTCTGCGCCGTGGACCGCTGGGGCAACCTGCTCCTCACCCCGGCCGCCGGCCCGGACCGGGAGGACCCGCCGTGCTGAACCCGGTGCTGCTGGAGATCGTCGAGGGCACCCTGGCCTCCGTCGAGCGCGAGGTCGAGACCGCCATCGCCCGCACCTCGCGCTCCCCGATGATCCGCGACGCCCACGACTTCCGCGTCGGCATCCACGACGCCCGCCTGCGCAAGCTCACCGGCCGGTCCTACTCGGCGCTGGTGCATCCGGTGGTCCGGGACTACCCGACGGACACGATGCGGCCCGGCGACGTCTTCTTCCACAACGACGTCTACCTCTCCGAAGGCGGCATCGGCCACCTGCCGGACTTGTGCGTCACCGTCCCGGTCTTCCACGACGGCGCGGTGGCCGCCTTCGTCCAGGCCTTCGGACACCACGACGACATCGGCGGCGCCTGCCCGGGATCGATGCCCTCCGGCGCGCGCAGCGTCTTCGAGGAAGGCCTGATGGTGCCGCCGATCCGGCTGTGGGACGCCGGGGTGCCGAACGAGGCCGCGCTGAAGATCATGACGCGGAACTCGCGGATGCCGGACTCGCTGGCCGCCGACCTGGACGCGGAGTGCTCGGCGTGCCTGATGGGCGCGCGCCGGCTCGGCGAGGTGTTCGCGCGCTACGGACGGCGGGCCGTCGAGGAGTGCTTCGACGCGATCATCGACCTGACCACCGAGACCTTCCGCCGCGAGGTGCTGGCCAAGATCCCCGACGGCGAATACGCCTGGGAGGACTACGCCGAGCACGACGGCGTCGACCCGCCGAAGCTGCACCGGCAGCGGATCACCGTGACGAAGGTGCCGGAGGACGGCGGCCGGCTGATCATCGACTTCGACGGCACCGGGCCGCAGGCCAAGGGGCCGATCAACCACTGCGGCGACTACGCGGACGGCAACTTCCTGAAGAAGTGGCTGGCGCCGGTGCTGCGCAACCTCGCCGACAGCCCGGAGCGGATGGCCGAGCTCGACGTGAACGAGGGCGTGGTGCCGCTGATCGAGATGCGCTTCCCGCCGCCGGGAACGCTGCTGACCCCGGTGTTCCCCGCGCCGACGAACGCCCGCACCTTCGTGATCCTGCGGCTGCTCGGCGTGCTCTCCGGCGCGCTGGCCAAGGCCGTGGACGGCCGCATGCCCGCCGACCAGGAGACCATCCGCTACACCGGCGTCTACGGCACCGACGCCGACGGGCTGCCGTACCTGATGCGCGAAGTGCTCGGCGGCGGCTCCGGCGGGCGCTACTACGCCGACGGCGAGGACACCATCCACGTCGTGCCGGACTCGCGGAACATCCCGGTGGAGTTCGCCGAGGCGCGCTGGCCGTTCCGGGTGGAGAAGCTGGGACTGGCGGTGGACTCCGGCGGTCCGGGCCGCTACCGGGGCGGACTCGGCTACGAGAAGCAGATCAGGATGCTGCGGGACGCGGAGTTCATGAGCATCGCCGACCGCTCGATCCTGGCGTGCTGGGGCGTGAAGGGCGGCCGGGCCGGGCGGCCGTTCGAGGTGGTGATCGATCCCGGCGGGCCCGCCGAACGCGTGGTGGACGCGCTGGCGGATGCCGAGCCGGTGAAGGCCGGGGAGGTCATCCGGATCCGGACCACCGGCGGCGGCGGCTGGGGCGACCCGCTGGAGCGGCCGACCGAGGACATCATCAGGGACCTGAAATGGGGCAAGGTCTCGATCGAGGGCGCGCGGCAGGACTACGGGCTGGTCGTGACTCTGGGCGGCGACGGCTACGAGATCGACGAGGCCGCGAGCGAGGCGATGCGCGAGGAGATCTTCATGCTGCGCGGGCCGGTCGCCTTCTTCGACCGCGGACCCGGCTTCGCGCGCCTGGCCCGCGGCGCGACGTCGGCCTGGTGCGATTGGCTGTGACGGCATGCGGACTCTGATCGCGCTGGGCGGCAACGCCATGACCGCCCCGGACGGCCGTGCCCGCCCCGAGGACCAGATCGCGGCGGTCGGCACGGCGATGGCGGCGGTAGCGGACCTGATCGCGGCCGGCGTCGAGGTGGTGCTGACGCACGGCAACGGCCCGCAGGTCGGCAACCTGCTGGTGAAGAACGAACTGGCCGCGCACGTGGTCCCGCCGGTGCCGCTGGACTGGTGCGGCGCGCAGACCCAGGGGACGCTCGGCTTCGTGATCGTCAGCGCGCTGGAACAGGCGCTGGCGGCCCGGGGCATCGCGAAACCGGTCGCGGCGGTCGTGACCCGCACCCTGGTCGACGCCGGCGACCGCGGCTTCACCCACCCGACCAAGCCGATCGGCCGCTACCTGCCGAAGGAGCAGGCCCTCGCGATGGCGGCGCACGGCCAGACCTGGGAGGACCGCGGTGCGCGCGGCTGGCGCCGGATCGTGGCCTCGCCGGAACCGGTCGACATCCTGGACGCGCCCGCCGCGAAGGCTCTGCTCGACGCCGGGTACGTGGTCGTGGCGTGCGGGGGCGGCGGGATTCCGATGGTGCGCGAGCCTGCTTCCGGGACGCCGGCCGGGGCGGCCGGGTCAGCCGCACCGACCGCGCCGCCCCCGTTCGGCCTCCGCGGCGTCGAAGCCGTCATCGACAAGGACCTCTCAGCCGTCCTGCTGGCCCGCGCCGTGGCCGCCGAGCAGCTCGTCATCGCCACCGATGTCGACCACATGTTCCTCCGCTTCGGCGCGCCCGATGCCAGGGCCCTGAGCCGCATCGGCGCCGCGGAGCTGCGTGCGCATCTGGCGGCCGGGGAGTTCGGGGGCGGGAGCATGGCGCCGAAGGCGGAGGCGGCGTGCCGGTTCGTGGAGGGCGGCGGCCGGCGGGCTGTGGTCGCCGCGTTGGGATGCATTCGTGAAGCCGTTCTTGGGAAAGCCGGAACCGTAGTGGAAAAGGAGTGAGGAGTGCCTGAGGCGATCGAGGTCCGGAAGGTGCCGTTGCGACACGTCAGCGACGCGTCGGGGTTGGCCGAGCTGATCACCGCCGGGGTAGTGGAGGCCGACCGGGTGGTGGCGGTCGTCGGCAAGACCGAGGGCAACGGCGGTGTCAACGACTACACGCGCATCATCGCCGACCGCGCGTTCCGCGAGACGCTGATGCGGCTCGGGACGCGCAGTCAGGAGGAGGTCGCGCAGGTGCCGATCGTGTGGTCCGGCGGTACCGACGGGGTGCTGTCGCCGCACGCGACCATCTTCGCGACCACCGAGGCCGAGCCCTGCGACGAGCCGCGGCTGACCGTCGGGTTCGCGATGAGCGAGCCGCTGCTGCCCGAGGAGATCGGCCGCTCGGCGATGATCACGAAGGTCGCCGACGCGGTCCACGAGGCGATGAAGCGCGCCGGGATCGAGGACCCCGCGGACGTGCACTACGTGCAGACCAAGACCCCGCTGCTGACGATCCAGACCATCCGCGAGGCCAAGGAGCGCGGCGCGTCGGTGTGGACCGAGCAGACCCACGAGTCGATGGACCTGTCCAACGGCTGCACCGCTCTGGGGATCGCGGTCGCGCTCGGCGAGGTCGAGATGCCCTCGGACGAGGCGGTGCTGCATGACAGGGCCCTGTATTCCTCCGTCGCCTCCTGCTCCTCGGGTGTGGAGCTGGACCGCGCGCAGGTCGTCGTGGTCGGCAACGCCTCCGGGGTCGGCGGGCGCTACCGCATCGGGCACTCGGTGATGACCGACGCCCTGGACGCCGACGGCATCTGGGACGCGATCCGCTCAGCCGGGCTGGAGCTGCCGGAGCGGCCGCGCTCGGCGGACCTGGACGGCCGGCTGGTGAACGTCTTCCTCAAATGCGAGGCGAGCACCGACGGCATGGTCCGGGGTCGCCGCAACGCCATGCTCGACGACTCCGACGTGCACTGGCACCGGCAGATCAAGGCCTGCGTCGGCGGCGTCGCGGCCTCGGTGACCGGCGACCCGGCGGTCTTCGTCTCGGTCTCGGCCGCGCATCAGGGCCCTGACGGCGGCGGACCGGTCGCGGCGATCGTGGACGTGGGCCCGGGAGTCTGACCGTGCGCGACCTGCTGCCCGCTCTGCTCGCCTGGCGCGCCGCCGGGGAGCCGTTCGTGCTGGCCACGGTGGTCGCCGCCGAGGGCGGCGGCCCGCGCGAGATCGGCGCGGCGATGGCGGTGCGGATGGCCGGCGGCGTGCCGGACGAGGTGATCGGCAGCGTGTCGGGGGGCTGCGTCGAGGCCGCGGTGATCGAGACCGCGGCCGAGGTCCTGGAGCAGGACCGGCCCCGGCTGGTCACCTACGGCCTGGCCGACGCCGACGCGGTCGGCCTGATCTGCGGCGGCACCCTGGCGGTGTTCGTCGAGCCGGGGGCCGCCGCGGCCGCGCGCCTGGACCGGGTCCGCGACGCGGTCGAGCACGGCTCCGGCGCGGCGGTGGTGACCGTGGTCGCCGGCCCGCCGGAGCTGATCGGGCTGCACCACGGCGACGTGCTGCGGGCGAACGGCTACGCGGCCCTGGCCGACGCCGTCGCCCGCGACGCCGACGCCCTGGTCGACATGGGGGAGTCGGCGGTGCGCGGGTACGGACTGGACGGCTGTCCGGAACCCGCGTCGGGGGCCGGGACATGGGACGCGCCCGAAGGCGTGACAGTGTTCTTCAACGTGGTGGCGAAGCAGCCCCGCCTGATCATTCTCGGCGCGCTGGACTACGCGGCCTCGCTGGCCACCGTCGGGCGTTTCCTCGGCTACCGGGTCACGGTCTGCGACGCGCGGCCGGTGTTCGCCACGGCCGAGCGCTTCCCCGACGCGCACGAGGTGGTGGTCGCCTGGCCGCACCAGTACCTGGCGGCCACGTCGATCGACCCGCGGACCGCCATCTGCGTCCTGACACACGATCCGAAATTCGACGTCCCCGCGCTGGAAGTGGCGTTGCGATCGGCCGCGGTCTACGTTGGCGCGATGGGTTCGCGGCGCACGTGTGAGGACAGGGAGCAGCGGCTGCGGCAGGCGGGCGTCGCAGACCACGAAATCGCCCGGCTCTCGGCCCCGATCGGGCTGGATCTCGGGGCCTCGACGCCCGCGGAGACCGCGGTGTCGATCGCCGCGGAACTGATCGCGGCACGGCGCCGGGGCAGCGGGGAACCCCTGAGGCGGACGAGCGGGAGGATTCATCGATGAGTACAGATCCACCGGTGAACACCCATCCTCATTCCCGCAGGCAGCTGCCCGGCCGGTACGGACCGTCCGCCGTCGTCGGCGTGGTCCTGGCCGCCGGCGCCGCGACCCGCTTCGGCGGCGGCAAAGCCGTCGCGCGCTTCCAGGGCGAGCGCCTGGTGGACCGGGCCGTGGCGACCCTCACCGCCGGCGGTTGCGATCGCGTGCTGGTGGTGGTCGGCGCGCTGGACGTCGGCGCCGTGCACCACGCGATCCTCGTCCTCAACTCGGACTGGGACACCGGCATGGGCAGTTCGCTGCGCGCCGGGCTGTCCGCGGCGCGCGATGCCGGGGCCGTCGTGGTGACGCTCGTGGACCAGCCGCTCATCGGCGCCGAGGCCGTGCGGCGTGTCATCGAGGCCTGGCGCGGCGGCGCACCGATCGCCGTCGCGACGTATGAAGGCCGCCGCGCACACCCGGTCCTGTTCGGACGCGAAGCCGTCACCGCCGTGCTCCCCACGCTGACCGGCGACGCCGGGGCGCGCGCGTTCCTCGCCGAACGCGACGACGTCGTCGCCGTGGACTGCACCGGAACCGGCCGTCCCGACGACGTCGACACCGTCGAGGCGCTGCGGCGCCTCAGCCCCTAGGCGGCAGCTGGCGCCGCTGCCGCTCCCAGCGCGCCCGCCGCGACTGCAGCACCGGCGCCGAGATGCCGAACAGCGCCGCGCCCGCGGGCCCGGCGACCCACAGCGGCCACGGATACGGGAACGACGCCGTGGTGACGCCGACCAGCACCCACACCACCACGTTGATGGCGACCGCGGCGAACAGGATCGTCCACAGCACCTTCAGCCCGCCCGGCAGATCGACGTACGCGCCCCGGATGCCCGGGTGCGGGGTCGGCGGCGGGGCGGGCGTGGGCACGACGTACACGGGCTGCGGGGCCGGCGGCGAGTAGGCCGGGGGCGGCGGCGGGGGCGGCGGCGGGGGCGGCGGAGCCGGCGCGAAGGACGGAGCCGCCGTGCCGAACGTGCCGACCGTGCCGATCGTGCCGACCGGGGCGGGCCGGCCGCCCTCGGGCAGGTCGTCGTGCAGCAGCTCCAGATCGCCGATGGTGACGGCCTCGTACGCCTTCTCCATGCGCTCGACGTACTCGTCCATCCTCAGCCGGCCGTCGTCCAGCGCCTGCTTCAGCACCTCGACGACGGCCTGCCGCTCGGAGTCCGAGACGCGCATGCGCTGCCGCTTGTCACCGCTCGCGCGGTTCTCGAGGTCGTCAACCATGCAAATCCCCCAACCGAACCGGCCCCCGTGAGGCCCCGCAACCCTTCTGCGAAAGAGACTACTGCTGGAAGAGCACGTCGGGGTTGCCCGGCGTGGGGCCGTCGAGCAGCGGCTGGTGGATCCCCTTCAGTGACTGGTCGAAGAACGCGGTGACGTACTCCCGCGTGATCACGGTGCCGCGCAGCGGATCGATACTGGTCGGCGGGGTGATTCCGGCTTCCTGGGCGAGCACTGGGATGTCGGTGAACGTGGCGTGGTTGGAGCCCACGACGTCCAGCCACCGCTTGTAGCCGCCGAGGTTCGCGTAGGTCTGGATCCATGTCGGATCGTCGGTCCCGTGGCTCATCATCAGATACGGGCGCTTGATCTGGCCGGCCCCCGGCACCGGGAAGAAGGTGCCGTCCAGGTTCACCCCGGCGAGCACCCGGGGATCGGCGATCATCGTGTCCACGGTGGCCGCGCCGCCGATCGAGTGCCCGGCCATGCCGATGCTGTGCTTGTCGATCAGGTCGCTCAGGCGCCACGCGCAGCCGCCGCGGTGGGTCAGCTGGTCGATGACGAAGGAGACGTCCTTCTGGCGGCTGGCGGTGATGGTGTCCGGGCTCGGCGCGGTCGGGCTGCTGCCGTCGCAGATCGCGCAGGACGGCGTCTGGCCGTTCGCGAGCGTCTCACCGCTGTCCTCGTAGGTGTGGCCGACGAGCGCCACGACGTACCCGTGGCCGGCCAGCTCGGTGGCCAGCGAGGTGAGCGTCGTGCGCGGATTCTCGAAGCCGGGGGAGAGCACCACGAGCGGGTACTTGCCGTGCACGGCCCGCGCGCCGGTGTAGGCGTGCGTGGTGACGTCGGACAGCTCCTGCGCGGTGATGCCGGTGTTCGGCGGCACCCGGTACTGGATGAAGCCGGCGGCCTCGGCGAGCGTCATGTAAGGGGCCTGCGTCCCGGTCCCGGCCACCGCCGGATAGAACATGGACACGGTGAGCTGGCGCGGACCGGCCGAGGGCACCCACGGGTCGGGCCGGCTGAAGTCGGTGAGGTGGATGACGTCCTCGCCCGCGGCGAAGCGCCCGGTCGGGGCGGGCAGCGCGCCCTGGAACGCGGCGGCGGCCGGCTTGGCGGCGGTGCCCGCCGCGCCGGCGACGGCCGCGTGCGCGGCGGCGGGCAGCGGGGTGGCGGTGGCGGCCACCGCGGCGCCGGTCGTGGCGATGGTCGCGGCCAGAGCCAGGACCGCGGTGATGCTGATTCGACGATGAAGTGCCATGTCCTCGACGCTATGGCGGCGGCGGTGGCCGGCGAATCAGCCCACGGATGAAGATATTCGAACCCTGTCATCCTTGGGGCGGAGCGGCTCTCATCCGCCGGGCGGACACCTCACGGTGCAGCCTATGCTGACGTCATGGCCGTGCTCGTGGGCACGATCGCCATCGTGGTCGGCCTCATCCACCTCTGACCCGGGTCGCTACTCCACCCACTCCGGCAGTTCCTCCGCGAGCTCCAGCCACCGCGCCGACACCCCGCGCAGCCCGGTGCGCGCCGCGACGATCCCGCCGGTGATGGCGCAGGTGGTGTCGACGTCGCCGAAGCCCGCGGCGGTGGTCCACAGCGCGTCGGTCAGGTCGTCGAGGTGGTGCGCCGCGGTCCAGACGGCGAAGGGCACCGTGTCGCTCGCGCGGATCCGCTTGCCGCTGCCGAGGATGGCGGCGGCTTCGGGCACCGAGGTCTCCGGCGCGAGGTCGGCGGCCCGGAGCAGGCCGTCGCGGATCACGCCGGCCGGCGTCAGGTCCGCGGTCGCCGCCAGGAAGGCGTGCGGGTCTGGGACCTCGTCAGTGTCCGAAGGTCCCGCGGCCAGCGCCGCTGCTGCCGCGACCGCCACCCCGCCGGCGATCCCCTCGGGGTGGGCATGGGTGACCTCGGCGGACAGCACCGCCTGTGCGACGGCCTGCTCCGGATCGTGCCGGAACCACGCCCCCAGCGGGGCCGCGCGCATCGCCGCCCCGTTTCCCAGGCTTCCCTCGCCGCCGAAAAGGGTCCGCGCGTACGTGGCCCAGTTCCCCGGGTCTTCGCGAAGCTTCGGCAGCAGCTGGTGCATGCCGCTCCCGAAGTTCCGGTAGGGATCCTCTGCGTAGATATCCGCGAACGACTCCGCGAGGTCCTGCTGATCGATCGTCCCCTGTTCCGTCAGCACGCGGACCAGCGCGAGCGCCATGGCCGTGTCGTCCGTCCACTGCCACGGCTTGTCCTCGGGCGTCGTCCGGTGCTGGACCATCTCGATCGCCTTCTGTCGCCGGTGGAAGAACCAGCGCTCCCCGAAGCTGTCGCCGAGTGCCAATCCGCGCAGGCTGGCGAAGGCGGCGGAGCGATCCCCTGTGTCGTGGACGTCGGACATGCGCTCAAGGTACTTGTGCGGAGGAGACTGGACACGTGGATATCGCCGCCGACGACCTCAACCCCGAGCACGACTTCACCCCCGAGCAGATCGGGCGCGCCCGCGCCTACAAGCACGACGTCCGCCCCCTGCGCCTGGCCTCGACCCTCCTCGGCCTGGCCGTCCCGCTGCTCCTCGGCCTGACGCCGGCCGGCGCGGGCCTGGTCGAGGCGGCCGGCGACCTCGGCGGCGGCGGGTGGGTGGCCACGGCGCTGCTCGGCAGCGTCGCGCTGTCGCTGCTCGGGCTGGTCATCCGCATCCCGCTGAGTATGTGGGGCGAGACCGTCAGCCGCCGCTGGGGCCTGTCCAAGCGCGGCTGGGGCCTGTTCGCCGCCGACACCGCCAAGGGGTTCGTCATCGGCGCGGTCCTCACCGCGGCTGCGGTCATCGCGTTCTACGCGCTCCTGCGCAATGGCGGCGGTGCCTGGTGGGTCTGGGCGGCGCTGGCCGCCGCGGTGCTCGCGGTGCTCGGCTCCTTCATCATGCCGGTGCTGATCGAGCCGTTGTTCAACAAGTTCAAGCCGCTGCCCGAGGGCCCGCTACGCGATCGGCTGATGGCGCTCGTCGAGCAGTCCGGCGTGCCGGTCAGGGACATCCTGGTCAGCGACAGCTCCAAGCGCACCACGGCCGCCAACGCCTACGTCTCCGGCTTCGGCAAGACCCGCCGTCTGGTCGTCTGGGACACCACCACCGACAGCCTGGACACCGACGAGGTCGCCGCGATCGCCGCCCACGAACTCGGCCACGCCGCCCGGCGCGACGTGCTGGTCGGCACCGTCTTCGCGGCGGTCGGGGCGGCGCTGGGCGTCGTGGTCCTGGCCGCGGCGCTGCACTGGTCGCCGCTGCTGGACGCCGCCGGGGTGGCGCACGCCGCCGACCCGCGCTCGCAGGCCCTGGTCCGGGCCGTGCTGGTGGTGATCGGGCTGGTCGGCGAGCCGTGGGGACTGGCCTACAGCCGCTACATCGAGGCCCGAGCCGACGGCTACGCCCTGGACCTGTTCCGCGATCCCGACACCATCGTGCGCATGGAACGTGCCCTGGTCGTCCAGAACATCGCCGACCTGGAACCCCGCCGCTGGGAGGTCCTCCTGCGCTACACCCACCCGCCGATCCCCGACCGCATCGCCCACGCACGGCGCTGGGCTGCGGAAACAGGGGTGCCTATTCCTAAGTCCCTCTAAGCGGGGTCTAAGGATCGGGGCGAGAATTGAGAGTGGGACACGGAGTGACATCTACAGAAGGCTGAAGGAGGTGGAGGCCCATGGATCCCCGTTACTACGTTGGCGGGCGCCATTTCCACGAGGGCCTCGGATGGGGAGGGTGGCTGCTCTGGGTGCTGTTCATGATCGCACTCTGGGCGCTGGTCATCATGGCGGTCGTGTGGTTGGTGCGCAGCTTCACGCACCGCGGATCGATGACGGCACAGCGCCCGGCCCAGGCGTACGGCGGGACGGGGACGGTCTCCGCCGAGCAGATCCTGGCAGAGCGGTTCGCCCATGGTCAGATCGACGAGAACGAGTACCGAGCTCGGCTCGGGGTGTTGCGAGGGGACCGGCCGATGGCGGCGCAAGCCGCGCCACCGGCTTCACCAGCTGCACCGGCACCACCGCCGGCACCGCCGGCAGCACCACCGACGCCGCCGGCACCTCCGCCGGCAGCGCCGGAGCAGCAGACTCCGCCGGAGTGAGAGCCGGCGGAGTCGGGGAATCCGGCGGGAACGAGATGTCCGACAGGTCGTGACAACCCGGTCAGACGAACAGCAGAGCCGGATGCCGAGGGTCGTCCATCCGTGCCGTCAGGGACGCGGCACGCGATGGATCGGCCTCGGCGTCGTACCGCGCGTACGCGGGCAGCGTCCACGCCCGATCCTCGGGCGTGCGCCGCTTCAGCGCCCCGCGCGAGAGCCATAGATGCACCTCCACGTCGAAGGGCAGCCCGATCCCCATCAGGAACGTGCCCTCGACGATCAGCACCCCGCCCGGCGGCAGCTCGACGTACTCGGCCCGGCTGGCCCGATCGCGTTCGGCGTTCCACAGCGTGGGGAGGACCCGCCCGGAACCGCCCGGCTCGAGCGGACCGAACACCTCCCGCCTCAAACCGTTGAGGTCCAGCCACTCGGCATAGAAGACGTCCGGGTCCTCGCGGCCGTGCTCCAGCCGCAGCGACCGCGGCCGCAGGAAGTCACCGGTGGAGATCCGCAGCGTCGGCCGGCCGTCGCCGACCAGCACCCGCTCGACCGCCGCCGCCACCTCCGCCGTGCCCGACCCCGGCGCGCCGTCGATCGCCAGCCGGGTCCAGGCATCCTTGTTCCGATGCCGCTCCGGCTCGTGCGCGGCCACCAGGTTCGCGATCCGCGAGGCCAGCCGCTCCGGGGAAATGGGCTCCGCACGCATCACGAATCCGCGATCGCCGCGACGATCGACACCGACGCCGCCCGCCGCCCCGGCAGCACCGAGGCCGCCAGCCCCGCCACCGCCGCCAGCAGCACGTACCCGGCCAGCGTGAACATCGGCACCGACAGCACCGCGCCGCCCTCGACCCGCCCGATCAGCGCCTCCAGCGCCCCGGCGATCCCGACCCCCAGCGCGACCCCCATCAGCGCCCCGACCGCCGACATCAGCACCGCCTCCACCGACAGCATGCGCCGCATCTGCCCGCGCGAGAGCCCCAGCGCACGCAGCAGCGCCGACTCGCGCGTGCGCTCCACGACCGACAGCGACAGCGTGTTGGCGATGCCCAGCACCGCGATCACCACCGCCAGCCCCAGCATCGCGGTGAACAGCTTCAGCGTCGCGTCGGCGCTGCCGGTCAGCGAGTCCTTCTTCTCCGCCAGGCTCCCGGTGTGCAGGAACGGGTACTGCGACACCACCGAGTCCACCGCCGCGCGCGACTCGACGGTGGGGACCCCCGGTGCGGCCAGGACGCGCACCTGCGTGTCGCCGAGCGGCTTGAACGTCGTCAGGAACTGCGCCCGCGGCAGCAGGACGTCGTACCAGTCGATGCCGTGGCCGGTGAAGACCTGGTAGATCACCGCGACCTTGCCGGTCAGCGGCCCGGACTGCGGCGTCTGCACCGTGATCGTGTCGCCGACCTTCACATGGTGGGCGTCGGCCATCTCGTTCGACAGCGCGACCGTGCCGGGCCCGAAGTCGGCCAGCGAGCCGGACTTCACCACCGGCTTGAACAGCGTGCCGTAGGCCGAGGCCTCGACCGCCCCGACGTCCACCGAGGTCCCGAACAGATCGGCCTTCGTGCCGTCCACCGCCGCCACGTGCCCCAGCTCCGGCTTGGCCCGCAGCTGGTCGGCGACCTGGAACGGCACCGTCTGGCCGGAGCCCGGCGGGTCCACGGAGTAGTCGTACGGGTTGTGCGAGTCGATCCACTGCGCCTGCGTCACCTGCACCGAGTCCTGCGTCACCGTGAACAGCGACATCAGCGTCACGCCGATGGTCAGCGCGGCGGTGGTGGCCGCGACCCGGCCGGGGTTGCGGCGGGCGTTGGAGCCGGCCAGCTTGGTCGGGGTGCCGAAGTACCGGCCCGGCAGCCAGCCCAGGGCCCAGATCATCGGCCCGACGATCAGCGGGCCGGCGACGATCAGCGCGGCGAACACCAGCGCGCCGCCGCCCCCGATCAGCTTCACCCCGCCGAGCAGGTCGTGCTGCGCGGTGCCCAGGGCGGCCAGCACGATCCCGACCGCGCCGAGCCCGGCCGCCACCGCGATCCTGGTCCGGCCGATCCGGCCGTGCGTGGTCTTCACCTCCTGCTGCGTGCGCAGCGCCTCCACCGGCGGCACGTTCGTCGCGGCGCGCGCCGGCAGCACCGCCGAGACGATCGTGACGGCGAACCCGACCGCCAGGCCCAGCGCGACCACCCCGCCGGACACCACGATCCCGCCGGGCGGCAGGGCGGTGGAGCTGGTCGCCGCGACCACCGCGTGCAGGCCCTGGGCCACCCCGATCCCGGCCAGCACGCCCAGCGCCGAGCCGACCAGCCCGACCAGCGCCGCCTCGGCCACCGTGGCGCCGAACACCTGCGCCTTGCCGGCGCCGATGCAGCGCAGCAGCGCCACCTGCCGGATCCGCTGGGCCACCAGGATCGTGAACGTGTTGTAGATGACGAACGCCGCGACCAGCAGCGCCACCGCCCCGAAGACCTCCAGGATCTGCGGCACGTTCCCGGCGATCGAGGCGCGGTGCTCCAGCACGGCCTTGGTGTACTGAGTGCCGGTCAGGACCGTGAACTGCGGCTGCCCGCCGAGCGCGGCGCCGGCCTCGGAGGCCAGGTGCTGCTGCGAGGCGCCGCCGGTGGCGTGCAGGTCGATCTCGTCGTAGCTGGTCTTGCCGGTGACGTCCAGGACCTGCTGCGGCAGCAGCCCGACCAGGGTCCAACCGTTGGCCCGGTTGTCCACGCCGTACTCGGCGATGCCGGCCAGCCGGAAGGTGCGGATCGCCGAGTCGTGGCCCACGACCCGGATCGTCTGCCCAACCTGCAGCTTGTGCTCGGCGGCGGTGTCCTTGTCGACGACCGCGTCGCCGGGGCCCTTCGGCCCGGTGCCGGCGACGATGCTGCCCGGATACAGCGCCGGGTCGGCCGGGAACGCGACGGCGTTGCCGGTCAGGCCGTCGGTGCGCATCGGCTGGCCGTTCGCGTCCAGCAGCGGGGCCGGACCCTTGACCTGGCCGCTGACCACGGCGTCGGAGCCGACGCGGGCCTGGATCCGGTCCACGACCGCAGGCGTGAGCAGCGAGGGCGGCGTCGGCGGCGCCGTGGTGTTGGCGTAGACGGCCGAGCCGGTCTGCTGCACGGCGGCGTCGATGTTCTGCGCCGCGCGCGCGTAGCCGTAGTCGAACGCCTGGTTGATGGACCCCGAGAGCAGGAACGTCCCGGTCACGAAGGCGATGCCCAGCACGATCGACAGGCAGGTCAGGGCCAGGCGCACCGCGTCGGCGCGCAGCCCGGCCAGCACTACCTTCGGCATGCGCACATCCTCCGTGGGTTCACCGGATCATCGTAACTATCCTGGCGTGCCCGGCGCGGGGCGCGCATCGTCCGGTCGGAGGGGGCGCGGCGCCCGGTGTCCGACCACGGTCGTAGACGCGGCTGGCCTCACCAGCTCGGATTGTCCGGGCCTGAGGCACGGTGAGCCGGGACGGCGGGTGGTTGGCGGGCCCGCTCACTCTTTTGGCATAGTTCGGCGCCATGGCAGAGCATGAGCACGACCAGTGGGGGAACTCGCCCGGCCGGTTCCCGCCCTTCGACACGATCGAGATCGACCCGCACAAGATCGGCGCGGTGCACACCGAGTGGGATCCGGAGGAGGACCACCACCCGGACCCCGGTGAGATCGTCTGGACCTGGGTGCCCTACGAGGAGCACGACGGCCGCGGCAAGGACCGGCCGGTCCTGCTGGTGGCGCGGGGCAAGGCGACCGGGAACTTCCTGGCGGTCAAGCTGACCAGCAAGTGGCACGCGGACGCCGAGAACTGGGTCAGCATCGGCACCGGCGAGTGGGACCGCGACGCGCGCGAGTCCTGGGCCGTGATCGACCGCGTGGTGCGGGTGCACCCTGAGGGCATACGGCGCGAGGGGCACGCGCTGGACCGCGGCGACTTCGACAGCGTCATAGGCCACCTGCACAAGCGCTACGGCTGGACCGGCGAGGGTTTTTAGGCGCTTCTAGGCCTGATACAGGACGGCCGAAGCCCCCGAACGACGATCCGTTCGGGGGCTTTCGGTTGTCAACACAGGGGAACCGGTGGACCGGTGCGGGATCAGTACCCGTACCAGCAGGAGCCGCCGCAGCGCGCCGCGACGACGGAGTCCAGCGAGCCGTAGACGGCCGCCGCGTAGCGGACGCCGGCGATGATGTTGGCCACCGGGTTGTAGATGTTGCCGTAGCCCGGCAGCGCGTACGCGTTGAACGTCGGCTGGATGGTCTGCATCAGACCGATCGACGGGTGGCCGGCGGCGGCGTTGGAGTCCCAGCCGTTGGTGGCGCTCGGGTTGCCCGCCGACTCGTGCATCACGGTCTGGTAGATCGCGTTGTACGAGACGTAGTAGCCGTGCGCGTTCAGGATCGAGATGGCCTGCTTGATCCAGCCGTCCAGGTTGTTGGCGTAGGTGCCGGTCGACGCCGAGGCCGCGGTGGCGCTCTGGGTCGTGGTCTGGGTGGTGGTCTTGGCCGACTGGGTCGACTTCACCGGCGCGGACTCCACGACCGGCTGGTTCGAGGTCGAGGTCGAGGTCGAGGTCGAGGACGAGGTCGACGCCGGGGCCGCGGTGCCGTTGGCGCCCGGCAGGTTCAGGACCCAGCCGGTGATGATCAGGTTCGGGTCCGACAGCTTGCGGCCGTCGGCCTGGGCCTTGCCGGTGTTGAGCTTGAAGATCTCCGGGTACTTGCTGCCGTCGCCGAGCTTGGCCTGGGCGATGCCGGACAGGGTGTCGCCGGAGCGGACGGTGTAGCTCTCCGAGGCCGGGGCGTCGGTCTTGGGCGCGGCGGCCTTCGGGGCGGCGGCGACCGGGGCGGCGGCCGGGGCCGGAGCGGCGGCGGCGACGGCGGCGGCCACGGCCGAGGCCGGAGCCGGAGCCAGGGCCGGGGCGGCCACGGGGGCGGCGTGCGGCGCCGCGGCGAACGCGGGGGCCGCCGAGGCGAGGGTCGGGACGGCGACCGCGCCGAGGGCGGCGGCGGTCAGGGTCAGGCCGCGGGAACGGCGGCCGAGCACCAGGGGAGTGCGCATCTACGTTGTGTTCTTCCTCTTTGACCGCCTACCGGGTTAGCTGACGGGTTCGGGCGAAAGAGGCTGCCCTACCACTTCGGAAGCGGATTCACCCCATTGGGACGTGGGTCCCCGGTTCCCGTCCGGCGCTTTGCACGCTTTTGGGATTCGGCGTAGGCAGCCGGTGTCCCGATTTCCGGGTCTAAGGACCGGCGTGCCTGGTCTGCGACCGTAGCGGGACCAGCGGCGGAAATGCACGCTGAGATGGTCTCGAAAAGATAACAACGCGCTCGGTAGCTGCGGCTTCTATATCCAGTGATTGATTTCGATGCGGAAAACGCGGAGGAATCGGACATAAGGTATTTCGCCGTATGTCAGAGACGCTCTGTGCACGAGCCGGTACTTCGGACTCGCCAATAGGCCGCAGACGGGAGGACACTTCCTTGCGTGAAGGACGCACCAGCGATACTCGGCCGGCAGCAGACGCTCGAGAAATGCATGGCGGCGTTGGCCGCCGGCGGCGGGGTCCTGGTCAGCGGCCCAGCCGGAATCGGCAAATCAGCGCTGCTGGACGCGATCGGCTCGGCGTGCGCGGCGGCCGGGCAGCTGGTGCTGCGCTCCGCCTCGGCGGCGGCCGAGTCCTGGCTGCCCTATCTGGGCCTGTACGACCTGTTCTCCGACGCCGTCGCTTCCCGGCCAGAAGTGGTGCCTTATCACCTGCGCCCGGCCTTCGACGGTGTCCTGATGCGCTCGGTCCCCGACGGTGCGGCCACCGACCAGCTGGCGATCCGCGTCGCGGTGGTCGAGGCGCTGCGTGCGCTGGCCGCGGAGCGTCCGGTGCTGTTGATCCTGGACGACGTCAACTGCCTGGACTCGGCCACCGCCGAGGTGCTGGCCTTCGCCGTGCGCCGCCGCCAGGGCAGCCGCGTGCGCGTGCTCGCCGCCGAGCGGCTCTCGGAAGGCCAGGAGCCCACCTGGTGGGGGCTGCTGCCGGAGGACGCCGTCGAGATCGCCCTGGGTAACCTGCCCGGCCCGGTGGTCTCCGAACTGCTGCGGACCCGCCTGGGCCTGCGTCCCACCGACAAGCTGTCGCAGCGGATCCGGGACGCCAGCGGCGGGAACCCTTTTTACGCGCTGGAGTTGGGCCGCGCCGCACTGCGATCGGGGACCGTGGTCCAGCCCGGCGACCCGCTGCTGGTGCCCGAGCGCCTGCGCGGCCTGCTCGCCGACCGGCTGCACGCGCTGCCCAAGGCCGCCCGCGACGCGCTGCTGCTGATCTCGACCGCCGCGCGCCCGCCGCGCGAACTGCTGGCCGGCCACGAATGGGGCCTGTCGCAGGCGCTGGCCTCCGGCATCATCGTCTCCGGCCGGGACCTGGAGCCGCGCTTCGCACACCCGCTGCTGCGCGAGATCGTGTATGCGGACGCTGATATCGAGGCCCGCCAGGAGTGCCACGCGAAGCTCGCCCAGGCCCACGACGACCCGCTGGAGCGCGCACGGCACCACGCTCTGGCGACGTCGGACGCCACCGAGGAGCTGGCCGCCGAGCTGGAGGAGGCCGCCCGCATCGCGGTGTTCCGCGGCGCCCCGGGCACCGCCGCCGAGCTGTTCCGGATGGCCGCCGACCGGACGCCGGCGGACGGCGTGACCCTGGCGAACGGCGTGACCCTGGCGAACGGTACCGACAGCTTGTCGGCGACCGCCGCCGTGGACGCCGCCGACACCGCCGACGCCACTGTTGACGCCACTGTTGACGCCGTCGACGGTGCCCTGCGATCGGCCGCCGGCCCGGGCGCGGGCCCTGGTGCCGGCCCGGCGAATGCCGGCGGGCCGCCGGCGGACACCGACGTGGCCTCCCGCCGCCGCCTCGAAGCCGCGCGCGCCGCCTTCGACGCCGGCCTGCCGCGCCAGGCCCGCGAAGCCGCCGAGGCCGTCGCGGCCGGACCGGACCCGGCCTGCCGCGTCGGCGCGCGCCTGCTGCTGGTCGAGCTCGACGACGACATATCCGCGCAGGGCCTGCTGCTCGAAGCCGCCGAGGCCGACGCCGCCGGGCGCCCGGACCTGCGGGCGCGCGTGAGCCTGCAGCGGGCCGACCACGCTTTCCGCTCCGGCTCGGTCGAGGAGGCGCTGTCCGCCCTGGCCCGCGCCGAGGAGTACGCCCTGACCACCGGCGACCGGAGCCTGCGCGCGGAGTCCATCGCGATGCGCGTCCCGACCGAGATCCAGACCGACCCCGAGCGGGCCATCGAATCGCTGGAGGAGGCCGAGGCGCTGGGGCTGGGCGGGGACCTGACGCTGCCGTCCATCGCCGTCCGCAAGTCCCTGATCATCTGGTTCCTGCGCCGCGGCGACGTCGCCGACGCCCTGGCCACCGCGGCCCGGCTGCGCGCCGACGTCGAGCGCGCCGGCCGCCTGCGCGACCTCGGCGACGTGCTGCACCTGGTGGCCTCGGTGAACGAGCGGGCCGGCCTGTGCCGCCAGGCGCACGAGGCGGCGCTGCTGGGCAGCCGGCTGCGGGCCGAGACCGGCTCCTCCAGCGTGCAGGCGCTGATCCTGTCGGCCGCGGCCGAGTTGTCCAACGGCAGTGCGGAGGCTGCCGTGGACGTCGCCCAGCGCGCCATCGAGGCCGGCACCGCCTCCGGCGACTCGGAGTTCACCGGCTACGCGCACGCCTTCCTGGGCCGCGCCGAGCTTCTGCTGGACCGCTCCTCCCAGGCCGCGCACCACCTGGCCCGCGGCAGGACCCTGATGCGCAACGTGGGCATGGTCGACCCCGCGACCTTCCTGGTCGACGCGGACCTGGCCGAGACCCTGGCCCGCTGCGGCTCGTTCTCGGCGGCCGACCGCATCCTCGACGAGGCCCAGGAAGCCGCCCGCCGCCTGGAACGCGACGTGGTCAAGCTCGGCCTGACCCGGGCCCGCCTGCTGCGCCACGGCCTGGCCGCCGACGCCCGCGAAGCCGCCGACCGTCTGCGCGCCGCCATCCCCGCCGAGCACCCCTACCCGCTGGAGATAGCCCGCGCCGAGGTGACCCTCGGCGAACTGGAACGCCGCGCACGCCGCCGGGCCGCGGCCCGCACCGCGTGGGAATCGGCGGCCACGGCCTACGCGGCGGCCGGCTGCGGCCCCTGGCTGCGCTTCGTCCAGGGCCGCCTGGCCCGCCTGGACACCCCGGCCGAACCGCTGAGCGCGACCGAGCGCCAGATCGTGGAACTGGTCCGCTCCGGCGCCACCAACCGCCAGATAGCCGCCGCACTCCAGGTGTCGGTGAAGGCGGTCGAAGGGAACCTGACCCGCCTGTTCCGCCGCTTCGGCGTGAGCAGCCGCGCGGAACTGGCCGGCGCCGAACCGGTGGCGAGGGTGGAACACGTGTGACGGGTCACGCCGGCCCGCGGAATTCCGTGAGGTAGTTCACCGTTGAACAACACGTGCGGGCCCCAACCCCCTCCGGGCCCGCACCCCCAGTGCCTAGTAATAAGGAAGTGAACCGCCGTGCGCGTCGAGATCTGGAGTGACGTCGCCTGCCCCTGGTGCTACATCGGCAAGGCGCGTTTCGAGCAGGGCCTGTCGGCCTTCGCCCACAAGGACGACGTCGAGGTGGTCTTCCGCTCCTTCGAACTGGACCCGACGCTCCCCAAGGGCGCGGTGTCCGACGTGATCCCGATGCTGGCGAAGAAGTACGGGATGAGCCTGGAGCAGGCGAAGGCCGCCGAGGAGCGCGTCGCGTCCAACGCCCATGCCAGCGGCCTGGAATACATCTTCGGCGCCCACGACGTCGGCAACACCTTCGACATGCACCGCCTGATCCACTTCGCGAACGCGCGCGGCAAGCAGAAGGAACTGGTAGCTGCCCTGTTCCACAACCACTTCGCCGACGAGCGCTCGCTGTTCGACGACGAGCGTCTGATCGAGCTCGCCGTGCAGGTCGGCCTGGACGCGGACGAGGCGCGCGCGGTGCTCGCCGACGAGACGGCGTACGCCGCCGAGGTCCGCGCCGACGAGCAGGAGGCGCAGATGCTGGGCGCGAACGGCGTGCCGTTCTTCGTGCTGGACCGCAAGTTCGGCGTGTCCGGCGGCCAGCCGGCCGAGGTGTTCACGCAGGCGCTGCAGGAGGCGTGGGCCGCGCAGGTGCCGGCGCTGAAGGTCGTCGGGGAGGCCGCACCGGATGGTGCGGTGTGCGGGCCGGACGGCTGCGAGATCCCGTAAGGCTTCAAGCCTGCCGCCGATCGATGCGGCGACGTCGCGCTGACCGGGGAAAGCCCTGTCGTGTAGCTCGAAAACAGCGAAGAGACCGCCGGCCGCACCCCAAGGTGCGGCCGGCGACCTTCACAGCACTCGACGAAGCCAGCCCTCAGTGACCCCGGCCGTCCCCGCCCTCAGCCGACGCGGCCAAAGCCAGCGCCGGAACGAAGTGCGCCCCGTCGATGGTCCCCCAGCCGGTCGCCATGTCGTAGCCGGGTCCCGCGCTCGGGCCGGTCACGCCGTTGTCGCTGATGTTGCCGACGGTCACGTCCTGGATGCCCGTGAACTTGCCGAACCGCGGGTTCGTCGACAGGCGCCCCAGCTGGTACAGCGCCGGGTTGATGGTGCCCAGCCGGTGGCCGGCGGCCTGGTCGGCCAGGGCCACGACGCCGGACATGATCGGGCAGGACTCGCTGGTGCCGGCGATCAGGTGCCAGCCCGGGCGGGTGAAGCTGAAGTACACCCATGCCGCACCCGACAGGGTCGCGCTGAACGAGATGTCCGGTGTGCCGCGCTGGGCGCCGACGACGTTCTTCACGCCGTCCTGGTAGTCCGGGCGCTTGAACACGTGCGACTGGCCGCCGCCGCCGACGACGCCGCCCGGGTCCAGCAGGTTGTTGTCGTTGCCGGTGACGTCCGGCGCGGTGCGCTTGCCGCTGTCGTCGATCGCCGGGTAGGTGCCGCCGATCGAGGTGACCAGCGGGTCCGCGGAGGGCCAGGAGTTCGCCGGGTACGGGAAGAACCCGTTGCCGTCGAGGGTCTGGCTGGTCACGCCGTTGTCGCCGGCCGAGGCCAGCACCGTGACGTGGTGCGCCGCGGCGTCCTTGAACGCGTACCGCAGGTCCGTCAGCGACGAGTAGTCGTGCTGGGCGAACCCGGGGAAGGTGTCCTCGGTGGCGCCGAAGCTCTGCGAGATCACGTCCGGGACGCCGGCGTCGATGAGCGACTTCTCAGCGTTCATCATCTCCGGCAGGCCGGTCACGCCCTCGGTTTCGGCGACGGCGGTCTCGGCCAGCACGATCTTCGCCCCGGGGGCGATCGCGTGCGCGTACTCCACGTCCAGCGTGGTCTCCTCGGCCCACCCGACCATGGTGGAGTCGGTCGGGTCGAACGCCGGGATGGTCCCGAACTGCCGGATGTCCACCTTGGTGTCCGGCAGACCCCACTGCTTGTCGAAGACGTCCAGGTCGGCCTGGATCGTGGGCGAGCCGTAGGAGTCGACGATCAGGATCGTCTTCCCCTTGCCGGTGATCCCGGCCTGGTACAACGGGTTCAGGTCGTACGCGCTGCGGTACTGCAGCGGGCTGTAGCAGTTGATGCCCACCTGGGCCAGACACGCCGATGTCGCCAGCGGTGTCGGCAGATCTGCCACTTCCCGGCTTCCCCAGGTCATGGGGTGCACCTGGACGCTCTTGCCAGAGCCCTGGATGCCCGCGGACGTCACGGTGGACGCGGCGGTCGAAGCGGCCAGGGTGAACGCGCTCGCTATAGCGAGCGTGAGCGCGCCGGCGCGGGTGGCACGTTTGCGGGTGCTCATGTGACTCCTAGTCTCTGGAACACACCCCGATGGAACAGTGCACTGTGCACAACACCCAAAAGCCGGGGCGTGCGCAATGGCGCTGGCCTGCGGTTGATCGAATCGTTATGCGGCTTCGGGGTTTCGCCCTAGGAGGCGCGGATCCGATCCGTCGGCGCGGGTCCACCCTTGCTGTGCCCTCGCGATCGTTGACGTTCGGCGTACGGCCGGTTACGTTCCGAACCAACGTCAGGGTTCTTAGAACACTCTTAGCAAACTCTGCACAAAACCTTGGCGTTGTGCGCTGGGCCCATGCCACCAAGCATCGGCGCATGCGCGATCCCCCCGCCCCCCTTCGCAAACCCCCGCGAAAGGAAGCCCGTGAGATCGCAACACCCCCACACCAAGCGCGGCCGTAGCCCGCGACTGCTCGCCGCCGGCCTGGCCGTCGGCACCGCCGTCGCGGCCGGCATCACCGCGCTGTCGGCCGGACCGGTGACGGCAGCCGCCGCCGGACCGGCAGGCACCCCGAACGTCCAGGCTCCGAACGCACAGACCCTGGCCGCGCGGAGCGCCGACGCGCTCGTCGCCGCCAGGCCCGCGTTCCTGCACGCCAGCGCGGACGACCAGTTCGTGCGCCAGCAGGTCATCTCGTCCAACGGGGCCCAGTACGTGCCGTATCTGCGCACGTACTCGGGCCTGCCGGTGGTCGGCGGCGACTTCGTCATCGCCACCAACAGCGCCGGCCAGGTCGTGTTCCAGTCGGTCGCCCAGGACCACGCGATCGGCACGCTGTCCACCACCCCGACCCTCAGCAGCGCCAAGGCCGTCTCGGTGGCCTCCGGACAGCTGAAGTCGGTGTCCAAGGTCGAGGGCACGCAGCTCGTGGTGTTCGCGCTCGGCTCCGGCCCGGCCGCCCTGGCCTGGGAGACCACGGTCGACGGCATCGGCGACGACGGCGTCAGCCGGCTGAGTGTGGACGTCGACGCCAAGACCGGCGCGGTCCTGCACACGCAGGAGCACGTCGAGCACGGCAGCGGCACCAGCGCGTGGAACGGCCCCAACCCGGTCCACATCGACACCTCGGGCTCGGGCAGCTCGTACTCGATGAACACCCCGAACATCACCAACATGCCCTGTCAGGACGCGGCGAACGACACCACCTTCACCAAGTCCACCGACGTCTGGGGCAGCACCGACAAGACCAGCCGCGAGACCGGCTGCGTGGACGCCCTGTTCGGCGCGCAGTCCGAGTTCAAGATGCTCGCCCAGTGGGACGGGCGCAACGGCATGGACGGCAACGGCGGCGCCTGGCCGATCCGGGTCGGCGACCAGGAGGAGAACGCCTACTACGACGGCAGCCAGGTCCAGATCGGCTACAACTCGCAGGGCCAGTGGATCGGCGCCATCGACGTCATAGCCCACGAGATGGGCCACGGCGTCGACGACCACACCCCCGGCGGCATATCCGGCAACGGCACCCAGGAGTTCGTCGCCGACACCTTCGGCGCCGCCACCGAGTGGTTCACCAACGAGCCGGCGCCGTACGACGTGCCGGACTTCACCGTCGGCGAGCAGATCAACCTCGAGGGCACCGGGCCGATCCGCAACATGTACAACCCCTCGCTGATCAACGGCGACCCGAACTGCTACTCCAGCTCGATACCCGGCGACGAGGTGCACGCCGCGGCCGGTCCCGGCAACCACTGGTTCTACCTGGTGGCCGAGGGGACCAACCCGACCAACGGCCAGCCGGTCAGCCCGACCTGCAACAACTCCACGGTCACCGGCGTCGGCATCCAGAACGCCGAGAAGATCATGTACAACGCGATGCTGCTGAAGACATCGGGAGCCTCGTACCTGACGTACCGCGTCTGGACCCTGCAGGCGGCCAAGACCCTGGACCCGACCTGCGCCGAGTTCAACACGGTGAAGGCGGCCTGGACCGCGGTCAGCGTCCCGGCCCAGTCCGGCGAGCCGACCTGCACCGCCGGCACCAACGACTTCTCGATGGCGGTGTCCCCGACCTCCGGCTCGGTCAACCCCGGCAGTTCGCTGACCGCGACCGTGTCCACCACCCTGACCAGCGGCTCGGCCCAGACCGTCGCGCTGAGCGCCTCCGGCCTGCCGGCCGGCGCCACCGCCTCGTTCAGCCCCTCGTCGGTCACCTCCGGCTCGACCTCGACGCTGACCCTGAGCACGGCGGCGAGTACGGCGCCCGGCAGCTACCCGGTGACCATCACCGGAACCGGCGCCTCGGCGACGCACACCGCCACCTTCACCCTGACGGTCAACGGCACCGGCACCGAGACGGTCTCGGTCGCCAGCCCGGGCAATCAGACCTCGACCGCCGGCACCGCGATCAGCACCCTGCAGATCTCGGCGACCGACTCGGCGGGCAAGGCGCTGACCTACTCGGCCACCGGCCTGCCGGCCGGCCTGTCGATCAGCGGCTCCGGCGCCATCACCGGCACCCCGACCACCGCCGGCAGCTCCAGCGTCACGGTGACGGCCTCCTCGGGCACCGCCTCCGGCAGCACCACCTTCAGCTGGACGGTGAACCCGGCCGGCGGCGGCTGCACGGCGACGCAGCTCCTGGGCAACGCCGGCTTCGAAACCGGCAGCGCCGCACCGTGGACCGCGTCGTCCGGCGTCATCGACAACAGCTCCTCCGAAGCTGCTCACTCGGGCAGCTGGAAGGCGTGGCTGGACGGCTACGGCACCACCCACACCGACACGCTCGCGCAACAGGTGACGATCCCGGCGTCCTGCACGACGGCGAACTTCTCCTTCTACGTCCACATCGACACGGCGGAGACCGGCAGCACCGCGTACGACAAACTGTCGGTGCAGGTCCTGAACTCCTCCGGCACCGTGCTGGGCACCCTGGCGACGTACAGCAACCTGAACGCCGCCACCGGGTACGTGTCGCATTCCTTCAACCTGGCCAGTTACATCGGCCAGACCATCAGCCTGAAGTTCACCGGCACCGAGGACTCCTCCCTGCAGACGTCCTTCGTGGTCGATGACACCGCACTGAACGTCGACTGACCCCGTGGCGGCCGCCCGGCGATCGGATGGGGATCGCCGGGCGGCCGCTCACAACCACCCGCGTTCGGTCGCGATCCGCGCGGCGACGTGCCGCGACGGCGCCCCGGTCTTCTGCATCGCGGAGGACAGATAGTTCCGCACCGTCCCCGAAGCCAGATGCACCCGATCGCTGATCTCCCGCACGCTCAGCCCCTCCGTCGTCAGCCGCAGGACATCGAGTTCCCGCTCCGTGAGCGGGCAGTCGTCCATCATCGCGGCGGCGGAGATGTCGGCGTCGATCCATCGCCGGCCGCCGTGTACGTGCACGATGGCCCGCTCCAGTTCCCCCGGATCGACGGACTTCGGCAGGAATCCGCGGACCCCGGCGGCCAGCGCCGCGCGCAGCACCCCGGCGCGGGCGTGGCGGGTGAGCAGGACGACGGCCTGCTCGGGCCGGCGTCCGATGATGCGCCGGGCCGCCTCCAGCCCGTCCAGCCGCGGCATCTCCAGGTCCAGCAGCACCACGTCCGGATCGAGGTCGGCGGCCAGCGCCACCGCTTCGGCGCCGTCGCGGGCCTGGGCCACGACCCGCAGCTCCTCCGACATGTCCAGCAGGCTGGCGATCGCGCTGCGCAGCAGGGTCTCGTCGTCGGCGATCAGGACGCGGATCACGACGCCCCCCGCGGCGCCGTCACGGTCGCCGCAGACGCCGTGAACGCCGCGCCGTCCCGTGCGGCCGTCACGAACGTCGCCCCGGCCCGCGAGGTCTCCAGCGTCCCGCCGAGCGCCGCGAAGCGCTCCCCGAGCCGGGCCAGCCCGCTGAGCTCCTGCGTGGCGTCCGTCGCGCCGTCGTTGACGATCCGCACCGAGTCCGGCCCGAGCTCGACCAGGACGTGCTCGGCCTGCGCGTGCCGCAGCAGGTTGGTGGTGGCCTCGCGCACCACCAGCGCGAACAGCTCCTCGAGCCGGTGCCCGACCGGGGCCCGGCCGCGGACGTCCAGCGCGATCCCGGCCGCCCGGACCAGCGACTCGGAGTTCGCGAGCTCTCCGGCCAGGGTGACGCCGCGCTCGCCGTAGGCCAGGCTCCGGGTCTCGGCGATCGTCTCGGCGATGAGCTGTTCCGCCTCGCGCAGGTGCGTCCGGGCCAGGTCCGGGTCCTGGTCGAGCAGCTTGTCGGCCAGTTGCAGCTTCAGCCGGCTGACGTGCAGCGCCTGCCCCTGGATGTCGTGCAGGTCGGCGGCGAACCGGTACCGCTCGCGCATGACCGCCAGATCCGCCGTGGCCCGGCGGGCCTGGTCGATCTCGAGGTAGAGACCGAAGCCGAAACGATTGCCCCGGAACAAGGCGAGCGCGGCGGAGGTCATCGCCGTCACGCCCACGACGGCGGCCGTGTCGCCGAAGACGGCCACCGGCAGGACCGCCAGCCCGACGGCCAGCAGACTCCACCACCACCGCAGGAAGGGGGGCGTGTTCGCCACCAGGGCGGCGGACAGGGAGAACGCGACCGAGGCCTGCGGGCTGTGGTGGTTGATCGCGATCGCCCACGACAACCCGTAGGACGCCAGCAGCGCCGCCCCGGCGAGGGCCGGCCGCGCACCGTGTTCCCAGTGCACGCACTGCCAGCAGACCAGGGCCCCGACGGCCAGGGAAGCCACCACCAGGACCGTCGACGACTTGCCCTGCGCCAGGCCGACCAGGCCCACGTAGCCGGCCACCACGAAGACCATGATCCAGGTCGTGAAGCGGCGCATCCGGGCCAGCGCGGGCGCGCCGGCGTCGGCGGGCGACCAGGTCTGGTGGATCTCCGGCGTCATGGGCGCCAGCCTATGCGCGCGGGGTTCCGCGCGGATCCGCGAAGCATCACCTCTGCGCCTGACATATGTCACGCGGAGTCATGCGGTCCCGGCACTACATCGACCCCGGCGCCGATCGGGATCGTGGGACCCATGAGGGAAGCGACAGAAGACACGGTCATCGAGGCATGGGACGTGGGCTACACCTACAAGGCGAACAAGGCGAAACGCGGCTCCGCCGAAGGCGGGCACGTGGCCGTCCAGGGCCTCGGTCTCACGGTCCAGCGCGGCGAGACGTACGCGCTGCTGGGCACCAACGGCGCGGGCAAGACGACCACGCTGGAGGTCCTGGAAGGGCACCGGTCCCCGACGTCGGGCCGGGTCCGGGTGCTGGGCGGCGATCCGTCCGACCGCCGGCGCGTCCGGCCGCGCATGGGGATCATGCTCCAGGACTCGGGCCTGGCCGCCGAGCTCACCGTGCGCGACAGCGTCGTGCTGGCCGGCGCGATCTCGGGGCGGAGCGACGACGCCGACGCGGTCCTGGACCGGGTCGGCATGGCCGGCAAGCGGTCGACGCGGGTCGCGCAGCTGTCCGGCGGGGAGAAGCGCCGCGTCGACTTCGCGATGGCGATATGGGGCGCGCCGGAGCTGGTCTTCCTCGACGAGCCGACGACCGGGCTGGACCCGGAGTCCCGCGCGGCCCTGTGGACGGTGGTCGGCGAGCTCAAGGCGGCCGGCACCACCTTCCTGCTGACCACCCACTACCTCGAGGAGGCCGAGAAGGCCGCCGACCACGTCGGCCTGATGCACGGCGGCACCCTGCGCCGCCAGGGGACGGTCGCCGAACTGACCGCCGAGGGCACCACGACGGTGCGCTTCGTGCCGCCGGGCGCCGTGGCCGACATCCCGGTCCCGGTGACCGGCACGGAGAACGGCCTGGCGGTGATCCGGACGCGCGCCGTCCAGCGCGACGTGACCACCCTGATGCTGTGGGCCGCCGAGCACGGCCACGAGCTGGCCCGCTTCAGCGTCCGCGAATCAGGACTCGACGACATCTTCCACGCCATCGGCACCGAGGGGACCACACCGTGAACGCCATCGCCGCGGCCGAACTCAAGATGCTCGCCCGCAACCGCGTCGTGGCCGGCGGCGCGCTGCTGTTCCCCCTGGTCTTCGGCGGCTTCCTCTACTTCAGCCGCGACACCCACAAGGCCGGCGGCGCGGTGGCCGGCGTCCAGCTGGTCGTGATGGTCGCGATGGGCACCTACGTGACGGCGACGACGACCCTGGCTTCCCGCCGCCAGACGCTGTACCTGAAGCGCATGCGCGGCGCGGCGGTCTCCGACCGGGCGATTATCGCGGGGCTCGTGTCCCCGCTGATCGCCGTGAACGCCGTACAGCTCGCCATCGTGCTCGGCGCCCTGGCCTCCGCCGACGCCCCCGCGAACCCGGCCCTGCTGATCGTCGCGGTCCTCGTCGCCGAGGCCATGTTCACCGGCCTGGCCCTGGCCACCGCGGGCTTCTCCACCTCCCCGGAACACGCGCAGTACACGACCATGCCGATCTTCCTGACGGCGACCGTCGCGGCCGTCTGGTTCGAGGCCACCGGCACCGACAGCCTGATCGCCGTCAAGCGGGCCCTGCCCGGCGGCGCCCTGGCCGAGCTGGTCGCGACCGCGTGGAACGGCGGCTCGTCGGCGAAGGTGCCGCTGCTGCTGGTGCCGACGCTGGCGTGGGCGGTCGTCGGGGTGCTCGCGGCGCGGGCGTTCTTCCGGTGGGAGCCGCGGAGGTAGACCTTGCGGAGTACGTACTTAGCGAAGTACGCACTTACAAGTGCGTACTTCCCGCTGAAGAGTGGCTCTCCGATAGTGAGTCCCATGACTCGCGCAGCAGAACGCTCACAAACCACCGTCGGCGGCACCACCGTCACCTACCTCCCCGACGGCGAGGGCTGGATGGACGCCTCGGTGATCTTCCCGGCCAGTGCCCCCGACGGCTGGGCCCCCTACGCGGCCTTCGTCGACGCGGCCGGCCGGATGCCGGTCAGCATCGGCTCCTTCCTGATCCGCACCGGGGGCCGGGTGATCCTGGTGGACCTCGGTCTCGGGGTCGTCGACTACGAGGTGCCCGGTGTGGCCTCGTTCACGGCCGGCCGGCTGGTGGACAGCCTCGCGGGGGAGGGGCTGGCGCCCGGGGACGTCGACACCGTCGTGTTCACCCACCTGCACCACGACCACGTCGGCTGGACCTCGGACGTCGCCCCCGATCCGGGGTTCCCCGAAGGCGCCGCGGTGGGCGGCCTGGTCTTCCCGAACGCGCGCCACCTCGTCGCGGAGGCCGAATGGCGGTACTGGGCCGACAAGGGGGTGTTCCCCGGTCCGGACCGGCGTGCCGTGCTGGAGCCGCTTGCCGGGCGGATCGGGTTCGTCGGCGACGGGGACGAGATCGCGCCCGGCGTCCGCGTCCTGGCCACGCCCGGTCACACGCCCGGCCACATCAGCCTGGTGGTCGCCGACCCCGAGGGTGCCGATCCGCGGCGGCTGATCGTGCTCGGGGACGTCATGCACTGCCAGGTCCAGGTCACCGAGAGCCGGTGGTCCTTCGTCTGGGACTTCGACCCCGACCAGGCGCTGCGCACGCGGGAGCAGGTGCTCGAGGAGCTGCAGGACCCCGACACCGTGCTGGCCGGCGGCCACTTCGCCGACCACGTGTTCGGGCGGGTGCTGCCGCCGGCGGCGCGGCGGCTGTGGGCGGACGGACGCCTTCTGGGCTAACGTTCCCCGCATGCCGGCCCCCCGAGTCCGACGTCCCCGCCCCGGTTCCCCGGGCCGGACCCCGTTGTCCTGGCTGCCCGACGGCAAGCCCGCCGACGTCTACAGCGCCCCGTGTCCCTCGCGCGCCGCGCTGGACCGCATCGCCGACAAGTGGACGGTCCTGATCGTGGTGGCGCTCGCGGACGGTTCGCGCCGCTACAGCGAGCTGCGGGCGGCGATCGACGGCGTCAGCGAGAAGATGCTGACCCAGACGCTGCGCAGTCTGGAGCGCGACGGGCTGGTCGAGCGGACCGTGTATCCGACGGTGCCGCCGAAGGTCGAGTACCGCCTCACCGAGCTCGGGCGGACGCTGCGGGCGCCGCTGGACGCCGTGCGCGACTGGGCCGAGCTGCACATCAACGCCGTTCAGGCCGCACGGCTGCGCTACGACGAGCAGGCCTAGTCCGTCCGTATCGCGGGATCGCCGCCCCCTTCACGGCACTCTTTCCGGGCCGCGGCTGCGACCTGGACGATTAGAGGTAGGTCACGGGCGGGTGGTCGTGCGATAGTGGGCAGGCGCACACGTCCCCAGAAGGTGGGTGTGGCCGCGGTATCGAGGAGATTCATGGCAACCGGCAAAGTCAAGTGGTTCAACGGCGAGAAGGGCTTCGGCTTCATCGAGCAGGATGGTGGAGGCCCGGACGTCTTCGTCCACTTCTCCGCGATCAGCGGCAGCGGCTACCGCAACCTGGAGGAGAACCAGGCTGTGGAGTTCAACGTGACCCAGGGTCCCAAGGGCCCGCAGGCTGAGGACGTCCGCGGCCTGTAAGGCGCTGACGCCGGCTTGAACCCCGCCGCCCTGCCCCCTCCATTTCCCAACGACGGGGCGGGGCTCGGGAGTTCTTCTGGTGTGATGGTCAGGCGCACTCGGCAGTCCGTTCGAGCTGACGGCCGGGACGCTTCGAGTCCGGGGAGGCTGGCTATGTCCCGCAGCAGTGGAATCCGTGGAAGCAGGATCGGCGCGGGCCCGATGGGCGAGTCCGATCGTGGTAATTCTGTCGAGCGCGTCGTGGTGACCTTCTGGTGCGCCGACGGCCACTCGACCCCGGCAGTGTTCGCCGCCGAGGCGGTCGTGCCGGAGACCTGGGAGTGCCAGACGTGCGGCCAGCCCGCCGGGCTGGACCGCGAGAACCCGCCGCCGGCGGCGACGGCGGCTCCGTTCAAGACCCATCTGGCCTACGTCCGTGAGCGGCGCAGCGATGCCGACGGCGAGAAGCTGCTCGCCGAGGCGCTGGCCAAGCTTCGGCAGGGGCGCTGACGCGCTCCGGCCAGACACGCGTTCGGTGTGGGCCGGGCCCCTGTCGCCTTCGACGACAGGGGCTCGGCCCTTGCTTCTTTCACCGAAGCCTCACGGCCTCGGAAGCAGGCACCCCGACACGGTCAGGTCGATCGCCCTCGAGGCGTTCAGGCAGGTGGTGATCCAGTACGTCTCCTGCCCGTAGCCCTGCCCGCGCCGGTAGGTGATGGTGCCGTTGGCGCCGACCTCGCACGGGTTGTCCAGCGTGCACTTCTGGCCGTTCTCGTTGATGGTGTTGTTCACCCCGACGACCTGGCCGGTGCTGGTGTCCACGTCCGGGGAGCCGGAGCTGCCGCCGATGACGGCGCACCCGGTCCGGCCATAGCGCAGCGAGTCGTGCCAGGTCCACTGGTCCTCCTCGACCGTGGCGGCGAACCCGTTCAGGGTGCAGCTCCACGTCCGGTCCCAGTAGGCCGAGGGTATGGCGATGGTGTCGCCGCTGACCGGGTGGCCCGCCGAGATGGTGAGCGGCGTGACGCCGTACTCGCTCTGCAGCGTGGCGAACGTGTCGGTGAGCTCGTACACGGAGATGTCGGTGTTGGTCATCGTCGCGTACAGCAGCTTGTCGGCCTGCACGGTGCCGAGCTCGCCGCCGGACCCGTCGAGCAGCGTGCCGGAGCGGCTGCTGGGCACGTTCTGCAGGACCTGGCCGGCCGACGGCATGCCGCCCTCGAAGCAGTGCCCCGCGGTGAGCATCAGGGCCTGGTCGCCGGCCTGCGAGTTCGGGTAGCGCACGAGCGAGGCCGAGCAGTCGTCCAGCGCGATGGTGCTCGCCAGCGTGACGTGGACGGCCGCCGGGCGGGGCGCGGTGGCCGGGCCGGCCGTCGCCGTGCCGGCGGACGCCGTACCGGCGGTCAGGGTGAGGGCGGCCGTGATGGTCACGGCCGCCGCGGCGAACATCGCCGCGGTTCGCTTGAGCATGGGATCTCCATGGGGCGAGGGTGGTGGCATGCGCCTATTGGCACGTCGCGGAGATTAGGAACGAATCCGGCAAGTGTCAACGGGTCCTGATATAAACGCCGCAAGGAGATCGTCATGGCCGGAACGCCGCCGCGGCGGCGTTCCGGCCGTCGGTCATGTCAGTCCTGCCAGCCCTGTCAGCCCTGTCAGCCCTCGTCTTCCACCAGGCTGATCGCGGAGGCGGGGCACAGCTGCGCCGCGTCGCGCACCGCGAACCGCCGCTGCGCGGGCGGCTCGGCGTCGAGCACCACGACCAGGCCCTCTTCCTCGTCCTGGTCGAACACCTCCGGCGCGTTCAGCGCGCACATCCCGGCGCCCATGCACTTGGTCCGGTCGGCCTGGACCCGCATCGTGACGCTCCTTTCCGGGCTCACCATGCGATCGGCAGGCGGTGCACGCCGTAGATCAGCATGTCGTGGCGGAAGGGGATCTGCTCGAAGGGCACGGCCAGCCGCAGGTTCGGCAGTCCGTTGAGCAGCACGTCCAGCGCGATCTGCAGTTCGGCCCGGGCCAGCGGCTGGCCCAGGCACTGGTGCACGCCGAAGCCGAAGGCCAGGTGCCGCCGGGCGTCCCGGCCGACGTCCAGGGCGTCGGCGCCGGGGAACGCCTCGGAGTCGCGGTTGGCCGTGTTGATCATCAGCAGCACGCCGTCGCCGGCCCGGATGGTGCGGCCGTTCACCTCGACGTCCTCGGTCGCGACCCGGGGCAGTCCGGTGTGCACGATCGACAGGTAGCGCAGGAGTTCCTCGACCGCGCCGCGGATCAGGCTGTTGTCCTCGCGCAGCCGCGCCATCTGCTCCGGGTCGCGCAGCAGCGTCAGGATCGACAGGGACGTCATGTTGGCGGTCGTCTCGTGCCCGGCCACCAGCAGCAGCGTGCCCATCGTCGCGACCTCGTCCGGGGAGAGGTCCTCGCGGCGCATCAGGCGGCCGATGATGTCCTCGTCGCCGCCGGCCCGCTTGGACTCGGCCAGCTGCTTGATGTACGCGTTCAGGTCCTCGCGGGCCTGGTGGACCTGGTCGGCGCTGGAGTTGGCGTTCAGCAGGGTGCTGCTGCACTTCTGGAAGTAGGCGTGGTCCTCGTACGGGACGCCCAGCAGCAGGCAGATCACCAACGAGGGCAGCGGGAGCGCGAACTCGGTGACCAGGTCGGCGTGGTCGCGGCCGCGGGTCATCGCGTCCAGCAGCTCCACCGCGATCGCCCGCACCTGCGGCCGCATCTCCTCCACCCGTTTGATGATGAAGTCCGAGGTGAGCATGCGCCGCAGCCGGGCGTGCTCGGGATCGTCCATCCTGATGAAGGTGGGGCTGCCGGTGGCCAGCTCGCGGCGCCCCGGGCTCAGGAACGGGAATCCGGCCTTGGTGGCGTCGGCGCTGAACCGGCGGTCCTGCAGCACGGCCCGGACGTCCTGGTGCCGGGTGAGCATCCACGCGGTGGTGCCGTCGAACAGCCTCACCGGGGCGACGGGGTCGTGTTCGCGGGCTCGGTCGTAGGCGGGCGGCGGGTCGAACGGACAGGCTCCGCGTTCGGCGGGGACGGCGAGGACTTCGGTCGAGGAGTCCGCGAGAGTCATACGCCTGATCCTTTCCAGGTGGCACAAGTTAGCTTTCGTACGCTAACTAACTGACGGTCAGCCTAACTCACGCATGGTGATGAATAAAGGGTCGGATCGAGGGTTGAACCGGTGTGAATCGGGGGACAGGTGAATCTCAGTGCTTTGACGAGGGCAAATGACGCGGTGAGTATCAGGACCGGTCGATAGGGAAGAGAATGGGGCTCAACAGGTATTGAGCCCGTTCCGCCGTCGCCTCGTTCTCCAGCACCGGCAGGATCGCCGCGCGCAGTGCCTCGATCAGCGTCTGGAGCTCCTCGCGGCTGAGCCAGACCGCGTGCTGCCGGTAGCCGACCAGATCGGCCGTCGGATCAGAGTCCTGATCCTCGAGGTACGCCGCGAACTCGGCCTGCAGCGCGGCGGTCGCCGCGGCGAAGCCCACCCGGTGGTCGTCCTTGGTCAGCGCGGCGAGCCGCTCGGGGTCCAGGCCCGCGCGCCCGCTGTGCAGGCGGTAGTGGCGCTCCGCCGCGCCGCGCACCCGCCGCTCCTCGGCGACCTCCAGCACCCCGGCCTCGGTCAGCAGGTCCAGGTGCCGGTACACCGTGGCCCTGGAGACGTCGCCGACGCGGTCGCCCAACGCGCCGGCGGTCAGCACGCGGCCGCCGCGCAGCGCGTGGATGATGCGCAGACGGACCGGGTGAGCCAGCAGCTTCAGCGAGTCCATGGACCAACGATCTCATGGATGCTACCTTTCTCAAAGATGCGAAAGGTAGGTCGCGCAGACCGTTGAGGCACACAGGCCGCACGGCGTTACAGACCGCACGGCGTTACAGACCGCACGGCGTTACAGACCGCACAGAGCTACAGACCGCACAGAGCTACAGGGGGAGTCATGGAAGCGATCACCGACCCGGCGATCACCGACCCGGCCGCGCTGGCGGCGCGGTTCGTCGAGCTGGCCGACCGGGGCCGGTGGCCGGACATCGAAGCACTCTTCGCCCCGGGGCTGCGCGCGGTGGTGTCCGCCGACGCGGTCCGGGCCGGATGGACCTCCGAGACCGGCCGTCTCGGAGAGCTCGCCGGGCTCGGCGCCCCGCGGCTCGAGGCGATCGACGGCGGTCTGACGCGGGTGAGCGTCCCGGTGAGCTTCGCCAAGGGCGACCTGGTGGTCGTCATCGCCACCGCCGGCGACGGGCTCCTGCACGGTCTGCGTCTGGCCGCGCCCGGCGAGTGGACGCCGCCGCCGTACGCCGCCCCGAAGCGGTTCGTGGAACACGAAGCCGTCGTGGGCCAGGGTCCGCTCGCGGTCCCCGGCACCCTGACCGTGCCGCGCGGCGACGGCCCCTTCCCGGCCGCGATCCTGCTGTCCGGCGGCGGCCCCTTCGACCGCGACGGCAGCGCCGGGCCGCTCAAGCCGCTCAAGGACCTGGCCTGGGGCCTGGCCGGCAGCGGGGTGGCGAGCCTGCGCTTCGACAAGGTGGGCGCGGTGCACGCCGAGGTCCTCGCCGAGATGCCCGAGTTCACGGCCGCCGACGAGTATCTGCCCTACGCCCGCGACGCCTTCCGGCAGCTCCGGCAGAACCCTGATATCGCCCCCGACCGCATCCACATCGTCGGGCACAGCATGGGTGCGAAGATGGCGCCGCGCATCGCTTCGGCGGAACCGGGTATCGCTGGTCTCGTGCTTCTCGCCGCCGATGCCGTGCCGATGCAGCGCTCGGTCGTGCGCACCGTGCGCCACCTGGCGTCCCTGGGCCTGGTCCCGGCCGAGACGGTGGCCGTGATCGAGCGGCAGGCCGCGAACGTGGACAGCCCCGACCTGTCGTCCTCCACCCCGACCGAGGACCTCCCGCTCGGCTACTCCGGCGCGTACTGGCTCGACCTGCGCGCCTACGATCCCGTCGCCACCGCCCGCGCGCTGCCGCAGCCGATGCTGATCCTGCAGGGCGGCCGCGACTACCAGGTCACCGAGGCCGACGACCTCGCGCTGTGGCGGGCGGGCCTCGGTGAGCGCCCCGACGTGGAGATCCGCGTGCACGCCGCCGACAACCACATGTTCGCGCCGGGCACCGGGCCCTCGACGCCGGCCGAGTACGCGGTCCCGGCGAACGTCGACCCGGCGGTCGTCGAGGACCTCGTCCGCTGGCTCGGCGGCCAGGCCCCGCGCGGCAAGGGGATCTTCTCCGGAATGCGGGGGCGGAGAAGCTGACTTTCGACCGCTTCACGATTTCTTAAGCATTCTCGCCGCTGGTCGAAAACGTGTCTGTGAGGGGGTGCATACGAGTTACTCACGCGGGTGTAAAGTGCTGCGCGAGATAGGGCGGTTCCTATAGGGAATTCGTTCGAGGGCCTCGGAGACGGGGCTCCGGGCGGCTGTGCGCGTGCGCGTCCGCGGGCTCTCACGCCATGTGACCGACGGGGCCCGGATCGTTCACGTTAACAAGCTGTGACCTGGGTTCTCTCCGAGGCACTCTCCCCATCTCCTATTCAGCGTAGTAGATTCACGATGTGGCTGACATGCGAGAGCCGTTGTTCGCGGCGGGTATCTACTGCTGCGTACCGCACATTGACGACGAGGATCAGAGCACTGTCGACGTCCGTGAGCTGAAGTGCCGTGAGTACGCGCGGTCGCGTCGGCTCCGGGTGGCGCCCGCGGCGGTCCAGGCCGACGCCGTGCGCACGGTGTGGAAGACCAAGGGCGTCAAGCCGGGGTGGGCGGCGACGCTGGCCGCCGTGGAGCGCAAGAAGATCAACGATCTGATTCTCTACGCGCCGGGCTCCCTGCTGCGCCACCGCGCGCTGGACCTGGTGCGGCTGCTGAGCGCCAGCGAGCGCAACGGGATCGTGCTGCACAGCGTCGGCGACGAGTGGGACCTGGCCGATCCGGCGCAGCGCCGCACGCTCAGCGACCGCGCCTCGGTGGCCTGCCGCGCCGCGCAGGCGGTGTCCCGGGCCTCGCGCGCCGCGCACCGCGGCGCCGCGCTCGCCGGCCGCCCGCACGGCGGCGGCCGCCGCGCCTTCGGCTACGAGGCGGGCATGGGCGAGCCGATCCCGGCCGAGTCCAAGGTGGTCCGCGAGGTGTTCGCCCGCTTCCTCGACGGGGAGACGCTGCGCGCGATCGCCTTCGACTTGAACGATCGAAACGTGCCGACCGCCCTGGGCTCGGCCTGGACGGTCGGCGGCGTCGGCCGCATCCTGGACGCACCCCGCTACGCCGGCATCCGCGTCTTCCGCGGCCAGGTCCGCACCGACGACGGCGACTACCTGCTCGGCGCGTGGCAGCCCTGCGTCAGCATCGAGGAGTGGGAACGCGTCCGCGCCCTGCGCGCCGAGGCGGCCCCCCGCCCCAACCCCGGCCGCACCGGCGGCGGCCGCTCGGGCTACCTGCTCACCGGCCTGGTCGAGTGCATGGCCTGCGGCCACAGCATGGTCGGCTCGGTCGTCGGCGGCTACCGCATGTACGCCTGCGCCTCGACCCGCAACCAGCCGCCGGAGGAATGCGCCCGCTCGATCGGCGCGACCTCCTTCGAACGCCACGTCCAGCAGGACGCGATCCGCATCCTCCAGGAGTGGGACGTGGCCCGCGTGGCCTCCCTGCCGATGGTCGGCAACCGCCGCCCGGACCCGCGCTCCCCGCACGACCCGGACCACGCCGCCTTCGGCGACATCCACGGCGGCGTGGTGGTGCGCTCGGCCTCCGCGATCGACGGCATCGTCACCGGCCCGGATGCCGGCCAGGACTGGCCCCGCGTGCCGCTGCGACGGCGGGCCGAGGTGCTGCGGTTCCTGTACACGGTGATCCGGGTCGGGCCGAAGACGACGAGCCGGGGGGTTTTCGATCCGGGGCGGATCGCTTTGGTGCCGCATCCGCTGTAGGGGTGTGGTCAACTCGGGGCGCTGATGGGCGCCGGGAGCTGATCGCCGGCGGTCGGGCGCGCAAGTTGCTGCTCGCCGGCGGCGCCACCGACCGGTTGGGGCCGGACGCGGTGAACCTCCGTTGTCTGCTCGGCGTGTTGGCCGCCGCGGCCGTGCTGCTGCTCGGCACGCTCGGCGGAGTCCTCGGTCTGGCGGCTGGCCGTCGGCATGCTCGCGCTCGATGTCGCGATGCAGTCGGGGCAGGTCGCGAACCAGGCACGCATCTTCGCCCTGGCGCGCCGGGGGGTTGATACCCAGACAGTCTAAAGCTTAGGCTTTCTAGGTATGACGATGATCGCCGCTGCCGGCCTCACGAAGAGCTACGGCTCCGAGCCCCACCGCGTCCCGGCGCTGCGCGGTGTGGACGTCGCGATCCCGCAGGGCACCTTCACCGCGGTGATGGGGCCCTCGGGATCCGGCAAGTCCACGCTGCTGCACTGCCTGTCGGGCCTGGACACCGTGGACGCCGGCACGGTCCGCATCGGTGCCGCCGAGATCACGGCCCTGTCGGAGCGCGCCCTGACCCGGCTGCGCCGCGAGCGCGTCGGCTTCGTGTTCCAGGCCTTCAACCTGCTGCCGACGCTGACGGCGCGGGAGAACATCGTGCTGCCGCTGGAACTCACCGGCCGCCGCCCCGAATCAGGGCACTTCGACGCGGTGGTCGAGCTCCTGGGCCTGGCCGACCGCCTGGCGCACCGGCCCTCGGAACTGTCCGGCGGCCAGGCGCAGCGGGTGGCGATGGCCCGCGCCCTGATCACCCGCCCCGACGTGGTCTTCGCCGACGAGCCCACCGGCAACCTCGACCGCCGCACCGGCCGCGAACTCCTGGACCTGCTGCGCCGCAGCGTGAGCGACCTCGGCCAGACGGTGGTGATGGTGACGCACGACCCGGCCGCCGCCGCGCGCACCGACCGGGTGCTCCTGCTCGCCGACGGACGCATGGTGGACGACCTCGTAGAACCTTCGGGGGCTGAGATCCTGCGCCGGCTGGATGAGCTGGATGAGCTGGATGAGCTGGACGGTACTGAGGTGCACCCCGAGCCCGAAGCGAGCCGCTGATGCGCATCCTCACCGTCCTGGGCCGCGGAATCGCCGCCCGCAAGGCCCGCGGACTGGCCACCGCCGGAGCCGTCGCGGCGGCCGCCGCCTTCCTCGCGTCGAGCTACATCCTCACCGACACCATCGACGCCGGCATGAAACAGCAGGCTGATTCGGCGACCGCCGGCGTATCCGCGGTCGTCACCGACGCACGCGGCTTCGGCGGCTCGGTCCTGACCGGCGCGCCGACCCTGCCCGCGTCGCTCGTGGACCGGGTTCGCGCCGTGCCCGGTGTCGTGGCGGCCGACGGCGTCGTCGAGGGTTACGCGATGCCCCTGGACCGCGAAGGCCACACCACCTCCTCGCTCGGCGGTATCGGCCTGTCGATTCCCGCCGATCCGCGCCTGCGCCTGGTGACGCTGCTGACCGGCCGCTGGCCTCAGGGCCCTGACGAGGTCGTCGTCGACGCCGACACCGCCGGCAGCCTGCACGTCGCCTCCGGCGCGACCCTGCGCGTCGCGCTGTCCAGCGGCGTCCGGTCCTTCACCGTGGCCGGCACCGTCGGCTTCGGCGGCGCGCAGAACGTCGCCGGGCTCAGCGTCGTCGGCTTCGATCCGGCCGCCGCGTCCGCGCTGCTCGGCAGTGGGAACACCGTCGCCGCGGTCGAAGCGGTCGGCGCCGCCGGCGTCGATCCGGCGGTGCTGCGAGCGCGCATCACCAAGGCCGTCGGCGGCGACTACACCGTGCGCACCGGCGCGCAGCAGGCGGCGCAGTTGGTCAGCCAGGTCGGGACCGTGACCGCCACGATCGGTGCGGTGCTCCAGGTCTTCGCCGTCGTGTCCGTCGTGGTGGCGGCCCTGCTGATCGCGAACATCTTCGCCGTCACCGTCGCGCAGCGCACCCGCGAACTCGCCCTCCTGCGCTGCGTCGGCGCCGGACGCTGCCAACTGGCACGGCTCGTGCTCGCCGAAGCCTCCCTGATCGGCCTGGCCGGCGCGGCCGTCGGCCTGCCCCTGGGGCTCGCCGTGACCACCGGCCTGCGCTGGGGCTTCGACCACTTCGGGCTGCCGCTGCCGGCCGGCCCGACCGTCGTCGCGGCGCGCACGGTCATCCTGTGCTTCGTCGTCGGCCCCGGTATCTCGGTCCTCGCCGCCGCGTCAGCCGCACGCCGTGCTTCGCGCTCCCGTCCCCTGGCCGCCCTCAGCGCCGTGACCTCTGCCGATCACGCCGGGCGCCTGTCCTGGTGGCGAGGCGCGGCGGCGGTGGCCGCGTTCCTCGGCGGCGCCGCCCTGGAAGCCGGAGCGGGAGCGCAGGGCATCGCGCCGGCCGGGCTCGGCAGCATCCTGATTCTCCTCGGCGTCGGGCTGGCCGGCCCGGCGCTGGTGCAGCCGCTGACCGCCGTGCCCCGCGCCATCGTCGCTGCGGTATCAGGGTTCTGTGGCCGTCTCGCCGGGCGGCAGATGACGCGCGAGCCGCGCCGTGTGGCCGGAACCGCCGGCACCCTCGCCGTCGCCGTGGCCACCGTCTCCGTCGTCGCGGCGATGGCGGCGTCCCTGGTCTCCGAGAGCGAGGCCGACGTCCGCCGCTCGCTGCACGCCGACCTCGTCGCCTCGACCACCGCCGGCTCCGGCGCCACCCTCGACCCGGGCGCGGCGGCCAGGATCGCGGCGCTGCCCGCAGTGGCGCACGTGACCGGCCTGTCCTGCGGCATCTTCAAGACGCCCGGCGATTCGGAGAAGGCCTGCGGCATCGACGCCGCCACCCTGCCCGCCGACGTGGACCCCGGCGTGACCGCGGGCCGCCTCGCCGATCTCGTCACGCCCGGCACCATGGCGGTCAGCGCCCTCGCCGCTCAACGTGATGGCTGGCACCTCGGGCAGAGCATCCCGATCACCTTCCCGGTCGGGGGGACCCGCTCGGTCCGTATCGCAGCGCTCTACGACAACGAGCAGGTTCTGGGCGCCTTCCTGATCCCCGAATCCGATTACCTCAAGGCGTATCCGGCGCAGGATCAGGGCTTCGAGGAGATCCTGATCCGCACGGATCCGGGCCGGACCGCGCAAGCACGTCAGGCGGTCGCGACGGCGCTCGCCGCGTACCCGCAAGCCACCCTCGACGATCGTGCGGGCTTCGCGGTCCACGCGGCGCAGGGCTTCCAGCTGCTGGCGACCATCATGACCGCGCTGCTCGCGCTGAGCCTGCTGATCGGCATCCTGGCCGTCATCACCAGCCTGGCTCTGAGCGTTCTGGAACGGACCCGGGAGATCGGCCTGCTGCGCGCGGTCGGGGCCGAGGCGGGGCATATCCGGACCCTGATCCGCGGCGAGGCTTTGGCCACCGTCGCCACCGGGACGGCCACCGGCGTCGTGCTCGGCCTGCCGATCGGCTGGATCCTGGCGCGGGCCGTGATGGACGGCCACCTGCCGGGCCCGCCCTCGGTCCCGGTGCCGCTGCTCGCGGTGGTGGTGCCGGCGACGTTCGCCACCGGCCTGCTGGCGGCGGTCGCGCCGGCCCGCCGCGCCGTGCGGATCGGAGTCCTGCGGGCGCTGCGGGCCGAATGAGCGGCCGCCGGTCACCGGCCACTGGCAACCGGCCACTGATAGCCGCAGTTGGCTACGCCTGCGGGTCGCCGCCGGCCGCGTCCTGATCCGTGCTGCCGCCGGCTGCGTCCTGGGCTGCGCTGTCGCCGGCCGCGCCCTCGATCGTGCTGCCGCCCGCCGTGCCCGCTGCCGCGGTGTCGCCGGCCGCGCCGCCCTCGGTCCCGCCGGTCGGCGCCGGGCACCCGTGCCCCTCCGCCCCCATGTCGATCACCGGCACCGGGTCCAGCCCGAGATGCGCGGCTATCCGCGTCAGCAGCGCGTCCTGCGCCGCCAGGTGCTCCTGCAGCTGCGCGGTCTCGTGCAGCGTGGCGCTGGCGTCGTGGTACGTCGCCTCGCTGCGCGCGTCGGCGGCCGCGGCCTGCACGTTCTGCCCCACCATGATCACCGACAGCAGCACCAGCTGCAGGAAGGTCTGCGCGACCCACGCCACGATCGTCGAGGCGCCGCCGCGGATCGCGTCCGGCAGGCTGATCAGGTCGAAGAGGGCGAACGCGTACGCGCACCACATCGAGCCCACGACCTTGGTGATGATGAGCGCGGCCTTGGTGTTGAACCGGGTGACCGGGTTGTCGGTGCGGTGCTGGTCGGCGACCTTCACCGGGCCGACCGCGTGCCGCGCGGTGATGTGCGGGTGCGGGATGTGCTCGTAGTGCAGGTGTTTGGCGCGGTCCAGCGGATTCGTCGGGCTCGTCGGGCTCATCGGGGCTCTCCCTGGCTTCAGCGGTGCCCGATGGCGGCGGCACCGTCCGCCGGGTGCCGCGCACCGCCGAGCGGGGTCAGTTCACGCAGGTGATCCCGTTGTCCATCGCGATACCGGGAGAATCCGCCGGATCCTGGGTGCCGGCCGGATCAGGGTTCGCAGGATCCGCCGGGCCCGATCCGGCCGGGCCGCTCGGCGCCGGAGGCTGGGGGCCACCGGGCGGAGTGTAGTCGGCCCCGAGTCTGATCAGCACATGTCCGGCCGCGGCGCGGGCCGAGGGGACCGGTGCGGCCTGCAGGCCCAGGGTGGCCGCGAGTTGTCCGGCGGCCTTCGCCGCGCCCTTGCCGTACAGGATCGTGGTGTGGGTCTGCGCGGCCGCGCTGCCGGTCTTGTCCACCGCCCAGCCGGAGGCGGCCAGCCAGTCCCCGACCGTGGTGGCCAGTCCGGTCCTGGCGGTGGCGTTGTAGAGGTCGACGACGGTGTGGGTGCCGGTCGGCGCGATCGCGGCCGGGCGCATGCCGGTCCCCGCGCTGCGGGCGTCCGGCAGCGGGGGCAGGGCCGGGGCGCCGGCGGCGAGCTGCGGTGGGGCGGCCGAGGTGGCCGAGGCGGCCGGCGCGGCCGGCGCGGCCGGCTGGTCCGCCCCGCCCTGCTGCTCCGGCAGCCCCGGGCGGTCCGGCCCGAGCCCGAGCCCGGCGCTCGGATCGGTGAGCGGCTGCGGCCCGAGCCCGGCGGCCGGGTCCCCACTGCTCTCGTAGTCCTGGGCCAACTCGTCGGCGAACTGCTTGGCGTCGCCGAACCCGGTCATCACGATCTGCCGGATCTGCAACGGGTTCACCGTGTTGACCGAGCCGTCGTCCGGCAGCACCGGCTGCCCGGTGATCGGCAGCTCCCGGAAGTCGGCGTCGCCGCCGGTCAGGTTCTGCGCCCGGTCGGCGAAGTCCAGCACGTCCCAGGAGTCGTCGATGACCACGTCCTTCTTCACCACGTCGAACAGCGCCCGCATCTTGCCCAGGTCGCCGATCACGCCGTCGTTCTTGAGCTTGTACAGCACCGAGGCCAGGAAGGCCTGCTGCCGGCGGTTGCGGTCGAAGTCGCCGCGCAGCAGGTGGAAGCGCTGGCGCACGAACTGCAGCGCGGTGGCCGCGTCCAGCATCGAGTGGCCGGCCGGCAGCTTCAGCCCGGTGCCGGCGCCGTCCTCGATCGGGTCGTCCACCGGGTGGTTCAGGCAGACCTCGATCGGGCCCACGGCCTTGGCCACGTCGTAGAAGCCCAGCAGGTTGATCTCGGCCAGGTGGTCCACGTGCTCGCCGGTGAGCAGCTGCACGGCCCGGATGGTGGACTCCCGGCCCACCTCGCGGCTGACCTTCTCGATCTGCGCCTGGTCGGTCATGCCCGAGGCCTTCAGCCGGTCCACCGCGATCGCCTTGGCCCGGCCGTACGCCTCCTTGATCTTGTGCATGCCCAAGTCGGGGATGTCGCCGACGGCCGAGGAGCCGCCGGGCTCCTCGACGTAGTCGTCCCGGGCGATGGAGAACGCGGTGACCCGGCCGCCGTCCGCCGGGATGTGCATGAAGATCAGGACGTTGGCGTTGTAGCCGCCGATGTCGGAGGAGCCGGCGTGCAGTTCCTGCTCGACGAAGTCGGTCGGCAGGTCGTTGCCGTTCATGTCCTTGCGCGAGTCCAGGCCGATCAGCAGGAGGTTGACCGAGCCGTCCAGGTGCGGGGCGACGTAGCCCTTCTCGCCGGAGCGGATCTCGTTGATCGCGTCGGAGGTGTACAGGCCGGAGGTCAGATTGTGGTACGCGGCCCAGGTCGCGGCGCTGGCCAGGACGATCGCGGCGGAGGCGGTGCAGGCCGCGGCGCGGGCGGCGGCTGTGAAGCGGCGCCGGCGCGGCGAGGGGGGCTGGCGCCGTTCGGGACGCTCGGGGCGCGGCGGGCCGGGCGGCTTCGGCGGCTGCTGCGGCCGCGGGCTACAGTAGCGCAGGTCGTCCTGTGTGCGCCGGCCCGCCGAGCGCGGGGACAGGTCGTACGGTGGCTGCGGTCGCGGCTGCCGTGGCGGAGTGCGATCAGGCACGGGCCGACCTCCGGCGGGCGACCCGGCGTAACAGCGCGACGGCCGCCGTGGCCGCCAGCGTCACCGCCATCGCCGGGAACGCCTCGATCATGCCGCGGGCCACCGCGACCGCCTGCCCGCTCCGCGATCCGGACGCGTCGAAGAGCTCGCGCCCCACGCACACCGTCCAGATCGCCACCGGCGCCAGCGGCAGCACCCACCACAGCCCGGCCGGCCGGACCCGCACCGCCGCCAGCGAGGCGCCCCCCGCGCACAGGACCGCGAAGACCATGCCGCCGAAGAACATCCCGACGGCCGGCGCGAGCACGAGCAGAGCCGTGACGCGACCGGCCGTGATCTGCTGCGGCCGGCCGCGTCTGGCGGGCGCCCGGTGGCCGGTTCCGGGGGTGTTGCGGGTGCCGGGGCTGTGAGGCATGTGGCACATCCTCACATCTTGGGCGGCGGTGGCGGGATAAGACCGAGAAGTGTCTGATGCCGCACTTATCAGGTGATGCGCTGATCGGTCCCCGGGGTCGACTTAGGTCCCCTGCGAAGACAGGTGATAGCACCCCTGATTCCTCGGGCGTGCCGCGCGAACCTGGATCACATGACAGCCATGGAAGACGCGCTGCGTCTGGAATCGGTGAGCAAGACGTTCGGCGGCCAGCTGGTGGTCGCCGCATTGGACCAGGTCAGCCTGAGCCTGCCCTATGGCACCTTCACCGCCGTCATGGGGCCTTCCGGCTCGGGCAAGAGCACCCTGCTGAACTGCGCCTCGGGCCTGGAGCGCCCGGACTCCGGCCGGATCCTGATCGGCGGCCAGGAGCTGGACACCTCCGACGAGACCGCCGCGACGCGCTTCCGCCGCGGCCGCATCGGCTTCGTGTTCCAGGCCTTCAACCTGCTGCCCACGCTCACGGTCTGGCAGAACGTGCTGCTGCCGGCGCGGATCGCCGGGACCCCGTTGAGCAGGGCCGACAAGGAACGGGCCCGCGTCCTGCTGGAGCGCGTCGGCCTCGGCGACCGGCTGAACCACCGCCCGGCCGAGCTGTCCGGCGGCCAGCAGCAGCGGGTCGCGATCGCCCGGGCCATCGTGAACCGGCCCGCGCTGCTGTTCGCCGACGAGCCCACCGGCGCGCTGGACTCGGCCCGGGCCGCCGAGGTGCTGATGCTGCTCGGCGAGTCGGTGCGGGAGTTCGGGCAGACCGTGGTGATGGTGACGCACGACCCGGTCGCCGCCGCCTACGCCGACCGCGTCCTGTTCCTGGCCGACGGCCGGATCGTGGACGAGATGCGGGCACCGCGGGCCGCCGGGGTGGCGGCGCGGATGGCCGCGTTCCGTCCGTCCGGCGCCGGCCGGGGAGCGGGGCAGAGCGCGGGGCAGAGCGCAGGGCAGGGTGCGGGCCATGACATGGGCTCCGCGCTCCGCTACACCGGATCGGCGGCCTGACATGCGCACCGTGAGCCTGAGCAACCTGCGGCACCGCCGCGGGGCCTACCTCGCCTCGTTCCTGAACCTGTTCCTCGGCGGCGCGATCCTCACCGGGTTCGCCTCCCTCTACGAGACCGGCAGCACGCCCGGCCTGGCCAAGGCCGACCGCTCGGCGCTGCAGACGATGGCCCTGGTCATCGGCGGGTGGGGCGCCCTGATCATCGCCTTCGGCACCGCGGCCACGCTGAGCCTGGCGGTACAGCAGCGGGAGAAGGAGATCGCGCTGCTGAAGGCGGCCGGCGCGCTGCCCGGGCAGATCCGCCGCATGATCATGATCGAGACCGCGGCCCTGCTGGCGGCCGCGGCGATCCCGGCGACGCCGGCCGGCATGGCCGTGGGCCGCACCGTCCTGGCCACGCTGAAGTCCACCCATCAGGTCTCGAACGGCGTCGCCTTGAAATTCGGCGCTACGACGCTGGCGATCGGCCTCGGCGACATCACGCTGGCCGCCCTGGTGGCCGCGATCGTGGCCGGGCGCCGCGCGGCGAATCAGAGCACCGCGACCGCGCTGGTCTCCGCCGCGACCCAGGACGCCGGGATGTCGCGCAAGCGCGGGATCGCGGCGGTCGTGCTGATCCTGGTCGGTCTGGACGCCGGGGTGATGAGCGCGACCCTGATGAAGAACCAGGGCTACGCCACCATGTCGACCGCCGGCCAGGCCTGCATCCTCACCGGCATCGGGCTGGCACTGCTGGCCCCGGCGCTGATCCGGGTCACCGTCGCGGTCCTGGGCCCGCTGATGCGCCGCGGCGGCGGCTACCTGGCCGAGGCCGAACTGCGGCGGCACTCCCGGCAGGCGGCCGGCATCCTGATGCCGGTGATCCTGTTCGTCGCGCTGGCCAACGGCGCGCTGTACCAGCAGTTCATCCAGGACGACGCCAACCGCGCGCAGCACCTCGCCATGTCCGCCGACGACAAGGGCGTGCAGACTCTCAGCTTCCTGGTGGTCGGCATGATCGCGCTGTTCGCGGCGGTGGTCGTGGCGAACATCGCGGTGGCCGCCACGCTGCACCGCCGCCGCGAGTTCGGACAGCGGCGGCTGATCGGCGACACGCCCGGCGAGGTGCGGCGCTCGCTGGGCTGGGAGGCGTGCGCGATCCTGATCGCCGGCCTGGTCTTCGGCACGCTGGCGGCGCTGGCCGGGGTCGTCCCGTTCAGCTACGCCAAGACCGGCCACCTGATGCCGCAGCAGAGCCTGTGGGTGTTCTTCGCGGTGGGGGCGGGTGTCACGGCCCTGACCCTGGCCGCGTGCCTGGGCGCGGCGCGCCGGGCGCTGAGCGTGCCCGCGCTGGCCGCGATCGGCGGGTAGTCAGGATAATGGCGACGCACGAAGGGACGAGTGGGATGGCCGGGCTGTCACAGGTGGTCGGAGGTGGGGCCGACGCGTGGCGCGAGCGTGCCTCCGCGACCGCGCCGGCGGCCGGCCGGGGCCTGGTGCTGGCCCTGGTGTCACTGCTGGCGGGGATCCCCCTGCTGGTGGCGGCCGCCCTGACGCTGGGCCTGATGCCGATCGGCGGCGGCGTGCTGGTGCCGCCGGTGATCCGCGCGGTGCGGGGCCTGGCGAACTGGCAGCGGGGGATCGGGGCGCGCTGGAGCGGCGTCGAGATCGAGCCGCCCTACCTGCCCCGGGCCGGCCGGGGCCGGCTGCGGTGGCTGCTCGGCGACCCGGCGACCTGGCGGGACCTGCTGTGGACGGCCACGAACATCCCGGTCGGACTGGCGCTCGGGCTGCTGCCGCTGACGCTGGCCGGCTGGGGCGTGGTCGGCCTGTGCTCGATCCCCGGGCTGGCGCTGAGCGCTGACGTGTTCTGGTGGTTCGGCCTGGCGTTCGGGCTGCCGGCCCTGGTGCTGGCGCCGTTCGTCGGCCCGGCCCTGATCCGGGCGCAGGCGCTGTGGGCCCGCCGGCTGCTGGCGCCGACCGACGTCGGCGAGCGGATCAGCACCCTGACCGTGACTCGCGAGCGGGTCAGTGACGACGCCGAGGCCGAGATGCGCCGCATCGAGCGGGACCTGCACGACGGGGCCCAGGCCCGCATGGCGGCGGTCGGGCTCAGCCTGGGCATGGCCGAGGACCTGATCCGCGAGAACCCCGACGAGGCGATCGCGCTGCTGGCCGAGGCCCGCGAGCACAGCGGCGCCGCGCTGGCCGAGCTGCGCTCCCTGGTCCGCGGGATCCTGCCTCCGGTGCTGGCCGAGCGCGGCCTGGGGGACGCGCTGCGGGCCCTGGCGTACGCCTCGCCGATCCCGGTGGAGGTGCGCAGCGACCTGTATCCGACACAGCGGCTGCCGGCCCCTCGCGAGTCGGCACTGTACTTCGGGATCGCCGAGGCGCTGGCGAACGTGTTGAAGCACAGCGGTGCGGCGCGCGCCCGCATCGAGGTGTTCCGGCGCGAGGACCGGGTGGTCGCCGAGGTGTGGGACGAGGGCTCCGGAGGCGCGGAGGTCGACGGCGGGCAGGGGCTGGCCGGCGTGCGGCGGCGCCTGGCGGCGTTCGACGGGAGCCTGACTGTGGACAGCCCGGTCGGCGGGCCGACCACGGTGACGCTGGAGGTGCCGTGCGAGTGAGGGAAACCCGATGCGTGTAGTGCTGGCCGAGGACCAGGCTCTCCTGCGGGACGGCTTGGTCCGCTTGCTGACCGCGCACGGCTTCGAGGTCGTCGCGGCCGTGGAGACCGGCCCGGACCTGGTCCAGGCTCTGCTCGCGGAGCGGCCGGACGTGGCGGTCGCCGATATCCGCCTGCCGCCGACGTATCGGAACGAGGGCCTGGCCGCCGCCCTGGAGGCCCGCCGCCGGCTGCCGGGCCTGCCGGTGTTGATCCTGTCGCAGCACGTCGAGCCGCTGTATGCGCGCGAGCTCCTGTCCGACAGCGCCGGCGCCATCGGCTATCTGCTGAAGGACCGCGTTTCGAACGTTCGTTCGTTCCTGGAGGCGGTGCGCACCGTCGCCGGCGGCGGTACCACCATGGACCCCGAGGTCGTGGCCAAGATGCTGGCCCGCCGGTCCCGGGACGAGCGGCTCGGCGCGCTGACCCCGCGCGAGCGCGAGGTGCTCGCCGCCATGGCCGAAGGGCACGCCAACGCCGGTATCGCGGCGCGGCTGGTGATCACCGAGAAGGCGGTCAGCAACCACATCAACACCATTTTCGCCAAGCTCGGGCTGCTGCCGGATCTGGACGGCAACCGCCGGGTGCTGGCCGTGCTGGCCTTCCTCGACACGGCCTGACGGCCCCGCTGGCGGGCTTCCCGTGCAGCTTCATGTGCAGGCGGAACGGGACTCTTACCGGCCACCGTGCTCCCGGCCGGTCGGCAGGCCGCGGGTTCTTCCTCTCCCTGGGCTATGTTTGGGCACGTCGAATGCATGACAATGGGCCCGGCGCCGCAGATCGAGTTTGGATCCGGTGGAACGGGTAGCGGTGTTCGCGGTGGCCGACGGATCGGACGCGAGGAAGGGGTGGCGATGACCGATGGTCAGCGTCCGCTGCCGCTCCCGTTGATGTCGAGCACGAACAGGTCGGCGACGCCGGCCAGCTGGAGCACCCGCAGCACCGCCTCCGAGGGCGCGGCCAGCGTCAGCCGCGCGTCCGAGGCGCCGGCCTTGTGCTGGGCCCGGATCAGCGTCCGCAGGCCCATGGAGTCCAGGAACGCCACGCGCGAGCAGTCCACGACGACCTGCGCCCCGGGGCGCACGTACTCGTCCAGCACGCTCCACAGGGTGTCCGCCGCCGCCAGGTCCACGTCGCCGGCCACGGTGACCGTGACGGCCCCGCCGACCTTGCCGCCGTCCTTGCCGTCCCCGGACACCGCGGCGGCTCCGCCCCGGTCCGGGTCGTTGTCGACCTCGACCGAGAAGCCCTCGACCGCCATGATGCCTCCTGTTTTCCCACCCAGCCCGCGTGATCCCGAATCGCTACCGACGATATCGGGTCGGCTCACGGCTGGGAATCTGGCGCGATGACCTCGCGTCGGACGGCCCACACGCACCTGGACCCCGGACCCTCGGCCCCGGCCCGCGCCCGGGCCTTCCTGACCGACACCTGCCGGCGCTGGCGGGCCGAGGACTTCGTCACCGACGCCGCGCTGGTGGTCAGCGAGCTGGTCACGAACGCGGTCCGGCACGCCGGGACCGAGATGCGCCTGGGGCTGGAGCTGCAGGACGGGACGCTGAGCATCCGGGTCCACGACCACGGCCCGGGCCTGCCGCGGCTCATCCCGCCGGCCGAGCGCGGATTCGGCGGCCAGGGCCTGGCCATCGTGGTGCGATTGGCGCAGGCCTGGGGGGTCGCGGTCGAGGACGGCGGGGGAAAGGCCGTATGGTGCCGACTCGGGCCACGAGCGGCGGTGACGGCCGGCGCGGGCTCGCAGGGGTCGCTGTGGAAAGGGGAGCAGGACGTATGGAGCGCGTGAGCGGTGTGGGTGGTGAGGCCGGCGTGGGCGCGGGTGCCGACGGCGGCCGAGCGGGCACGGACGGCCGTGTCCCGGTGACGCTGAGCATCCCCGCCGAACGCGACTACGTGGTGCTGGTCCGCTCGGCGGCCGGGCACCTGGGCGTGCGCGCCGGGTTCTCGATGGCCGAGATGGGGGACTGGCGGCTGGCCGTGGACGAGGCGTGCGGCCTGCTGCTGCTCCCGGACGAGGTGGACGCCATCGGCGAGGAGCTGGACTGCGTGTTCCGGCTGGGCCCGGCCGGGCTGGCGCTCACCGTGTCCGCCGAGGCCAGGCCCGGCTCCAAGCCGCAGGTCGGCGGGTTCGGCTGGTCGCTGCTGGCGGCCCTGGTCGACGACCTGCAGTGGGCCGAGGAGGAGGGCCGCGTGCGGGTGGACATCGTCAAGCGGGCGGCGGGCAACGACGGACCAGGACGGGACGGCACGACCCGGGCGGGGGTGCGGTGAGCACTCGGGGGAACGGTCCCGGTCCGGCTTCGTCCGGCCGCGGCGGGCCCGGGCGCGACGGCGATGCGGTGCGCCCGGCGGCAGCGGCCGAGTCGGGGCCGGCGGCGCAGGGCGTCCCGAGCCCGGCTCCCGCCCCGGCTCCGGCTCCGGCCCCGGCGGCTCAGCCGGTGCCGGTCGCGCCGGTCGCGCCGAGCGCGCCGAGTGCGCCGAGTGCCCAGGGTGCGCCGAGTGCCCAGAGTGCGCCGAGTACCCCGAGCGCGCCGGTCTCGCCGCGCGCGGTCCGGGCCGACCGCCGGCTGCCCGACCAGGACACCGACATCCCCCTGCCGAGCATCCCCTCCCCGCGGCTCGGCGGCGCGCCGCGGGACCGCGCCGAGCACCGCGCGGAGATCCACCGCCGTTTCGAGCTGCTGGCGGAGTGCGAGCCCGACAGCGCGGCCTATCGGACCCAGCGCGACGAGCTGATCGCCGAGCACATGAACTACGCGCGCTACGTCGCCTCGCGCTTCAGCGTCCCGGCCGACACCGCCGAGGACCTGGAGCAGGTCGCGTACCTGGCGCTGATCAAGGCGGTCGACAACTTCGACCCGGCGCGCGGCACGGCGTTCCTGGGCTACCTCACCCCGATGGTGGCCGGCGAGATCAAGCGCTACTTCCGCGACTCCACCTGGGACGTCCACGTCCCGCGCCGCATGCAGGAGCTGAGCCTGGCCCTGCACGGCGCCCCGGCCGAGCAGCTGGAGCGCCGTCTGGGCCGCTCCCCGACGATCGCCGAGCTGGCCGAGCACCTCGGCGCGCAGCCGGAGGAGATCGTCGAGGCCTTCGACGCCTCGGCCGCGTACAGCGCCACCTCCCTGGAGCGGCCGCTGGTGCCCGGCGACGAACAGGGCGCGAGCCTGGGCGAGACGCTCGGCGTGGACGACGACGCCTACGAGTGGGTCGTCGACCGTGAAGCGCTCAAGCCGTTGCTGGCCGCGTTACCGGAGAAGGACAAGCGGATCCTGCTCATGCGCTTCTTCCGGGGCATGACGCAGAGCCAGATCGGGACCGAGCTCGGCGTGTCGCAGATGCAGGTCTCGCGCTACCTCACGCGGATCCTCAGCACACTGCGCGACGCGGTGTTCGTCGAGGACGACGAGGAGCCCGGCAAGGCCGAGGGCAGGAAGTGAGGGGCGGGGCCGCCGCCCGGCGCTCCGGCCCGGCTCGCCCTGGCCGAGCCCGCCCCGGCCCGGGCCGCTAGTCCATCAGCTCCGCCAGCACCCGCAGCAGCCGCGTGACGTCCACCGGCTTGGGCACGTGCGCGTCCATCCCGGCGGCTCGCGCCTTGGCCTGGTCGGCGGCCGTGGCCTCGAACGTCACCGCGATGATCGGGGTGGCCGCGACGTGGTCGAGCTCACGCATCCGCGCGGCGGTGGCGTAGCCGTCCAGGCCGGGCATCGCGACGTCCATCAGGACCGCGCGGATCGTCGGGTCGTGCTCGACCGCCCGCAGGCCGTCGGTACCGCTCGCGGCCTGCACGATCGTCAGGCCGCGGGCACTGAGCGCGCTGCCGAGCGCGAAGGCGCCGCGCCGGTCGTCGTCCACGATCAGGATCTTCTCGCCGGTGAAGCGCGGTTCGGCAGGGTGCGCCATCCCTCCATACTCCGCTGTCGCCAGCCTTTTGAGAACTCTGATTCGAATCCTGCTCGTGAGGAGCGCGGATTGGTGGATGCGGAACGGGGTAACGGCGGGTGTTCCGGCAACGGGCCGGGCTCGGGAGGGGTCGTCGTGGCCGTCACTGTGATCATCGTCCTGGTCGTCCTCGCCGCCGCGGCGGCGCTGTTGTTCCTCGGTCCCGCCGGCTGGCGCACCTCGGCCGCCGGCACCTTCGGCGGGCTGTCGACGCGTGTCGGCAAGTTCATCGAGAGCGGGCGCGCCGACCCGCGCAGCGCCGGCCGGATCGGCGGCGCCGCCCCCATGCCCCAGGCACCGCGCTTCAACGACGCGGACCGCGCCTACCTGGACGGCGTGTGGAGGCATGTGCAGAGCACCTTCGTGAGTGATCCGCGAGTCGCCGTGACCTTGGCGCGCAGTACCGCCGAGGGCTTCTTCATGGCGCACGGCGTCCCGACCGACGGGCTGCCCGAGGCGCCGGACGCCGCCGGGGACGAGGCCGCCGGGGACGAGGCCGCCGTCGAGGACACCGAGGCGCTGCGGCAGCGGCTGCTCGCCATCAAGACGTGGTCGGACCGGGAGGCCGCCCGCTGAGCCGGCGCGGCTGCCGTCGCCGTACCCGGCAGCCGCGCCGCTTTTCCGCGTGAGCGCATCGAATGTTTCGAAAACTGCGCCTGTTTCGGAAACTGCGACCGTTTCAAAACCTGTGACCGGGTACCTGGCAGGGGCGCGGCGCCGCTGAACTCAACCGCGTAAGCAGTGAGGAGGCTGCTATGAGCACCATGACCGAAAAGGAAAGCCCGTACGCGATCGGCGCGGACGTCTCCTGCGCCGACGGCGACTGCGGCCGGCTGCACCGGATCATCATGGACCCGGCCACCAGGGCTCTGACCCATCTCGTGGTCGGGCGCGATGCCCATGCCGCCCGGCTGGTGCCGGCCACCCTGGTGGCCAGTGCCGGGACCGGCTCGATCGTCCTGACCTGTACCGCCTCCGGCTTCGACCTGCTGGAGCCCGCCGAGGCCACCGAGATGGTGGCGCCCGCGGCCCCGTCCGGGGGACCGGTCACCGGCGGGGGCGCGCTCGGCGGCGGCTACCGGGCCCCGTCCAAGCCGGACATGGTCACCTACGACCGCGTCCCGGCCGGCGAGGTCCAGCTGTGCCGCAACGAGCGCCTGCACGCCGCCGACGGCGACATCGGGCACATCAAGGGCCTGATGGCGGCACCGGACCACCACGTCACACACATCCTGCTCAGCGAGGGACATCTGTGGAGCCGCAAGGAAGTCGCGGTCCCGATCCGCAACGTGGTCGACGCCACCTTCGGCGTCCAGGTGGACCTGACCCGCGAGGAGCTGAAGGACCTGCCCGCGATCGATCTGACGCGGGCCGGGTGAGGACCCCGGCGGCCGGCCCGACCGTCGGCCGCCGGATCGTCCGGGATGAGGTGCTGGCGCGTAGTGCGGCGCCAGACGGGGAGCCGGGCACACGCAAGGACGGCGGCGTGCGAAGGCGCACGCCGCACCGGACGGCCGGCCGGCGGGCAGCCGGACCGGACCAGAGCGGACCCGGGACCGCAGGCGGGTGCGGCCCCGGGTCCGCTGCGCCAAGTGTGGAGGCGGCGCGGCCTGGCGCGCAGTCGATTCGAGAGGGTTGGCGGCGGATGGCGCTTGACATGTCCGTTCGAAGTCCGGTTCCGGTCTCGCACGGACTGGCCGGAGGCGGCGACGGCGATCGCCGGTGGAGACGTGGGCGTGGCGTGAGGATGCGGGTGCACTGGGGACGGCTTGCCCGGTGGGCCGCCGTCCGCTGCGGGATGCGGTAGGTACGGGGTCTGCGACGATGCCCCGGATCGGCGGTCATGAGGGATCCGACCGCCGACCCGGCGATGACGTGCTGTCCGGTAGCCGGGACGCTCAGCTGTGGCTTGAACTAGCCGCCGTAGTAGCCGCCGCCGAGGTGTGCGGCGTCGAGGGGCTCGACGACGGCGGCGCCGCCGACGAGCTCGAACTGCTGCTCGGCGTGCTCGGCGCCGAGGTGCTCTGCGTCGTGGACACGCTGGTGCTCGCGGTCGTGGTCGGGACGCTCGTGGTGGACGAGGTCGAGACCGGGGTCGTCGGCATCGGCGGGGAGCTGGTCGTCGGGGTCGGGGTGGTCGCCGAGGTCTGCGACGTGGTCGTGCTCCCGACCGAGCGGGTCAGCGGCGACTGGCTGGTACTCGTTCCCACCGAGGCCGCCGGGGGTGTGCCCGGGCTGTGGTTCCCGTTGCGCAGCACCAACACCAGCGCTGTCGCCAAGGCCGCGATTACCGCGACCGACAGCAGTCCGGCCACCAGCCCGGCACCGCCCGCGCCTCCGTTGCGCGCGCCCCGCGGTGGCTCGCCGAGGCCGATGCGTTCGGCCGTCCGTTCGCCGACGGGCTCGAGCCGCGCCGTGGGCCGGTCCGCCGACGCGTGGAGGACCAGCGTCGGATCGGGCGCCGGGCCGGGGGTGGTGAGCGGATCGTCGTCGGGCTGCGGGAAGACCGCGATCCCCTCGTAGTCCAGGATCTCGGCCGCGCTTTGCGCTATCGCCGCCGTCAGGTCCGCCGGCAGCCACGCGCCCTCCGGCACGCTGTCGGCCATCCGCCCGATGATCTGCGCGGTGCTGGGACGGTGGGCCGGTTCCTTGGCCAGGCACATGGCGATCAGCGGCGCCAGCGAGTCCGGCACGCCGGACAGGTCCGGGTCGCCGTGCGCGATGCGGTAGAGGAGCGCGTGCTCCGGTCCGCCGCCGAACGGGTTGCGACCGGTGGCGGCGTAGGCCAGGACGGTGCCGAGCGAGAAGACGTCGGTGGCGCCGGTGAGCTCCTGCCCCTGCGTCTGCTCCGGCGACATGAACCCCGGGGAGCCGATGATGGTGCCGACGTCGGTGCGCGTGAGATCCGCGGCGGCGATGACCCGGGAGATGCCGAAGTCGATGACGTGCGGGCCGTCCACGGCCAGCATCACGTTCGACGGCTTCATGTCCCGGTGCACCACCCCGGCCGCGTGGATCTCGGCCAGCGCCCGCGCCAGCCCGTAGGCCAGCACCCGCAGCGAGGTCTCCGGCAGCAGCGAACCGGCGCCCACCACGGCGCGCAGCGTCAGCCCGGACACATAAGCGGTGGCCAGCCACGGCGTCGCCGCCTCGGGATCGGCATCCACGACCGGAGCGGTGAACCGCCCCGACACCAGCCGCGCCGCCGCGACCTCCTGCCGGAACCGCCGCCGGAACTCCCGGTCCTGCGCCAACTCGGCCTTGACCACCTTCACCGCGACGGTCCGCCCACCGCGCGTCCGGCCCAGGAACACCTGCCCCATTCCCCCGGTACCCAGCCGCGCGATCAGCACATAAGGGCCCACAGTACGCGGATCCTCTGCTCTCAGCGGTTCCACTAGCGGACCTCCCCGATCGGTCGTTTCTACCAGTAGTAGTCCAGCATCGCAGTGAACAGAAGCGCCGGGCGCGCACAAAGCCCCCGACCGCCGGCGCTCCACCCGATCGGGCGGTTCGGCGCACCGTCGGGCCGGTGCCGGTCGTTGAGACTGGCCGCGAATGGCAGGATCACGACATGCCCACCCTGCTGATCGTCCACCACACGCCGTCGCCGACCCTGCAGTCGATGTTCGAGGCCGTCCTCGCCGGCGCGACCGACGACCAGATCGAGGGCGTGACGGTGGTGCGACGCCCGGCCCTGGCCGCGACGGCGGTGGACGTTCTGGCCGCCGACGCGGTGATCGTGGGGACGCCGGCGAACATCGGTTACATGTCCGGCGCCCTGAAGCACTTCTTCGACCAGGTCTACTACCCCTGCCTGGACGCCACGAAGAAGCTCCCGTACGCCGCCTACGTCCACGGCAACAACGACACCGCCGGCGCGCTGCGGGCGATCGAGTCGATCGCCGGCGGCATGGGCTGGGAGCGGGTGTTCCGGCCGGTGACGGTGACCGGGGAGGCTGCGAAGGCTGATCTGGAGGCGTGTTGGGAGTTGGGGGCGACGGTGGCGGCGGGGCTTATGGAGTGAGCGGGGGAGACCGGCGAGATCGCCGACGCCGCTAGCGCCACATCGCAATGGGCCGGTTGTCTCCCGTGCCGTCTTCGGCGACCCGCACATAGCCACCGTCGACGACGAACAGCTCGCCCCCGTCCCAGTCGAACCTCTTGTCGCCGGAGATGACGTACGCCATCGTCACGCGTCCGGTGCCCGGGTCGAGCCGCACGATCCGCGGACGGCTCCAGCCCGGTGTGGCGACATATAGTCCGTCCGGCTGGAGGTCCAGCGCGGCGGTGCGGTTGGACGTCCACCAGTCGGAATCACTGTCCGCCGTGTTCTGCCAGAGGCGGTGTCCGTCGGCCAGCGAGAACGCGGCCATCTGGTCGGTCCCGTCGGGCAGCGTCACCGGGGAGACCAGGAGGTCGTCCGTGATCACGGCGTGCGGGACCGGTGCGTCCTGAAGCAGATCGGCGACGGGGTCGCTGATCGCGATGTCCTCGTCCGGCTGGGCGGTGGGGATCGCAGCGCGCTGGCGGCCCTGCGCGTCGTAGGAGACGACGACGTCCACGGGCCGCGACGCCTGTTCGGAGACGTGCACGACGGCGGGATCGACCGACAGGACCTGCCGCACGTCGAAGGAGCCCGGGACCGGGAGCTTCGCCTTCCAGCGGACGGCCCCGGTACTCGCGTCGAGGGCGACCGTCTCCCCGCCGGAGCCGCAGCCTTCGATGGCCAGCACCTGACCCGCGTCCCCCGCGACCGCGTCCTCGGTACAGGAATCCGTGACCTGGCTCCGCCACCGCGGCGTCCCGTCGCGGAGTGAGACCGCCCGGATCCCGCCGTCCTCCTTCAGGAGAGCGGTGTCCGCGCCGACGGCTACGGAGTTGGAGGAGGAAGTCTCGATGATGGCGGAGAGCGCCGAGGCTTCACGCTCGACGGTCCACAACTGCTTCCCGCTCCGCAGATCAATGGCCCCGACTTCCGTGCACGGCTGCCCGTCGGCCCGATAGGCGACCAGGCCGATGTGCTCGGACACGGTGTGGCTGACGGTGCAGACGGTGTCCTGGCCGGGGATCGGGAAGGTCCATTCGACATGCCCGTCGCCGGCCGCATAGGCGATGACCGCATCGGTCCGCACGCGCACGACCGTCGAGCCGTCAGCCCAGGAGCCCACCTCGCGGACCGTCGACGGCCGGTCCGTCGCGGCGACCCACCGGGCTTGCGGCACGTGCAGGCCGCCGATCGAAAGGCTGGCCTCGCTGGTCCGCCGCCAGTGATAGATGAACACACCGGGGAACAGGCCGATGATGACACCGACGGCGAGGATCGCGCGCGGGAGCTTCTTGCGCAAGCTCGTCGGCCACCACTTCACGGCGGCCGAGCAGAGGCCGCCGATCACGAAGAACGGGCCGACGGCCAGGAAGATGATCGACGGGAAGCCCGGCGACGCGGCGCAACCGGACTTCGCGCCCACGGCGTGGCACGCGCCGACGTGCGGCCCGAAGAACGCGGCATGCCAGCCGAGGATGTTCATCGCCACGGCGAAGCCGACTGTCAGGCCGAGAACCAGGATGAGGGCGGCACCGGCCGCCCTCCTGCGGTAGCGCGTCGCCGCGGGGTGCGTCGCGAGGTCCCCGTCCGATGTCTCGTCTCGCACTTGTTTTGCCACAGTGAGCACGTCCCCCCGGATCCTTCGAGTGCTGACGCAGCTCAGAGTAGACCGCGCCGCCGTCGAGGCCGACGGCGGCGCAGCCCTGAAGAGCGATCCCTACGAGCCCGACAGCTGGTAGAAGTCGCTGTAGTGGTCCGGCGAGTACCACACCTCCCCGGTGTCCATGTCCACGACGATCCGTACCGCGTCGCGGTGCGCGCCGCACGCGCGCGGGTTGACGTCGAACTCCTGGAAGCTGTCGCCGGCGGGCAGCTGGCCGTCGTCGTTGTAGTAGGTGCCGCCGGCGTAGTTGCACTCGCCGTCCGGCCAGTCGTACCAGCCGCGCGAGCTCGGGTAGTTCATGGACTGCCAGGTCGAGTTCGCCGAGGCCGCGGCGGCACAGCCGCTGATGTTGCAGGATCCGTACACGGTCGCGTTGGCGGCGGGGCTGGCGATGACGGTGACGGTGACGGCGGACGCGGTGGCGGCGACGGCCACGGCGAGGCGTTTCGTCCAGGACAGGCCTAGACGGCGCTGGGTCGGCATGGAACCTCCAGGTCGTGGGGGAAGGTGGTCACCGGTCACCATGACGCTGATCCAGGGTCTTCGCTACAGGGCAATCCCTGAACATCGGGCCCTGATGCAAAGATTCACCCATCAGGGACCGGATACGTTCCATGCACGTAGCCCGGTGTTTGCCGGAGGTCTTCGATCGGATACAGAGCGCTACTTCAGGCTCGGCTTCGCAGCCTTCCAGGCCTTGCGCACCCGCTTGTCGAAGTCCCGCGAATCGCACCGCACCAGCCCGAGCAGCACCCCGTACGTGAACGAGTCCTCCCCGGCCTGGTGCGCGCCGGCGGCTAGATCGACGAGCGCCGAGGCGGCGACCACCCGGTCGTGCTCCTCGCCGAGCACGTCCTGCAGCGCCTTGATGGGCTTGGCGTCCGGCAGCCCCAGCGCGTCGGCGGCGTAGCGGGCCCGGCGCGCGGCCTTGCGCGCGTCGTGCATCGCGACGTCCCGTTCGGCGCCGTGTTCCATCGGCAGCGCCGCGCGCATCCGCTTGCGGACGCGCCGGTGCAGGCGCGACAGGTCGGCGTCCTTGCCGGGCTTCGCCGACGCGAAATACGTGTCGAGGTTCTTCAGAAGTCTGCGATAGCGCGGCGAGTCCAGGGCGTCGGTGACGCGTCCGAGTGCTGATTCCCGCTCCAGCGCGAAGACCCGCTCGACCCGCTCGCGCACCGGGCCCAGGACGTACTCCGGCGGCGTCCGTTCCAGCAGGTCCAGCACCTGCCCGGCCAGCACCTCGGCCTCGCGCGCGGGCCCGAGCGCGTCGCCGAGCCAGCCCAGCTCCTCGACCAGCGCCACGCGTTTCTCGTCACCGGGCAGCACGTCTTTGAAAGTCCGCAGGTTCGCGCGCAGCGTCCGGGCCGCGACCCGCATCTGGTGAACGGCGTCGTGCTTGTCCTCGCGGACGTCCGGTGCCAGGTCGGCCAGCTTGGCGGACTGGGCCCGCAGCGATTTCAGGAGGCTCATGTGGTGAATCCCATATGCACGTGGTCGTGATGGGTCGGGTCGCTGAAGAACTGCGGGCCCGACAGCTGCCGGGGCCCGCCGACGTTGTACGAGCCGAGCGCCGCGGCCCTGCGCATGAGGTTGTCAACGAGGGCGGTCGGCGTCGCGGGGTCCACGACAGCGTGGCCGTCAATCCGCCAGACGTCAACCGCCCGGCCGCGCGGATGGTCGGAGAGCCGGTTGGTGCCGAAGACGTAGATCGGGTGGCCGGAGCGCACCACGCTCACCATCAGCTCGTGCTCCTGCGACAGCTCCTGCAGCACGGTCAGGACGCTGTCGTGCACCTGGCCGCTGCGCACGTCGGCCAGCCCGGCCGGCGGCAGGCTCACGCGGGGGTTGGCGAGCAGGGTCTTCGCGGCGGCGGTGGGGGTCGTGGTCGGCGGTCCCGGCTGCGAGGGGTTCACCTGCGTCACCGTCCAGCGCGGGCTGGCCTGCACCAGCCGCACGTCGTAGGTGGCGACGCTGGTGACCACCAGGACGCTGGCCGAGGTGTCGAGCAGGCCGCCGTACTGCGCGTCGTACACCAGGAGGTCGGGGCGGTTCAGCTCGGCCACGATGTGCTGGACGGCCACCGCCTTGACGTCGGGGTTCAGCTCGCCGGGGCCCGGCGTCCACAGGGCGGCCGGCGTCGGCACGGTCGGGGACGCGGCCGGGGACGACGGGCCGCCCGGGGTGACCGTCGGCGACGGCGCGGTCGACGTGCCGGTCGGGGACGGTGCGGGGGATGCGGAGCCTGACCCGGTCGCCGGCGAGGTCGGCGAGGTCGGCGAAGTCGGCGATGTGGGTGACGCCGGTGACGTCGTCCCGGTCGTCGCCGAACTCGTCGCCGCGCCCCCGACGTTGCCGTGCGAGGAGTCGCACGCCGCCGTCACCATCGCCGCGCCGAGCGCCGCGATGCCGCCCCGGAGAATCGTCCGCCTTGTACTCATACGCTTCAGTATCCGTCAGAATCCGCGTCCGGCGGCGAAAGAGCGCGCCGCCGCGCGGCTGACGAGCGGTCGTGCCGGGAGTACCGTGCCAGATATGACGCTGCTGGCCCAGCTGGCCGAGGCGGTCGCCGCCGGGACGATCGAGGTGGTCGACCTCACCGCGCCGCTGTCGCACGAGACGCCGATCCTGCACCTGCCCGAGCCCTTCACCAACACGGTCGAGTTCTCGCTCCGCGAGATCAGCCACTACGACGAGCGCGGCCCCGCCTGGTACTGGAACGACATCGTCACCGGCGAACACGTCGGCACCCACTTCGACGCCCCGGTGCACTGGATCACCGGCCGCGACGGCGAGGACGTCTCGCAGGTCGCGCCGCGCCGGCTGATCGGCCCCGCGGTGGTCCTGGACGCCTCCGACCGCGCCGCGGACGACCCCGACCACCTGCTGCAGATCGAGGACGTCCGCGAGTGGGAGGCCAAGCACGGCCCGCTGCCGGAAGGCGGCTGGCTGCTGTACCGCACCGGCTGGGACGCCCGCGCCGGCGACCAGGCCGCGTTCCTGAACGCGAACGAGACCGGGCCGCACAGCCCCGGCTTCTCCGTCGAATGCGCGAAATGGCTCGCGCAGGAGACAGCGCTGCGCGGCATCGGGGTGGAGACGGTCGGCACCGACGCCGGCGCCGCCCACGGCTTCGACCCGCCCTTCCCCTGCCACTCCTTCATGCTCGGCGCCGGCAAGTACGGACTGACGCAGCTGCGCAACCTGGACCTGCTGCCGGCGCGCGGCGCGGTGCTGATCGCCGCGCCGCTGCCGATCGTGCGCGGATCGGGGAGTCCGGCGCGGGTGCTGGCGCTGGTCGAGCGGGAGGGATGATGGCGCAGCCGGCGGCACCTTTCCCGGCTTCGGCCTGCCGGTCGGCACGCGTTCTCCCGTAGTGAGCGAAATTCCGTGCGCCCCCGGGGCGGCGTTGTGAAGCACACAGTGGCGGGTAGGTGAATGCCGCCGCGTCCCGAGCGATCGGAGGACCCATGCCCGCACAAGAGACCGTCGCCTCCGAAGTCGGCCAGACCCTGCGCGAAGCCGGCGCCGACGTGGTCTTCGGCGTGGTCGGCAGCGGCAACTTCCACGTCACCAACGCCCTGGTCGACGCCGGGGCGCGGTTCGTCGCCGCGCGGCACGAGGGCGGCGCGGCCACCATGGCCGACGCCTACGCGCGGGCCAGCGGCGGGCTCGGGGTGCTGTCCGTGCACCAGGGCCCGGGCCTGACCAACGCCATGACCGGCATCGCCGAGGCCGCCAAGAGCCGCACGCCGCTGGTCGTCCTGGCCGCCGAGGCCACCTCCCGGCTGTCCAACTTCTGGGTGGACCAGAACGCCCTGGCCCGAGCCGTCGGCGCCCTGCCACGCCGGGTCAACAGCGCCAGGTCGGCGCGCGCCGACACGCTGACCGCCGTGGCCACCGCGCAGTCCGAGCGCCGGACCGTCATCCTCAACCTGCCGCTGGACGTGCAGCAGCAGCGGGTCGAGGGCGGGAACCGCTTCGGGCTGCTGTCCGGCGGCTCGACGGTGCACCCGCGCGAGGACGACATCTCCGCGCTGGCCGCGCTCCTGGAGGAGGCCGAGCGTCCGGTCTTCATCGCCGGGCGCGGCGCGCGGCTGGCCGACGCCGGCGAGGCGATCGCTGTGCTGGCCGAGCGGGCCGGCGCGCTGCTCGCCACGTCCGCCGCCGCGCGCGGGCTGTTCCGCGGCGATCCGTTCGACCTCGACGTCAGCGGCGGGTTCGCCACGCCGCTGGCCGCCGAGCTGATCCGGGCCGCGGACCTGATCGTCGGCTGGGGCTGCGGCCTGAACATGTGGACGCTGCGCCACGGCACGCTCATCGCGCCCGACGCGAAGGTGGCGCAGGTCGACACCGAGCAGGACGCGCTGGGCCGGCACCGGCGGGTGGACCTCGGGGTGGTCGGCGACGCCGCGGACACCGCGCGGCAGGTCGCCGACCGGATCCGCACCAGGCACGGCTACCGTTCCCGGGAGATCGCCGGCCTGGTCCGGACCGAGGGCCGCTGGCCGCAGATCCCCTTCGCCGACCGCTCCACCGCCGACCGCATCGACCCGCGCACCCTCTCGGCCGAACTCAACACCCTGCTTCCCGCCGAGCGCACCGTCGCCGTCGACTCCGGCAACTTCATGGGCTACCCGGTCATGTACCTGGACGTCCCCGACGCCGAGGGCCTGGTCTTCACCCAGGCCTACCAGTCCATCGGGCTGGGCCTGGCCACCGCGATCGGCGCCGCGCTGGCCCGTCCCGACCGGCTGACCGTCGCGGCCCTGGGCGACGGCGGCGCGCTGATGTCGGTCACGGAGTTGGAGACGGCGGTCCGGGAGCGGCTGGGCCTGTTCATCGTCGTGTACAACGACGCGGCGTACGGCGCGGAGGTGCACCACTTCGGGCCGCACGGCGACGACCTGGCGACGGTCACGTTCCCGGACACCGACATCGCCGCCATCGCGCGCGGCTTCGGCTGCGAGGCCGCCACCGTCCGCACGCCGGAGGACCTCAAGGTGGTCGCGCCGTGGCTGGCCGGGCCGCGGGACCGACCGCTGCTGCTGGACGCGAAAGTGGCTGCGGACGAGGCCTCCTGGTGGTTGGAGGAGGCTTTCCGCGGCCACTGACCTGCTTTGTTTCGGTGCTGCCTGTGAGGTACCTGCGGGTTTCGCGGGAGCATGCGGTCGGGTGGTGGGTTTAGAAGCTTTTTACGGCTTCGCGCATGGTTTGCGGGATTCGTTGGTGGCGCGGGTCGGTGGTGTGTCGCGTCGTGTGGGTGGCGGTGGTGTGGGTAGGTGGTTTCGTCTACTGCGACAGTCAAAAGCCGCAGTCAAAAGCCACAGTCAAGGTCAAAAGCGCCTCCGGCGGCGCCTGCGCGGCGAGCGGCCTGGCCGGAAAATGATGGTTCGCGGGGGCAGGGTGCAGTGTCCCGGCTGCCCGGGTTGTGTGGTG